>NZ_JBQYLE010000013.1:0-136534 GCF_052681095.1 Granulosicoccus sp. 3-233
TTGATGGTGTGGTAACTACCAATCAACCAGATACGCCGCTTTTTTTCAACCTTGCTCAGACACCACTTTCAACCATAACTCCTCATGCGGAAAAACAGCTCAAAGCCATCAATGCAGCTGCTGACCTGGCGAAGCATTATGGCTCAACGCTGACCCTGGTCGGAGTAACCAGTAACACGCCAAATGAAATCGCTCATTCGCCTGACGAATTCGCTGAAAAACTCGCAGCTTACGCTGAGGCGCGATCACAGGAATTTGGTGTGGATTTCAAGGCGCATTCCACGGTCAGTGTTGATGTGGCTGTGGATCTGGAGAAGAAGCTGAATCAGGCTATTCACGAGATCGGTGCGGACTTGATCGTCATGGCCTCACACGAACCGGGATTTCGCGATTACATTTTCAGATCCCACTCCGAAAATCTGGCGACCCACACTGATCTGTCGGTCATGATCATTCGTTGATGACGTGTCAGGTCTAACGGTGTCCTTGTCCGGCGTGATCAATGTCAGCGGCAACTGCGGATGGCGTTTGCGTAACTCGGCGACACTGGAGGCTCAGGCACCGCCAGCGTAGATCATTTCTTTCTGTCATTCGAAACCGATGGATTGCAAGTCGAAAGGTTTCCCGGTCCGGCGTGATCCCGGAGGTTCAGTCAGAGCCCAGGTAGACGACTTCATCCTGTCGTTCGAAATCGATGGAATGAATGACGGTGGATTCATCGTTGATCAACATCACGTTGTAATGCCTTTCCAGCGGCCCTGTGGCGAATCGCGGTTGAGGTTGTTCAACACCTGGCCACAGCGCTCTGGCAGTGCCGCGGTTGGCAGATAGCGGTACACCGTGGAGGCTGCCACTGAGAGTGAAATGACAATGACCGAAGGCGATGTGGCGCACGATGTCCCGGTATTTACCGATGAGCGTGCGAAAGCTGGAGCCGTTCAGCAAACCGATACTGTCGGCACTCAAGACATGCACTGGTGTCGGGTTGTGATGCATGAAAAGCCAGGCAGGTGTGTTGTCAGCCTGTGCCGAACTCAGAGTCGCGTCGAGCCAGGCGGAACGATCCTCGCAGAAGTGGCCTGTATTGGTGCCCGGTTCATGGGTGTCGAGATACACGAACAGGCCTGACTCCGTCTTTTCTGCCCACTGTGTGAATCCATTCGAGTCTTTGGGAGTTTCCGGAAAGACGGATTGAAAGACCTTGCGATCATCGTGATTCCCGAGCAGCAGACGCAACCGAGGGTCGTCGGCCAAGCCTGCGTCCATCAACAGTTGCCGAAGCTTCAGATAACTTTCGCGATCACCATGGTCACTCAGATCTCCGGTGACGACGATCAGATCGGCGTCAGTGTGGAAACGGGCGATGTGACGCAAGGCTGCTTCGCAGGGTTCGATCGAGTCACAGTTCATGACCGGATCGGGCGAAATGTGAAGATCAGTCAGATGTATGACTTTCATCGAGCAGACTCAGAAGAATGTATCGGAGATATCCGCTGCAGGTCAGCGTCGCTGACCTGATCACGGCCTGAATCATTATAGCCATAGCTGTCTGCTGAACATCACTCGCCGATCAAGGCGAAGCCCGGGTTTGTGGCCATTTTGTCCTGCACATTGTCTGGCCGCTTGAAAAACCGTCAGGCAAGCAAGAATCGATTTGAACTCCGGAGCGTTGAGAGGTCCATTTAGTGCAGACCAATACACCTGATCGTGGCAAAGGTGCATGACCCCGGAACTTTGATGAATCTCTCTCGCAACACATCGGATCTGACCCATGAAGTGATGGGGTGCAAGACTGATCCATGCCCATGAAGTATGGCTTCCCGACCCGCAAGGGGACTCTGGCGGTTTTGCTTGGTGGATTCCTGATGGCTGGGGGCACTACAATCATCCTGACTGCGAACCGACCGACCCTTTTCATCAATGCCCGCATACTGACCATGAACGACGATCGGCCGTTTGCGGATGCGTTGCTGATGAATGGGCGTTACATCTCGGCCGTTGGCGATCAGCAGTCGCTCGAACAGGAATTACCCTGGCTCACGCGAGTCATCGACCTGCGCGGTAAAAGTGTGGTTCCGGGTTTTGTGGATGCACACAGCCACTTTCCCAGTTCCGGTCTGGCCCGGTCCTTTCTGGATCTGACACCGCCTCCTGTTGGAGACGTGAGCAGTCTGGATACCCTGTTACGCCGGGTTGGCGAGTATGCCGCGAGGCGGCCAAGGGGTGAATGGATTCTGGCCTTCAACTATGATGATGCTTCGTTGGCGGTACAACGACATCCCACACGACAGGAACTTGATCGAGTCGCACCGCATCATCCTGTCTATCTGTGGCATCGTTCCGGACACATGGGAGTGGCGAATTCGCAGGCCATGGCGGAGTTGGGACATCAGGACGAAAGCCATGCGCGTTCGTCCTTCGAGAAGAACAACTTCGAGCCGCAGCGTGACAGTCAGGGACAGCTGACCGGATTGTTGCAGGAAGGGGTTGCTCCCCGCCTGGGGAGACTGTTGATGAAACTGCCACTCCGCGACCTTCTGAATGCCTTGCTATATGCTCGAGATAGTTACTTGCAGGCCGGTGTGACAACTGTACAGAACGGGTTTGCCGACCTGCTGTCCATGCGAATGCTTTTCTGGGCGCAGCGTCTTGGCATCATTCCGCAGCGAATCGTCGTCTGGCCAGCCTATGAGAAGATGGCGGACAGGATAAGTAGCGAGATCTCTGGCGAACGGCTCGGTACAGCGACAGACGCTCTGCAGAGAGCATTGGACTGGCAGGCCGATCCTGAGTATTTCTCACTGTCTGCTCTCAAACTGAGTGTTGATGGAAGCCCACAAGGGCGCACAGCGTGGCTGACTGAGCCTTATCGCTCCACCGGAGGGAAAGCTCCTGATTACCGTGGTTTTCCAGCGCTGTCTGCGCAGCGGTTGAAATCTCAGGTGCTCGAGTTCCACCGGGCTGGCGTTCGATTGGCATTGCATGGTAACGGTGATGCTGCCATCGATCTGATCATTGAAGCGCTCGATGCAGCGCAGTTGCAGTATTACCGGCCCGAGATTGGGCATATCGTGGTACATGCGCAGACAATTCGGGAAGATCAGTTACCCCGGCTGAAGCAGCTGGGCGCCACTGTATCCTTTTTTCCGGCACATACCTTCTTCTGGGGCGACTGGTATCGTCAAACCGTACTCGGAGAGGAGAGGGCAAGACGGATCAGCCCGCTCGCCCTTGCCGATACCTACGAGGTCGCATACTCCCTGCATTCGGATGCTCCCGTGACGCCGGTCAATCCCATGCAGATACTCTGGAGTGCCAATCGGCGCGAGACATTGAGCGGTCATGTGCTCGGGCCCGAGTTCATCATCAGCAGGGAACGAGCATTGCGTGCCATGACGCTTGATGCCGCCTCGCAGAATGGTCTGGAGCATGACAGAGGGTCACTGGAGGCTGGCAAGTTGGCGGATATCGTCGTCTTGTCGAGTGACCCCCTGAGCGAACCGGATGTGCGCAACATTCGTGTAGAGCGTGTCTGGATCGGTGGCCGAGATGTCTACATGCGTGAAGCCGCATCACGATGAGTGCGGCGCTGGATTCTTCCTGTCTAGAGAGTCTGGCCGCGAGGTGACGTGGGCCGGTCGGCAGTGCTGAGTTGATTGAACACGGTGACCTCCTTCGATTCGAACATGTGCTGTGTCTGTTGATCGAATGCCCTGAAATGTGGCGAATCCAGATGCAGGTCGAAGGCTGCAGCATCGGCATAGATTTCATACAGAAATATGTCGCCTGGACGAGTCGAGTCAGTGCAAACATCGAATTGGTGGCAGCCGACTTCACTGCGCAGTGATTCGGATGCATTCTGAATCATCAGCTCCGTGAAGCTCTGCAGATGGTCGGTCTTGATACGGAACCGGACGGTGACAACATGCATGGGATCGTTCTCGTGTGTGCAAGCGTTTGACAAAGCTTGAAAGGGACGGTTGACGCAAGTTCATCGCCCGGAAAAATGGGTATTCAGCGAAACAGATGAACCATGGTCATCGACACGGCAGGGAAATAGGTGACCAGTACCAGGGTTGTTATTGCTGCCAGGTAGAGTAATCCCATCTTTCGGGCAATGGACAATACTCCGACCCCGGAAATGCGCGACGCCACATACAATGTCGCTCCGACCGGTGGAGTGAACAGGCCGACAGCGACATTGCAAGTCATGATGACCCCCAGATGTACCGGATCGACCCCAAAGCTCTGGGCGGTTGGCAGGAAGAGCGGAGCAGTCAGCAGAATTGCCGGAACCGGGTCGAGAACCAAGCCCAGGATCAGCAGTACGATATTGACCAGCAGCAGAAAAACCGCCGTGCTTGATGACAAGTCCTGGACGAAGCTCACCAGTATCTGCGGCATCTGTTCCAGCGTGATGAGCCAGCCCAGAACAGTCGTCGCGCCAATGACCACCATGACAGTGGCACTGGTGACAAAGGCATCAACCATGAGTCCGGGCAAGTCGCGAATCCGGAAGTCACGATAGATGAATATGGTGACGAGCAAGCCATAGACCACCGCCAGGGCTGCGGCCTCTGTTGGCGTGACCCAGCCGGAGAATATACCGCCCAGAATGAGCACCGGCATCAATAACGCAGGTGCGGTTCCGATGAAAGAGGACCAGAGTTCGGCTCGGGTAGTCGTTCGTCCACCGGGATCACAACCGCTGGACTTTCCGACGTGGAAGCATACGGCCATGAATGCAAGGCCGAACATGGCGCCGGGTACGATGCCGGCCAGGAAGAGATCTGCTACCGATACATTGCCGACAAAGCCGTAGATGAGCATGGGAATCGAAGGCGGAATGATGATACCGATGGTGCCGGCAGCGGCGACGAGACCGGCTGCAAATCCCGGGGTGTAACCCTGTCTTGCCATGTTCTTGATCATGACTGAGCCGATGGCGGCGCTGTCGGCAATGGCTGAACCGGAAATACCCCCGAAAATCATGGATGCACCGACGACGACCATGCCCAGGCCTCCCGGCATGAAGCCGCAGGCCGCGCGGGCAAATCCGATGATGCGCAATCCGACCCCGCCGCGGCTCATGAGCTCGCCTGCGACGATGAACAGGGGAATGGCCAGGAAATGATTGGGCTCGACCCCACCGATGAAGTTCAGATACAGGGCCTGCAGTGGATAACCCAGATCAAAAACCAGAATGGGGAGTACGGCAGTCAGCAAGATGGCCCAGACCAGGGGTATACCCAGAAAAACCGTGATCAGGAATATGGAAACAACAAAGAGCAGAATCATGTGGCGTTGCCTGCTTCAGTGCCCGTGTCCGGAGATGGTCGGGACGGATGAGTGGGATCGTTGGAGTGCTTCACATCGATGACAGTGTTGAACAGATGAAACACCAGGCAAAGCAGCATGCCGGCCGGCATCGAGGCATACAGAAATCCTACCGGCAGATACAGCACGGTTGTGCGTTGTGCCCAGGTGTGCGTAGAGATGGAGTAGCCCGTCACGACCAGGCTGATCATCATGAGCGCGACAATGAGGTTGATCAACGTTGACAGGTGATAACGAGCACTACGAGGTAACAGGCTGTCGACGATTTCGGTCACTCTCATATGTGCTCCGCGTGCCACCGCAGCAGCGCATCCCAGAAATGTGCTCCACAGCAGCAGAAAAGCGGTGACTTCCAGAGACCATGCCAGGTCAAAGCCTGCGGCACTGCGCAGGGTTGCATTGACAAAGACCAGGGTGACAATGAAAGCGCCCGATAGCACCAGGGCATAGTCAATGACCCGGCTCAGCGTTGTCAGGACAGGTGGATAATATGGTCGATAATCCATGCCGGTTTCCTCGAGGAATCGAAAAGCCGAAGCAGGTCATGCTCCGGCATTGGCAACGTCTGGCAGAGATCTACTGCGCTGGTTTCATTTCCCGAACCGCGGCGGTATCGGCCAGGACACGATCAACTGCTTCAGCGCCGTAGACTCCTCGGGCCTTGTCATACACCGAGGCGACCGCGTCGCGAAAGGGCGCGATGTCGGGCGTGGTGACCGTGGCACCCTCTGCCTTCATTTCCTCGAGTTGTTGTTCCACGGAGTTCTTGACGAGATCGCGACTGAATGCTGCAGCCTCTTCGCTGGCCTTCTGAATGGCGGCCTTGTCTTCATCCGAAAATGACTGCCAGGCCTTCTCGGATACGGTCAGGGGCAACGGGCTGTAGACATGTCGGGTCAGCGTGATGTAAGGGGCAACTTCATGAAATCGCAATGATTTGATGGTGTCCACCGGATTTTCCTGTCCGTTGACGGTGCCTTGCTGTATCGCCAGGTAGACGTCCGTGATGGGCATGACCACGGTCTGGAAACCGATGGCCTCCATGCTCCAGCGGATCATGTCGTTGGGGAAGACACGCATTTTCATCTTCTGCGCATCGGTTGGAGAGTTCAGTGGTTCGGAGGTGGTGAAACTGCGGAACCCCGCCTCCCAGGTGGAGAGTACGCGGAAGCCGACCTCGGGCAGTTTGGCGAATTCTTCCTGTAGCCACTCGGAATTGTCATAAAACTCCCAGCCCTGTTCATAGGTATCGAGCAGAAAAGGCATGGCCATCAGATTCAGGGAAGTCAGATGTGTCGCGTACGAGCCCACGGCCGATACGGTGAAATCGACGCCACCCAGTTGCAATTGCTCGATGGCCTTGGGGTCATTGGCCAGTTGGCCGGCGGGAAATATGCGAACGGTGTATCGACCATCGGTATAGTCGGAAACCTTCTCCGCGAACAGTTCTGCCGCTGCCTGGCGCGAACCACCGGGATTGTCTGTATGGCTGAACTTGAGAACGGTGGCAGCGTGTAACGACGTGCTGAGGGCGAGTAGAGTGGTAGCGGCGAGTAGGCCGAGTCTGACTTTCATGATGCGCTCCTTTGGGCGGTGCCTGGAAGATGTCTCTGGATTTTTGTTGTTGTATGCGATAACGTATACATTAAATTACGCGCAGTCAACCGGCTGAGTGCTTTTGATCAGTTCGCCGAACAGCGAATTTTCGTGAAGTTGATGGAGAGTGGTAATGCCCAGTTCGTTCGAGATAGCCGTATTTGATGGTGACGGCATAGGTCCGGAAATTACAAGTCCGACTCTTCGCATCCTGCAACAGCTCAGTCGTGACTCGTCGAGCTATGATCTTGATTTCAATCGATTGCCTGCTGGCGCCAATCTGTATGCCAGTACCGGTGAGTCATTGCCCGAAGCCTCGCTCGAGGGGGCCAGAAAAGCCGATGCGATCCTGTTGTCGGCCATGGGCATGCCTTCGATTCGCAAGCCTGATGGCACCGAGATTTCCCCGCAGCTGGATCTGCGAAACGAGCTGGACCTGTTCGCGGGGGTGCGTCCCGTGCGAATCAGTCCCGGCCAGAGAACGCCATTGAAGCTCGATGGGGGGCAATCGGTGGATTTCGTGCTGGTTCGCGAGAGCACCGAAGGCCTGTTCTACAGCCGTGGAACCGGTGAGGTCGGGCCGGACGAGGCTCGCGAAACGCTTCTCATCACGCGCAAGACCAGTGAGAAGCTGTTTCGTTTTGCCTTCGATCTCGCCAGACAGCGTCAGGCTGCCGGGCGGGGCGAAGGACGGGTCACCTGCGTCGACAAGGCCAATGTGTTCAGGTCGTTTGCCTTCTTTCGCGAGATCTTCGATGGAGAGGCGAAGCGCTATCCGGAGCTGCAGTCGGATCATGCCTATGTCGATGCCACCGCCTTGTGGATGGTGGAGAAGCCTTGGATCTTCGATGTCATGGTGACCGAGAACATGTTCGGTGACATCCTGTCCGATCTTGGAGCAGGTCTGATGGGCGGTCTGGGCCTGGCGCCTTCCGCTGATATCGGAGATGATCATGCCGTATTCCAGCCATGCCATGGCTCGGCTCCCGATATCGTCGGTCAGGGAGTGGCCAATCCCTTTGCGATGATCCTGTCAGCGGCGATGATGCTCGACTGGCTGGGCCAGCGCCACGATCAGGCGGCCATGGTGAGTGATGGCAATCGATTGAGAGATGCAGTTTACGCGGTGATTGCCGACGGACAGATGACCACGCGGGATCTCGGAGGCAACAGTTCGACCGAGGAGGCTGCAGGAGCCGTCATGGAAAAACTGGAAGAAGGCTGATGGTGGCCGGGCCCATCAAGGTTGCCTGTCTGGGAGCTGGCTATTTCAGCCGTTTCCATTATGATGCCTGGCGCCGAATCGATGAGGTCGAACTCGTCGGTGCCGCAGATCTTGCCATCGACAGGGCTGCCTCGACGGGTCTGCCAGCGTTTGCCGATCTGAGCTCCATGCTGAGCTCGGTAACTCCGGATGTGCTGGACATCATCACCAAACCGCCCACTCATCTGGACGCCATTCGCGAAGCTCTGGAGGCGGGTATCAAGCTCATCATCTGCCAGAAGCCGCTGTGCAATTCACTCGACGAGGTACGGGTCGCAATCGAGCTGGCTGCGCAGGCAGATGCCAGGCTTGTCGTGCACGAAAACTTCAGGTTCCAGCCGTGGTTTCGGTGCATGGCGAAGGCAGTGGATGACGGTCTGGTCGGCAAGGTACATCAGTTCACGTTTCGCTTGCGTCCCGGGGATGGCCAGGGGGCAGATGCCTATCTGGACAGACAGCCCTATTTTCGCGAAATGCCGCGCTTGCTGATTCATGAGACCGGGGTGCATTTCATCGATGTCTTCCGGTTCATGCTGGGAATGCCCAGAGCGGTCTATGCCGACCTGAGGCGGCTGAATACGAATATTGCTGGCGAGGATGCCGGATTCTTCATCTTCGAGTACGAGGATGGCTGCCGGGCCATGTTCGATGGCAATCGTCATCTCGATCATGCCGCTGAAAATACCCGTATCACCATGGGAGAAGCATTGCTGGAGGGAGATCGAGGCTCGCTGTCGCTCACGGGGGATGGTACTGTGACGTTTCGCAGCTTCGGTTCGCGCGATCTGCAGACCTTGTTGCCGGGCATGGGATGGGCCGGATTCGGTGGTGATTGCGTGTATGCCTTGCAACATCACGTGGTACAAGGGCTGCTGACCGGCTCTCCAATCGAGAATCAGGCAAGTGAATACCTGTCTGTCATCGAGCTGGAAGAGTTGGTTTACCGAGCTGCTCGGGAACATCGTAAACAGGAACTGAGTTGACATTGCAAGAAGACGACAGACAGACATCACGTACACAGCTTGCCGTCGAGAGCATTCGGTCGCTGATCTTCTCGGGTGATCTGGCCGCCGGTACCGACCATCTGGAGAACGAACTGGCCGAGAGACTGAGCATGTCGCGAACCCCCATCCGTGAAGCGGCGCGGGTTCTCGAGGCTCAGGGCCTGCTGGTCGTTCGACCGCGCAAGGGTGTGCGAATCCTGACCTTGTCAGCCGAGGACATGGATGAAATCTATGTGGTGCTGACCGAACTGGAAAGTCTTGCCGCTGGTCTGGCCGCTCGTGGCAAATACAGCAAAGCACATCTGAAACCGCTCTTGCAGGCGGTACTGGACATGGAGTCTTCGCTGCAAGGTCTCGATCGAGAAAGCTGGGCGGCTGCTGATGAGCGATTCCACGATGAGCTGGTTCGGCTGGCCGGCAATTCACGCATGGCCGCCATCATCTCGAATTTCAATGATCAGGTTCGCAGAGCCCGTGCATTCACTCTGCATCTGAGGCCCTTGCCATTGCAGTCCAATGAAGAGCATCGTGCGCTGTATGAGGCCATCGAGCGCGGAGACGAAAAGGGCGCGCGCAGGATTCATTGGCATCATCGTGAGAATGCGCGAAAGACGCTGATCGCCATACTCGAAGAAGTGGGCATGAAACATCTCTGACGCAGCCTTGTTTGTGGCATGCCTTGCCGGTTGATGTAATGCACGAGCGGGAGAGATATCGTCTGGTCGATGCTCGACGGCGCGTGTTCCATTTGCGGGTTGACCCGTGATCCTTGATGAAACACACTAAGCGCAATGTGTCTGACGGCTTGCCGTGCGACGCGACTGTCATCCCAATACAGGAATTCCAAAGGTGCGATACGAAGCTCCACTTACCACTCCCGAGGCTGTCGAATTGCTCGCCGGTTCCAGAGGTCGGGTCCATGTCCTTGCCGGCGGAACCGATCTCATCGTCAGGATGAAAGGCGGCTTCATCGAACCTGACGTCGTCATCGACATCAAGCGGATCAAGGACATGCATGTGATCCGCAAGACCGCAGAAGGCATGTCCATTGGTGCGGCAACCAGCTGCGGTGCCATGGGCCGACATCGTGTCTTGAAGAAAGCCTGGCCCGGTGTGGTGGAAGCCGCCAATCTGATCGGTTCCGATCAGATCCAGGGACGGTGCACCATGACAGGCAATCTGTGCAATGCCTCGCCGGCAGCAGACACGGTACCGGCACTGATCGCCGCGGATGCGCAGGTACTTGTCGCAGGTCCGGCAGGAGAACGACGAATACCCGTCGAGAAGTTCACGACGGGGCCGGGAAAGAACGTTCTCAAGAAAGGCGAGCTGGTAGCCGCCCTCGAACTGCCACCGCGCAAGACTCGATCTGCCGATGCCTATCTGCGCTTCACGCCTCGCACGGAAATGGACATTGCCGTCGTCAGTGCAGCGGTCAACCTGACCATCGATCGCAAGAACATCATTACGGCTGCACGGGTCGCACTGGGCGCTGTGGCCATCACTGCCATTCGAGTACCGGCAGCGGAGAAGGCGCTGTTGGGAAATACTCTGGATGAAGCAACGCTGGAAGCCGTGGCAGAAGCCTGTTCGGCAGCCTGTAAACCCATCAACGACAAGCGAGGCACCGTGGAATATCGAACACGAGTAGCAGGAGTCCTGGCAAAACGTGCTGCTCAGTCAGCCTGGACCCGAGCTGGAGGCAAGGCATGACTCAACTGGTCAATACGAATATCAATGGCGATGATGTCGGTTTCGCCTGTGAAGCCGATGAAACCCTGCTGGATGCCCTGCGCAACCGGGTGGGACTCAAGGGCGTCAAGGAAGGCTGTGGTACCGGTGACTGCGGTGCCTGCAGCGTTATTCTCGATAACACTCTGGTGTGTTCCTGCCTGGTGCTGGGCATGGAAGTCGAAGGACGCAAGGTGGAAACGGTCGAAGGTCTGAGCGATGGTGCCGAACTGCATACCTTGCAAAGCAAGTTCATCGAGCATGCGGCCCTGCAGTGTGGCATCTGCACGCCAGGGTTTCTGATGGCTGCCAAGGCGTTGCTGAAGAACAATCCTGATCCTACCGAAGAAGAGATCCGGTACGCCCTGGCGGGAAATCTGTGCCGCTGTACCGGCTACGACAAGATAGTCAGGGCGGTACAGGCGACCGCCGCCGAACTGCGAGAGGCTTGAGTCATGAGTGCTGATACGAAATTCACGGGGCAATCCTTCAAATCCGTTGGTACACGTCCACTGCGACCGGACGGCATCGACAAGGTGACCGGGCGTGCCCGCTACGGCGCTGATATCGATCTGCCGGGGCAACTGGTCGGGAACATCCTGCGCAGTCCGCATCCACACGCGGCAATACGCGGTATCGACACTAGCAAGGCCGAGGCTCTGAAGGGGGTCAAGGCGGTCATCACGGCCGCCGATCTGCCGGACCTGACCAACGGCAACAGCGAGCTGTTCGATATTCTCGACAACTGCATGGCTCGTAGTCACGTCTATTACGACGGTCATGCGGTGGCGGCGGTGGCGGCCGTGGATGCCGTGACCGCGCGCAAGGCCCTGAAGCTCATCAAGGTGGATTACGAACTCCTGCCACATGTCACCGATGTCGATGAGGCCGTGGCCAAGGACGCACCGATACTTCACAAGAAGTGCTTTACACAGGGTGTGGAACCAAAACCGAAGAAACCCTCGAATGTCGCTCGTCGTTCCGAATTCGGTCACGGTGATGTGGAAGCCGGTTTTGCCAAGGCGGATGTCATCATCGAACGAACCTTCAGAACCGAACAGACTCACCAGGGGTACATCGAACCCCATGCCTGTGTGGCCAGCATCAGCCCCGATGGCAGCGGCGAATTGTGGGTTTGCACTCAGGGACATTTCGTATTCCGTCAGCATTGTGCGGAGCTGCTGGGCATGGATGTGTCCAAGTTGCGAGTGACTCCGACGGAAATCGGTGGCGGCTTCGGAGGCAAGACTCACGTCTGGGCCGAACCCGTTGCGCTGGCCTTGTCTCGCAAGGCCAATCGTCCGGTCAAGCTGGTGATGTCGCGCGATGAGGTTTTCCGGGCTTCGGGCCCCACCAGTGCCACGTCCATCGACGTGCGTATCGGTGTGACGAAAAAAGGGCGTATCACGGCTGGCGATGCAACCTTGCGCTACACCTCGGGCCCGTATGTCGGTATGTGGGCCGAGTTGGGTGCCATGACTGCATTCGCCTGTTATGACATGAAGCATGTGCGTACGGTTGGTCTGGAAGTACTGGTCAATCGGCCGAAGACGACTGCCTATCGAGCGCCATCGGCTCCCATGGCAGCCTTTGCCGTGGAGAGCGTGGTCGACGAACTGGCCGCTCGTATCGGCATGGACCCGGTCGATCTTCGTATTCGCAATGCCGCGAAAAAGGGCACGCAGTCATCCTATGGACCAGTCTATGGGCCTATCGGAATCGGACCCACCTTGCAGGCTGCCAAAGAACATCCTCACATGTCGGCTCCGCTGGGCAAGAACCAGGGACGTGGCATGGCCTGCGGCTTCTGGTTCAATTTCGGCGGCCAGACCTGTACCGATCTCAATATCGCTCCCGATGGCACGGTTTCGTTGACCGTGGGCACCATCGATGTCGGTGGTGCGAGGGCGTCGTTGGCCCTGGTGGCAGCCGAGGAACTGGGAATTCCCTATGACCAGGTACGCACGGTGGTGGGTGATACCAGCACGCTCGGTTACAACGACATGACCGACGGAAGTCGCGGCACCTTCTCCAGTTCCATGGCGACCATCATGTCGGCTCGCAATGCCATAGGGATTCTCAAGGAAAGAGCGGCATTGATGTGGGACATCCCTGTTGGCAAGGTTGTCTGGGAAGAGGGCTGCGCCAAGGCAGTCGGCAAGAAGTATGGCAACCTGGCACCACTGTCACTGGCCGAGATCGCAGCGGCAGCTCCCAATACCGGCGGACCCATTGCCGGCCACAACGAGCTGGTGGCTGATGGTGCCGGAGTCTCCTTTGCCACACACATCTGTGATGTGGAAGTGGATCCCGAAACGGGCCGGACCCAGGTGGTGCGCTACACCGTCATTCAGGATGCCGGCAAGGCGGTACACCCCACTTATGTGGAAGGTCAGTATCAGGGTGGAGCTGCACAGGGAATCGGCTGGGCTCTGAATGAGGAATATGTCTATGGAGACGATGGACGTTTGCAGAATGCGGGCTTTCTCGACTACCGGATCCCCGTCTGCTCCGATCTGCCCATGATCGATACTCAGATTCTCGAGATTCCCAACCCCAATCATCCCTACGGGATTCGGGGGGTGGGTGAGACGTCCATCGTGCCACCACTGGCAGCCATCGGGAATGCGGTATCGAATGCCTTCGGGGTTCGCATGACACACGTGCCGATGTCGGCGCCACGTATTCTCGCGGCGCTGGATGAGGCGCGGGAAACTTCCACGGGTGACGCGGAAACCGCCTGAACCGGGTGGAACGCTGACGCCTTGCAATCCGCCTGCTGCCATGTCACTGCATGAGGTCAAGCTCTGGTCCGCCCTGCGTCCACACGCGCAGGGCGCAACCAGTGTTCAGGTAAGGGCACGAACCATTCGTGAGCTGTTCAATCGGCTGGAAGCGGAATATCCGGGCATGACACCGTTCATCAGGCAGGGAATTGCCGTGTCTGTGGATGGCACCCTGTACCGCGATAGCTGGGAGACAGCGTTGCCCGAAGGCGCCGAGGTCTTTCTGCTGCCGCGAATTCAGGGCGGATAACGACGGGTACAACAAACACCTGTCAGGTAGAGCCTGTTCCACGTTCGATAGTGTCGAGGCAGACGCCTCGGTGCCCAGCAATGCGTGCAAGTGCACAGTGCCGACGTTCTCGGGAGACCTTGTCGCACAGGCTATCTGCGTTGCTCGACTGACAACTCGACCATTGCAGAGCTTTCTGCCGTTTCGATGGCGACGTTGATCGTTGTCGAGCCAGTTGCCTTCGTTCGGCCATGCCGATCAGAATGCATCTGCCCACAGCCCACAGCCCACAGCCCACAGCCCACAGCCCACAGCCCACAGCCCACAGCCCAGTGCCCAGTGCCCAGTGCCCAGTGCCCACAGCTTACTGCGTACTGCTCAGTGCTCAGTGCTCAGTGCTCAGTGCTCATTGGCAATTGTCAGCTGCCCTTCGCCTGATTTCCCATGAAATACCGTAGTGCTTCTTGACGGCAAGCCTGCGTTGCAATTACGAGAACTCAGGCAATAAATCAGCAGTAGCTTTCAAATATGAACTATCAATTCATATTTGCATGAATCGATTTTTCTCGTCATAATCCTCTCGAGCCCGGCAAATTGACCTCGACAAGAACGAGGCGAGAGAGGAACCACATCGTGAGCACCGTATCCCCGACTACCGACGGCGCAAGATCCGGCCAGACACCGGCATCTGCGCAAGCCCCTGACTGGCTGAGCAGCTACGAGCAGGATGGCTACTTTTTTCCTGTCAGAGTCATGAGCACCGAGCAGGCTGCGGTGTATCGAAAGACGATGGAAGATTTCGAAAAGCAGATGTCAGGTGACCCGGAAACTCGCAAACTGGCGCTGCTCAATGCGGCCTATCTGCTGCCATTTGTGGATGAAATCAGTCGGCTTCCTGCCATTCTGGAGCCGGTCAGTCGCATCCTGGGCCCTGACCTGCTGGTCTGGAATGCCGGTTTTTTCACGAAAGAGCCACACACTGCCGACTTCATCAGCTGGCACCAGGATCTGACCTATTGGGGACTTGACGACAGTCATGAGGTAACGGCATGGGTGGCATTGTCGCCATCCACGGTGCAAAGCGGCTGTGTCAAGTTCGTGGCTGGCACGCACAAGCAGGATATCGTCAGGCATCGTGACACCTTCGACAGCAATAACCTGTTGTCACGTGGTCAGGAACTGGCGGTCGAGGTCGATGAGGACGAAGCGACCAATGTGTTGCTGCAACCCGGTGAGATGTCACTGCATCACGGCAAGGTGTTTCATGGCTCTCATGCCAACGCCTCTGATGATCGTCGCATCGGTCTTGCCATTCGCTACATCTCACCTGACATGAAGCAGACCATCACGGACAAGACCACGGCCAAACTGGTTGCCGGCAAGGACGACTACGGGCACTTCCGGCTGATGGAGCAGCCCAGGGGAGTCGTGGATTCCGACGATCTGGCGTCGGTCCGCGAGAATCTGCGTATCCAGCAGGAATTCCTGTTTGCCGGTGTGGAAAAGTAGATCGTTGCCCCTGGTGTCAGTCGGCATCTTCTGATGCCGAGCTGGCAGCAGTGTTTCCCCTGCGTCTTCCTTCTCTCACAGCAAGAAAGATTGCACCGCACACGATGATGATGGCTCCTGCCGCGCCTGCCTTGTCCGTGGTTTCTCCGAAGACGAGATAATCGAGTATGCCAGCAAATACAAGTGTGGAATACATGAAGGGGATGACATAACTGGCGTCTCCATCGCGCAGGCTGGTGAGAAAGAAGATCTGGGCCATGGCCATGCTCAGACCGACGCCTGCCATCAGCAGCCATTGCAGGGGGCTGGGCCAGATCCACACGACACTGGCTGCGATCAGCGCGATGACCAGGCCGATGCTGTTGTTCAGAAACAGTATCTGGGTGCGCGGCTCCAGCGCCGAGAGTCGTTTGATGTACAGGGCTTCGAAGCCGCTGGCCACTGCTGCGGTCAGAGCGATGAGAGCTGCGGGCTGAAATGCGGAGGTACCGGGGCGCAGAAGAATCATGGCGCCCGTCAGCATGATGGCCACGGTGGTGATGCGTACCGGGCCAACCTTTTCCTTCAGCAGCAGAACCGCCAGCGCCAGTGTGACTACCGGCGTAAGAAAGCTGATGGCGGTGGCATCGGTCAAGGCCATTTTCGAGCTTGCCCAGAATATGCAGGTCACGGTGAGCCAGCCCAGGACGGTACGTACGACATGCAGTTGCCAGTGAATCGGCTGGAAGGCTCTGCGACGATACAGCACGATTGCCAACCACAGGATCCAGGCAGCCAGGAATCTGCCGGCGGTGATCTGCAGGGGGTGTATGTCCTCGTCGACTGCAGGCATCGAGAATCGACCTGCAAGGCCCTTGGCGAGAAAGGTCGATACGGCAATGAAGACGCTGGCGGCAACCATGCTCAGTGCGGCAAGGCGGGATTGGGTGATCAAGTCGGAGTGGCTGGGGAGGGCTTCTGGTCATTGCATCACAGGTGCAGATGAATTGCACTCGGAGAGGCAAGGTCGTCGCGTCCGGGTATCCTTCCACCGCGTGGCGCTTGTATGATCATCCGTGACGACTTGCGTCGGCATCGAGTGTGGAATCCATGGGTGAACCCGAGAAGAATGCGCTGTCGCTGGTACTGAGTCCGTTGACATTGCCGGATTTCATGAGTCAGTACTGGGAGCGCGAAACGTTGCACATCGAGCGTGATGCAAACGCTCATTTCAACGACATTCTGCAGATGAGCGATATCGAATCACTGCTGTCGAGCCGAGAGCTGCTGTTTCCCGCCGTGCAGCTGAGTTGCAAGCGCTCGCCAGTTGCCGTCACGGCCTATACCGACGAGGGCAACCGGATCGTGCCGCGCCGGCTGATCGAGGAGTATCGTCGAGGGGCAACCATCGTGATGTCCGCCGCCCATCAGTCACTCCCGGCACTGGCAGGGTTCAGGCGAGCGGTGCAGGCGGAGCTCGGCCTGCGCTGTCAGACGAATCTGTATCTGTCACCGCCGGGTGAACAGGGCTTCGGGGCTCACTATGACTCACACGATGTCTTCATCCTGCAGGTACACGGTAGCAAGACATTCAACTTCCATGAAGGCGGAATCGAGATGCCTTATGCGCACGAAGGCTTTGATGCCGCTATCCACGAACCGGGCGAACTGGCTGACAGTGTCATCCTCCATGCCGGTGATACCTTGTACATTCCTCGGGGTGTTTTCCATGATGCCGTAGCCGGAGACCAGGCCTCACTGCACATCACACTGGGTATCCATGCCATGACGCTTCGCGACGCCTTGCTGGAAATGGTCGATGTCATGGCGCAGGCGGATCCCCGGTATCGTCGCAGTGTGCCAACCGAGCTGTGGCGGGCATGGTCTGAAAATGGCCTGGCGGATGATGCGTCGGCCGGGAGCGTCGAGGCCTTGCGGGACTTGCTGAACGTGTCGCTGGAGGAACATCACTGGCAGGCTGCCCGGACACGACTGCTGGATGCCGTTTCACTGGACAATGCTCAGGACTGTTTGGGGCAACTGACTCATCCACCTGGCCCATGGCTGCCCGGCACCGTGATATGTCTCAGGGCAGATGCGCGGATCGTCACCGAGCGTCAGGCAGAGCGAGTTTCCTGCCGTGTGCCGGGGCAGGTGATGGAGCTGAGCGATCCGCTGGCTCAGGCTTTCGAGCAACTTCTGTCACGACAGGTTCAGGCCCTGTCTGACTGGACGGCCCTGACCGAGGATCAGCGACAGGCCCTGTGCGAGCAGCTTTGGCAGGCAAACATCATTGAGGTCGTGGATGAACCGACTGCTTCGGCTGGCGCATTTGACGAGCCGCAAGACTTGCAGTAGGTTGTAGCGGTAGGCGTCGATGTCCTGTTTCGGGAGTAACCGTCATGTCGAAAAAGCAACAGAGTGACTCAGTCGTTGTCTGGGACCGTGCCAGTCGGCGTCAATTCATGCGGACTGGTGCCGGCTTTCTGCTGGTTGGCGGGGCATTGACGGCAAGCCGCGGCGTTCGTGCCGACGATTGTGATCGCAATGGACAGCAGCGCGAAAGCTCAGCCGATCAGGACTCCGGAGAAAACTCGGATCCGAAGGGTTGCCAGAGCCGCAACATCGTGTCCGAACATCAGCCGCAACGTACGGCCCCCGTGCAGGTCAAACGCATCAAGGCGTAATCTGACAGATCCCGCAATTGGCGGTGCTGTCGGTGTGATGTCAGACATCGTGTGCCATCGATGCTATTTGAGGCGATGGCACAGTCCTGCGACCATGAGTACCACCTCATCGCAACGCTGAGCCATGGCCTGATGCAGCAAACCGGCTTCGTCGCAATAGCGCCTTGAGAGCTCGCCCATCGGAACGATGCCCATGCTGGTTTCATTGGAGACCATGATCAGGCGACTGCCACAGGTATCCACGGCTGTCTGCAAAGCCTGTAATTCCTGACGTAGTGTGGCCTCGTTCTCCAGCATCAACAGATTGGTCAGCCACAATGTCAGGCAATCGACCAGCACACAGTGCTGCGTGTTGACCCCTGTTATGGCTCGGCCCAGTAGCAGAGGTTCCTCGACCAGCTGCCACTGCGGATTGCGCTCGGCCTGGTGGCGAGCGATGCGTGCCTGCATGCCGGTATCATCAGCTGTGGCGGTC
Source organism: Granulosicoccus sp. 3-233 (assembly GCF_052681095.1). NCBI lineage: Bacteria > Pseudomonadati > Pseudomonadota > Gammaproteobacteria > Chromatiales > Granulosicoccaceae > Granulosicoccus > Granulosicoccus sp. 3-233. Next base: position 18,598 of record NZ_JBQYLE010000013.1, read on the forward strand.
GCGATGACGGTGACCGGGAGACCGGAGTCGGTGGCCAGTTGCTCGGCGTGACGTGACTTGCCGGACTTGACGCCGCCGAGTATCAGGGATTTCATGCGAAGACTCCGGGTTCTGCCTGAAGGAAACTGGCCGATTCTACCGCCACAGGCGCGCGTCCCCATTATCGGGCGGGATTCGATGAGTTACCATTGGGGTTTGTCAAACAAGGGAAGATCGGTAATGGCGAAGCTAGCATTCCTCGGACTCGGCGTAATGGGCTACCCGATGGCAGGCCATCTGCAAAAGGCGGGTCATTCCGTCACCGTCTACAACCGTACCACCGAAAAAGCCGAACGTTGGGCTGGTGAATACGGGGGTTCCTTCGCGCCAACGCCTGCAGAGGCAGCTGAAGGGGCCGACTTCGTCATGGCTTGTGTCGGCAATGATGACGACCTGCGTTCTGTTGTATTGGGTGACACAGGTGCATTTGCCGGCATGGGCAGCGGCTCGGTGTTTGTCGATCATACAACGGCATCCGCCCAGGTGGCACGGGAACTGGCCAGCGCTGGCGCGGAGGCTGGAATCGGCTTTGTCGATGCGCCGGTTTCCGGAGGACAGGCGGGTGCTGAAAATGGCCAGCTGGCCATCATGTGCGGCGGCTCCGAGGCCGATTATGCGCGTGCACAACCCGTCATGGATGTCTATGCCAAGGCCACCGAGAGATTCGGTGATGTCGGTGCCGGACAAGTGACCAAGATGTGCAATCAGATCTGTATTGCCGGTCTGGTGCAAGGCATGTCCGAAGCCATCAACTTTGCCGAGAAATCCGGTCTGGACGCCAAGCAGATGGCCAATCTGGTTGCCAAGGGTGCCGGTGGCTCCTGGCAGTTGAGCAACCGCGCCGACACCATGGTGGACAATCATTTCGATCATGGCTTTGCGGTCGACTGGATGCGCAAGGACCTGGGGATTGCCCTGGAAGCTGCCAGGGAAGCAGGTGTGTCCTTACCGGTCACCGCTCTGGTTGACCAGTTCTATGCCGATGTACAACAAATGGGTGGTGGTCGCTGGGATACGTCCAGCCTGATTCAGCGCCTGCGTCATTTTCAGAAAGGCTGATCTCGAGATCCGATTTCCCGCAGGGCCCTGTGTCCGCTGCCAAGGAGCAAATCCGTCATGAAACATGAAACTGTCGACCTTCTCTACGGCCGTGGAACGCTGGCCCTGAACCTGCCTGAGGGGGCTCAGGCAACGGTCATCAGCAAGCCGCCATTTCCGCCGGCGGCCTCGGCCGCCGAGGTCTTTGCACAGGCGCTGGCCAATCCGGTGGATTGTGAATCACTGGAGCAACTGTGCAAGGGACGCAGCAGCGCCTGCATTCTGATCTGCGATATCACACGGCCAGTTCCCAATCACGTGTTTCTGCAGCCCATGATTCGCATCATGATGGATAACGGCATCGCTGCCGAGAACATAACGGTGCTGGTGGCCACCGGTCTGCATCGACCCAATGAAGGCGAGGAGCTGGCCGAGCTGGTGGGTGATCCCTGGGTGCTGGAGACAGTCACTGTGGTCAATCACTTTGCCCAGAACGAAGAGGATCATGTCGATCTTGGCAAGACGAAGACGCGTGGCACACCGGTTGGTATCGACCGGCGTTTCGTCGAGGCAGACCTGCGAATCGCCACAGGTCTGGTGGAACCGCACTTCATGGCCGGTTATTCCGGTGGGCGAAAGGTCATTGCCCCCGGTGTGGCGCATCACGAAACCATTCGTACCTTTCACAGCGCCCGCTTCATGGAAGACCCGGCGGCGACGCAATGCAATCTGGAACACAATCCACTGCATGAAGAGCAGCTGGAAATCGTGCGCATGCTCGGCGATGTGTATGCCGTGAATACCATCATCGATGAAGACCGCAATCTGGTTCATGCCACCTTCGGCGAGGTCATCGCCAGTCATCTGAAGGCCGTGGAATTCGTGCGAGGATTCACCGAGATTGCGGTGGGTCGCAAGTTTCATACAGTGGTCACTTCCTCTGCGGGCTACCCGCTGGATCAGACCTACTATCAGACCGTCAAGGGCATGGTGACACCACTGGATATCCTGGAGCCCGGCGGTACACTCATCATCGCATCGGAGTGCGCCGAAGGTATCGGTTCGCAGCATTATCGCGAAGCACAGGGAAGGCTTGTGTCGCTGGGGCCGGATGCCTTCCTTGATACGCTGTTGGCTAAACAACTGGCCGATGTTGACGAGTGGCAGACCGAAATGCAGCTGAAACCGATGCGAACCGGCAAGGTAGGGCTCTACACCACGGGCCTGTCTGAAGACGATCACCAGTTCACCGGGGTCGAACGGATCAGTGATCTGACTGCCGCCATTGCGCGCAGCATGGCCGAGCATGGAGACCCTGCAGTGGCCATCATTCCCGAAGGCCCCTATGTGGTGCCGGTCTCCAGTTCCGTGGGCGCATGACAACTTCACGACATGTGCATCTCGAACCGGTTGGTGGTATCGCCGGCGACATGTTCGTTGCGGCCATGCTCGACCTTTTTCCGGAACAGTTCGAGACCTGCTGGCAGGATCTGCACGATTGCGGCGTGATGGCGCATGTCGATGTCAGCCTGCAGCCCGGCATGAGCAAGGGGCTGTCGGTAAAACGCCTGCACGTGGCGCTCAAGGCACAGCCCGCCAAACGCACGGGCAATTACCGCGACTTGCGGCGATGGCTGGAGGACAGTGCGCTGGACAAGGCGGTGAAGCATCGCGCCCAGAGCATCCTGCTGACCCTGGCCGAGGCGGAGGCCCAGGTGCATGGTGTCGATATCGAGCAGGTCCATTTCCACGAAGTGGCCGACTGGGATTCCATTGTCGATGTGGTGGCTGCGGCCAGCCTGATCGAAAGAGCAGGCCCCTTGAGCTGGAGCTGCGGGCCGCTGCCTCTGGGTTCCGGACTGGTAAAGACCGAACACGGGATGCTGCCGATACCGGCGCCGGCGACGGCCTGGTTGTTGAGGCAGCTGCCGGTCTGGGACGATGGCGAGCCGGGCGAACGGGTCACACCGACAGGGGCCGCCATCGTGCGCTCGGTCCTGTCGATTGAAGACGCCGAGCCGAGTGATCACGTCGTGAAGCCGGCAGGTGCGTTGCAGGCATCGGGTTGTGGTGCGGGTCAACGAGAGTTGCAACAACGTCCGAATGTGCTGCGGTGTCTGATGATCGACGTGAGCAGCGATAGCGCCACTTCCACGGGGCTGTCGGATGATGATCGGATGCAGGGTTCAGCCCCAAGGGCTGGCGCGGATCAGATTGTCGATCGGGTTGTTCAGTTGTCCTTCGATATCGATGACATGACACCGGAAGAGCTGTCGGTATCGCTGGAGCACATACGCGCCGAGAGTGGCGTGCTGGATGCCGGTTTTCAGCTTGGCATGGGCAAGAAGGGGAGAGCCCTGTTCGCGGTCACTGTGCTGTGCCGTCCCCGGGATGAGGCCTCGGTCAGCGCCCGCTGCCTGGAAGAGACCAGTACGCTGGGCATGCGTGTACAGGTTCTCCATCGTCGAACACTCGAACGAGAGCTGCACGAGGTCGGTGTCGGCGAGGATGCTGCTGGCATCAAGGTGGTAAAGCGACCCTCGGGAGTCCTCACCGTGAAAGTGGAAAGTGATGATCTGGCCGCTACCCCGGGTTTGCAGGCCAGACGTGAGCGTGCACGTCGTTTGCAGGCAAAGTTCGAATCATGAATCGGAATAGTGCAAGCCTGATGGGCGGAAGTATCGAATTGTCGATGGCTCTGGAGGGTCTGCACGAACAGTTGCAGCGATATCCGCGCTTGGCCGTGGCAGTCAGTGGAGGGGTCGACAGCATGACGCTGGCCTCGGTTGCCCATGATGTACTGGGTGATCGCCTGCAGCTGGTGCATGCCGTGTCACCTGCCGTGCCGGAGGAGGCAGGCGAGCGTATTCGCTACCATGCAGAACGCTTTGGCTGGTCGGTCGAGTGGGTTGATGCCAGAGAATTCTCGGATGAACGTTACCGGAAAAACCCGGTCAATCGCTGCTATTACTGCAAGACCAATCTGTATACCCGCTTGAGTGAGGTATGGGACGGACCGATCGCCAGTGGCGCCAATCTGGACGATCTGGGTGACTATCGTCCCGGTCTGTTGGCAGCCAGCGAGAAACAGGTGGTGCACCCACTGATTGATGCAGGCATCGACAAGGCCATGGTGCGGGCCATCGCCCGTCATCAGAAGCTCGAGGATGTGGCCGAGCTACCTGCGCAGCCCTGTCTGTCGAGTCGGGTTGAAACCGGTATTGCCATCAATGCTGATGATCTGCTGTTCGTGCATCGGACCGAACGATATCTGGAGGACGTGCTCGGTCCGGGTGATCTGCGATGTCGAATCACGGCCGATGGCGTGCGTATCGAGGTGCCGGATGCACTGCGGCAGGGCCATGCATCGCAATGGTCTTCATTGAAGGAAGAGTTGCAGCGGCGAATCGACGAAGACGGTCGGCAATTCGCCGGCATCGACAGCTACCGTCGTGGCAGTGCCTTTCTGCACAAGACGGAAACGAAATGACTGGAGTTGCAATAACAGGCTGGTCTGCGGCAGGGTCTGGGTCTTCGTCTTCGTCTTCGTCTTCGTCTTCGTCTTCGTCTGCGTCTGTGTTTGTGTTTGTGTCGGTGCTTGTCTCTGCATCTGCGGGAGGTTACCGGCGTGGCCGATGATGTTCGCTTTGACTGGACGCGTGGAGCACGGGCCCGGGTGCCCGAGGTGGTGCTGGCCGAGAGCAAGACTATCGAGCAGTTGCTGGATATCGCGCAGCAGGCACTGGCACGGCAGCAAGGTGTGCTGATGACCAGGGTGCAGGCCGAGAAGGCTGCCGTGCTTGCAGAACAATTGCCCGGACAGGTTCACCACCATGCGCAGGCCAGGACTGTCGTGGTCGCCGACCAGCCCCCTGAGAGCCTGTCGCAAGAGCGGCCGGTACGCGTGGCCATCGTTGCCGCAGGTACCTCCGATGCGCCGGTTGTTGCAGAAATCGAGCAGGCGCTGCTTTATCTGGGGGAGCCCTCGGCGCGCTATGTGGATGTTGGTGTTGCGGGCTTGTGGCGTCTGACCGAGCTGGCGGATGAGTTATCGGAATATTCGCTGCTGATTGCTGTTGCCGGCATGGAGGGCGCCTTGTTCAGCGTGCTGGCGGGACTGGTGCCAACCCCCGTCATAGCCGTGCCTGTCTCTGTAGGCTATGGGGTCGGTGCCGGAGGGCATGTGGCACTGAATTCGGCACTGAGCAGCTGTGTGCCGGGTATCGCCGTTGTCAATATCGACAATGGGTTCGGAGCGGCAGCTCTGGCCGTCAAGCTGCTGGGGATCCATGCAAGGGCTTGATCGCGCTTTGACGGTGAGGCAGTAGAGTAGCCAGGGCGGTAGAAGAGGCAGTAGGAAGGGCAGTAGGAAGGGCGCTGATAGCAAAAAGGGAACACATGAAAATCATCGAAGATGATCTGTCGAGCGCGGATGTTCTGGAACTGTTGGGTGAACACCTGGATGACATGGCAAGGCATTCACCGGCAGAGAGTGTGCATGCCCTGGACGTGTCCGGTTTGCGTGCGCCAGATGTGACGTTCTGGGTTGTGCGCGATAGCAACTCCGTTCTGCTCGGCTGTGGTGCGCTGAAGGAACTGGACGCAACGCAGGGTGAGCTCAAATCCATGCGAACTTCGAATGCCCATCGACGCAAGGGGGTGGCCTCGGCCATTCTGTCACATCTCATCCAGGAAGCCGCCAGTCGATCCTACACGCGACTGAGCCTCGAAACCGGTTCAGGCGGCCCATTCGATGCGGCCCATGCGCTCTACGAGCGTTTCGGCTTTCGCTTCTGCGGTCCGTTCAGTGACTACGTCGAAGATCCGTTCAGCCGGTTCATGACGCTGGAATTGTAAAAGGGGACGGCGTCAGCAGGATGGCATGGCGTGTGGAATCCGCGACTGTTGTTTCAATGCGACTGACACAAGACATGTATTACCGATGAGTCGCAAAGGTGGGGTTGCCAAGTGGGTAGTGCCGTTGTGGCGATGAAACAGCAAGTATCGGTGCAAACAGGATTGACATAAATCTCTTTACTCGACAGCACGCTCGCCATTACGATCGTATTCAGCCCCTTTGTCGCATTGCTTGTGTATGCCGTGCACATTCAAGGCTGATCGTGTTCGACTGTTCCATTACGCAAGAGAATCCAACATCGATTTCCAACCAGGAGAGTGTCAGGATGTGCGATCTATGTGTCATCAATGCCGTCAAGAAGAAAATGCTGGAGACTGGTCCGGCGGACCCATCCACTCGACGTGACTTTCTGAAGCGGGCCGCTATCGGCGCGACGATGGCGGCGGGCGCCAGCGCTGTTGCCACACCCTCACTGGCTCAAGGGGCAAGCACGGTGGAGGATCTTACACATGAACTGCATCCGGATTTCCCCACTTACTTCGGTGAGCCGGGGTTTGCCATGGATCAGCTTTACAATTTCAAGGACAACGGCTTCAACCTGTTCACATACAACGTCAACGAACATACCGGAACGCATATCGACGCCCCCTTGCACTTCTCGGCCGATGGTCAATCGGTAGCGGAAATTCCCGTGCAGAATCTTGTCGTTCCTCTCTGCATCATCGATATAGCCAGTCGTGCGGACTCGGATGCGGATGCACAGCTGACGCCCGAAGACATCAAGGCGTGGATTGCCAGCAACGGCGACATTCCGGATAAAGCCTGCGTCGCCATGCATTCCGGCTGGGCCAGATACGTGAACGACGCGAAGTTTCGTAATGCGGATGATGAGGGAACGCAGCACTATCCCGGTTTTCACGTGGATGCTGTGCAGATGCTGATGGAAGAAACCGGCGCTGTCGGGATTGCTGTGGATACGCTGTCACTGGATCATGGCATGTCACCGGATTTCGCGACCCACTATGCCTGGTTGCCGACCAATCGTTGGGGAATCGAGAACATTGCCAATCTGGACAAGTTGCCAGCCAGCGGTGCGACATTGGTCGTCGGTGCGCCCAAGCATCGTGGGGGTACCGGTGGCCCTTGCCGCGTATTTGCGATGGTATGAGTGATACCTGAGCTGACGAGGCTTTCCCTGGATTTTCCCACGAAGCGGATGACTGATGGCGACGATTGAACGTGATGACCACCCCGAGGTAGATCCTCGGGTCAAGGCCGTATTCGATGAAATACGCAAGGTAAGAGGAACGGATTACATCAATAATCTGTGGCGTTACCTTGCCTTCGATGCCGACCTGCTGGAAAACGTCTGGCGCGATGTGCGAGACCTGATGGCAACGGAGACGCTGATCGACTTCAAGACGAAGGAGATGGTGTATCTCGCCGTGTCCATTGCCAATGCCTGCCAGTACTGTGTTCACTCACATACGGCGGCTGCCAGGGCTCGAGGAATGAGTGATGCCGAGCACGCGGAGCTGCTGCGCATCGTCATGACAGCGGGGCGGACCAATCATCTGCTCAATGGCATGCAGGTACCGGTAGACGCCGTGTTCGATACCGATCAGGCTGGCAAGTAGCGGGTTCAAGTGCAAAGTTGGCCAAGGTGCTCATGAAAGCTCTGGCAAGATGGCGAATCCGGACACGGTTGCTTTCATCGGACTGTGCAAGTGCCAGCCCGCTATTGTTCACAGGAGGCCCCATCGCTGCGGGGCCTCTGTCATTCAAGCGGTGATCAGAACGATTCGACCACGATCTTGCCGCGTGCCCGACCGGTCTCGATCAAGGCATGTGCCTTGCGGATATTCTCGGCATTGATCGGGCTGAGCACGGTGTCGAGCGTTGTTCGGATTCGGCCCGCGTCGATTTCCGCAGCGACGTAGCTCAGCAGCTTGTGCTGCTCGATCATGTCAGGGGTCTGGAACATGGCTCGGGTAAACATGAACTCCCAATGCAAGGTGGCCGCCTTGGGTTTCATGTTGACCATCGGCATGGGCTGATCAGTGTTGTCAATCGTGACAATGCCACCCTGAGGACGTATCAGCTCGACGGCTGTTTCCCAGTGGCGCATGTCGTTGAAGATGGCAATATGATCCACGTGTTCGAAGCCTAGTGCGCGGACCTGTTCCACCATGGGTTCGCGGTGATTGACGACATGATCGGCACCCAGTTCCCTGACCCAGTCACTGGTCTCCGGACGAGAGGCCGTGGCGATGACAACCAGACCGGCCGCCTTGGCGAGCTGGATACCGATGGAACCGACACCGCCACCGGCGCCGATGATCAGGATGGACTGGCCTCGGTTGTCGCCATCGCGATGAATGCCGAGTCGATCGAAGAAGGCTTCGTAGGCCGTGATCGTTGTCAGCGGCAGTGCCGCGGCTTCGGCGAAGCCCAGGCATTTCGGCTTCGTGCCAACAATGCGCTCATCCACCAGTTGGAACTCGGCATTGCTGCCGGAACGCGTGATATCGCCAGCGTAATAGACTTCGTCGCCCGGTTTGAAGAGTGTCACATCCGGGCCTACCGATTCCACGATACCGCTGGCATCCCAGCCCAGCACTCGCGGCGTTTCCTCTACCGTGTCCTTGGGGGCACGCACCTTGGTATCGACGGGGTTGATGGACACCGCTTTGACCGCAACGAGTATGTCGCGCCCCTGGGCAACGGGCTTGTCGAGCTCGACGTCCAGAAACGCATCGGGATTTTCAACGGGCAGGTAGTGAGTCAGAGCAACAGCTTTCATGTGTTTGATATCTCGGTAGTCAGGTGATCAGGGTTTGTTTGTCAGGATGGTATAGGGCTTGTTGCTGCCATCAGCTGGTGATTGTACGGCTCGTCTGTGTCGACTTGTGGCCAGACCGAGATTATCGGTATGTCTGCCAGAAGGATAAATGCTGTATATTTTCATGAACTCTCAAAAAATAGTTGATAATCAGTCGTGAAAGCCGTCAGTGATCGCATGGTGTTCACTTCTGTCGTGGATGAAGGCAGTCTGACGCGCGCAGCAGAGCGCCTGGGATTGTCGCTGGCGGTGTGCAGTCGCCGCCTGGCCGTACTCGAGAAGCGCCTGGGTGTGCGCTTGCTCAATCGGACGACCCGTAGTCAGCACCTGACCGATGAAGGGGCAATCTACTATGAGCATTGCCTGCGCATTCAGGAGGATATCGATGCCGTCGAGGCCAGTCTGGCGGGCATGCGAGACAATGTGCAGGGCACACTTCGCGTCAGTACGTCGTCTTCGTTCGGCAGAAAGCATGTATCGCCCTTCGTCACGGAATTCATCGAACGTTATCCGGGGATCCGTCTGCAGCTGATGATGAGCGACAATATTGTCGACCTTGTTGCCGAAGGTATCGATGTCGCCATTCGCATTGGTGCAGCTGTCGACTCCAGCTTCATTGCGGCGCGGCTGGCGACCAACAGGCGGATTCTCTGTGCCTCGCGACGCTATCTCGAGCGGGCAGGCACGCCGCAAACGCTGGAAGAGCTGAGCCGGCATCAATGCCTGATTCTCTCCTCCCAGGGGGCATCCAACGATGTCTGGGAATTCGATACCGATGACGGCAAGCGGCGTATCCCGGTCAGTGGGCCCATTACGTCCAATAGCGGTGAAGTGGTTCGTGATGCCGCAGTCGGTGGATTGGGCATCGCGGTGAAGTCGCTCTGGGATATCACCGAGCAGTTGCGCAGCGGGGAACTGGTGAGCGTGCTCGATACTCAGGCGCTGTCGCAAACGAACATCCATGCGCTGTACCATAACCGGCAGTTCATCTCTCCCAAGGTGCGAGTCTGGATCGAGTTCTTCCGGGAAAAGTATTCGCCAGTGCCCTATTGGGAACAAGGTTTGTCATTGCACGGGAACGACTCATGAATGTATTCGACATGCTGGCGGAGCAGCGCTACCTGGATTGGGAAAAGAAGGTATCGGCTCCCGGTTATCAGCCACCGCCACCGGTCAGCAAGACGGCCATCAGAAAATCCTATGAAGGGTATGTCTATGGCGAGGTTCTGGCCCACCTCGACAAGGCGGCGGAAACCGACAATACGCGGAAGCAGCAGGAATATCTGCAGAAAGCGCGTCAGCTGGAGCTGCAGCTCGTGATTCTGCTGGAGAAACGCAATATGCCGCACGCCATGACAACGCTTCGCCATGCCATCAGGCTGCGTCGTCAGGCAGTGCTGGAACGTGCCAGAAGCACACCTGCCAGCGCCAGCGCAAAACCGGCCACCTGAACCAGGCCCAGCGATTCATCATAGAGCCACCAGGACATCACTGCGGCCAGTGGTGGCACCACCAGAAGCAGGCTGCTGGCGCGGGTAGCGCTGCCGCTGCGAACCAGCCAGGTCAGCAGGGTGAAACCGCCGATGGACAGAACGAAGACCGCGTAGGCCAGATAGGCCAGAGTTGTGGGTGTCAAGGTGGCGCTCCATTGACCGAACAGCAGATTCAGCACCAGCATGACAAGCACTGCCCCCAGCGTCTGAAAGCTGATGGCGCTGAGCAGGGGGACGGAGACGATCGAGGACTTCTGCATGACGGTTCCGGCTGTTATCGAGCCGATGCTGAATATGGCAGCGATGATGACCATCGGCGTGACGCCTTCGGTAGCGGCGCTGCTACCCAGACCGGGAGAGACTGCCAAGGCCACACCTGTAATACCAATCAGCAATCCGAGAATGGTCCTGATACTCGTCCTCTCCTTGAAGAAGTGCCAGGCAAGAATTGCTGTCAATGCCGGTTGCATGGCGCCGATGAGTGCCATGATGCCCGCCTCCAGGCCCTGCGAGACTGCCCAGAATCCGGGGCCGAGATAGAGTCCCTGCATCAGCGCGCCGATGCCCATCAGGCGCCATTGATCGCCACGGTCTGGCAGGGGGAGGCGTAACACCAGCATCACGATGCTGAACACCAGCAGAACGCAGCCGAAGCGCAACAGCAGGAAGAGATAGGGATCGATCTTGCCGCTGATGCCGCGAGCAACCACGAAACCGGTTGCCCAGATGATGACAAACAGCCAGGCGGCAAACGCGGCTGCGATATTCCTGTTTGGCAATTCAGTTCACGATCTGAGGCAGGCGAGCGGCAGGTGGTGTGTTGCGGCTGCGGGTGGAGGTCACCTTGCCGTCGATGATGGTCATTCCGATACCGGGTAGATTGCCCTGTTGAATGCTCTCCAGCATATCAGCTCCGGGCGAATGCTGCGCCTGATCGAGGATGATGAAATCGGCGGACAGGCCCTCTTCGATGATGCCGGTATCCAGCTCTCGCATGCGGGCCGTATTGCCAGTGGCAAAGCAGAAGGCGATTTCAGCAGGCACATTACCCAGGCTGGAGAGCATCGCAATCATGCGTAGTATGCCCAGTGGCTGAACGCCGGAGCCTGCCGGTGAATCGGTCCCCAGAATGACCCGCTCGGACTGTTCCAGCTCGAAAGCCGTTCGCATGGCCAACAGGCCAGCCCGTTCATTGCCGTTGTGCACGATCTCGATACCACGACGACAGCCCTCGCACAGGCAGGTTATCTGATCATCGGGTAGGGCCGTGTGGCCTCCATTGATGTGACCGATGATATCGGCGTCCGCTTCCAGTACGATATCCTTGTCGATCAGACCGGAACCGGGAATGGAGGGACCGCCGGTATGGATGGTGGACTGGATACCGTATTTTCTGGCCCACTTGACCATCTGGGCAGCGGTTTCTCCAGCCTTGACCGAACCCAGACCTACTTCACCCAGCAGTTTCACACCCGCCTCGGCCAGTTCCTTGAAGTCATGTTCCTCCATGCCTTCTTCCAGTACCGGCGCACCGGCGTGCATCTTGACGCCCGATGGTCGGAAGTTCTCGTACCAGCGCTGCGAGGCAATGGCCATGGCTTTCAGACCGACGATATCCTTGGGCCGCCCCGGCAGATGCACTTCGCCGGCCGATATCATGGTGGTGACACCGCCATGCAGGCAGGAATCTATCCAGTTGATCTGCTGCTGTCGTGGCGTGTAGTCGCCGATGACCGGATGTACATGACTGTCGATGAGACCGGGGGCCAACCAGGTGTCGGCGGCGTCGACAGTCACCGTCGCCTGATCGGTGTCCATATCCCGTTCCCGCCCAATGGCAGTGATTCTGCCGTCGATGGCAATGACGCAGTCACCGTCCAGCAAGGGGGCTTCAAGCTTGCCTGACAGAATGCGTCCTATGTGACGGATAACCAGTTTGTGCCGAGTGTCTGCCATGATGATTACTCTTGCGGTTTGCGGTTTGCGGTTTGCGGTTGCGGTTTGCGGTTTGCGGTTTGCGGTTTGCGGTTTGCGGTTGCGGTTGCGGTTGCGAGTTTGACCTGTATCTGATGAGAGTCTCGTGAGGTGTTCTGTATCACTCCTGTCAGGGAGGTGGTAGCAGCTTTCGCAGCAATCGGGTGAAATGCTCGGCCTCTTCGGGGCCGAGTTGCTGCAGTGTCAGACGAGTGATGTTCCGTGCGACCGGAATGGCCTCGCGTATGGCCTGGTGTCCAGCATCGGTGAGCGAGATGCGCAATCGACGCCTGTCCTTGGTGTCGGTTTGCGTGCTGATCAGCTTCTTGCGGCCGAGCCGGTCGATGACTCCGTTGGTGGTGGCTGCATCGATGCCGACACTGCGTCCCAGTTCGTTCTGCGAAATGTCCTCGCACTCCTGCAACCGCGCCAGAACGGAGAACTGGGTGGGGGTCAGGGTTGGTAATTGACTGTTGAAGATCTCGAGGTGGCGCTGATTGGCAAGGCGCAGCAGATAGCCGACTTGTTCGTCAAGACGGTAGCGCTTCGTATCCTGTGCGGGCTGAATATCGATAACATGACCCCGATGGTAGTCTGTGTTCCTTGCCGCTTTGCCCGATTCCCGTGTGGCCTGGTGTAGGACCGAGGGTATGGCACCAGGAATCATCGACAGGCTTGACCTTCTGCAAGGATTCGGTATAACTGTTTGTACACGAACTAACTGCCAATGAAAATACCTGTTGGCGACGAGTTTTGCAAAGCCATGATTGTCATTCGCTCGTCATTCGGCTGAACAGTGGAGTCATATCGCAATGTCCGATGTTGTCATTCGCAAGCAGGGTCTGAGTGTGGAAGAGATCTTCCATGAAGGGGGACCACCTCAATCCAGTCCTCTGGTTCGTGCTGCTGCCATGACGGTCATTGCCAACCCGTTCGCCGGTGCCTACGAGCCCGACATCGAAGGCTTCATGGATGATCTCAAGCCATTGGGTATCTCGATGGCCAGTCGACTGGCGGAAGCCCTGGGGGGTGTGGACAAGGTGCAGGGCTACGGCAAGGGTGCCATCGTTGGCGGGGCCGGGGAAATCGAACACGGCGCGCTGTGGCATGTTCCGGGCGGCTATGCCATGCGGGAAGTGCTCGGCAATGCCATGGCCATCGTGCCATCAACCAAGAAAGTGGGAGCTCCCGGGGCCCGGCTGGATGTGCCGATCACGCACATCAACGCCTCCTATGTGCGTAGTCATTTCGATGCGATGGAAATCGGCCTAAATGACTCACCCAGAGCCAGGGAGCTGTTGCTGGTACTGGTCATGAGCTCCGGTCCGCGCATACACGCACGCGTGGGTGGCCTGCAGGCTGATGCAATCGTGGGCAAGGATGGCCTGCGCTAGTCCCGGGGTCGCAGTCGGGCCTCGAGCCTGGCTGCTGTCGGGTGCGAGTGCAGCTGATCAGGGCGGGTTCGTCGCTGGTCGCCGTGTCAGCGACCAGCAGGCTCTGCTGGAGCGTGCCGTAGCGCCGCGACTGCATCTGCAACATGGCCCGATCGATCTCGTCATCACTGCCGACGGTAGATCTGATGAAGTCCACGATGCCTTTCAGCAGGCCGCAGAATGCTTTGCCGATATTCTCGACATCCTCGCTGGACAGTTGCCGCGGCTGCGTCAGTTGCTGCGCCACGACAGCCTGCCCGAGGACTTCAAGGGGGAAGTTGCACAACGGATGCATGCGGCTGCCATGCCGCATGTAGCCCGTCAGGTAACGCCAATGATTGCCGTGGCCGGTGCGGTTGCAGATCACGTACTGCAGCACCTGTTGGCGGGCAGGAAGCTGGATCGTGTCCAGGTGAACAATGGCGGTGATATCGCCCTGTATCTGGCGCCGGGTCAGAGCAGCCGCATCGGTATCTGCCCGTCGCCGATGTCGTCGCATTACAGCGACATTGTCACGCTCAAGGCAAGTTCCGGGGTAGGTGGTGTGGCCACCAGTGGCTGGCAGGGGCGCAGCCATTCGCTGGGCATTGCCGATGCCGTGACTGTGCTGGCCGGCAATGCTGCCATTGCAGACACTGCGGCTACGCTGATTGCCAATGCCGTCGATCTTCCGGGCAGCTTGAAGGTGGTGCGTGCGAGTGCCTGTTCGCTGACTCCGGATTCCGATCTGGGTGACAGACTGGTGACGATCGATGTGCGGGGCCTGACGGCCAGCGAAAAGACCCAGGCACTGCAGGCAGGGGAGCAGTGTGCCCGGCAATTGCTGTCGTCCGGTTTGTTGCAAGCCGCATGTCTGCATGTGCAGGGTCAGTCCCGGGTTGTCGGCAGCTTGTTCGATCATCATCATCTGGCACAGGAGAACACTGGGACATGACGACAGCGAAGATTCGTAAACTGGTCACTTTTCTGGATGAGACCCGCACCGAGATGGGGCGGGAAATCAATCCGCCCACTCGTCGTGCGGCGGCAGTAGCCGTCATCGAAAACCCGTTTGCCTCTCGATATGTCGATGATCTGGAAGCGCTCATGGTCATCGGTGAAGAAATGGGTGCTCTATTGGGAGAGAAATGTGTAACCATGTTGGGCATCGAACCCGCACAGGCGCAAAGTTATGGCAAGGCTGCCATGGTCGGGGAAAATGGTGAGCTGGAGCATGCTGCTGCCATCCTGCATCCGCGACTTGGCAAACCGTTGCGCGCAGCTGTCGAGAAGGGCGCGGCGCTGGTCGCTTCCAGCAAGAAGATGGGTTCGATGGGACAGGTGCTGGATGTGCCGCTAGGCCACAAGGATGCTGCCTATGTGCGTTCACACTTCGACGGCATGGAAGTTCGTATCAACGATGCGCCGCGTGCGGATGAAATCATGGTTGCCGTGGCCGTGACGGATTCCGGCAGGCCTCTGCCACGAGTCGGAGGCCTGACGCACGAGGAGGCGGAAGGCAAGGATGGCTTGCGTTGAGTCCGGCATGATTTGTCAGTAACACGATTGTACTGAAGTCCTGATCGACGGCCCTGCTGCCGATCAGTGCCATTCAAACGGTTGCCGGAAACAACACACCTGGCAACCAGCAACCGGGCCGATCAAGCGAGGGCCTGCGGAGATTGCACGATGAAGCGCAAGAACACACGGGCCGCCCTGTTGGCAGCTGTCAGTCTCACCATGAGCGCCTTGCTCGGCAGCGCCGGCTCGGCGGTGGCGGCTGACGCCATCAAGATAGGCGAGATCAACCACTACAAGCGACTGGCAGCCTTTGCCGAGCCCTACAAGAAAGGGATCGAGCTTGCATTGTCTGAAATCAACGACGCAGGGGGTGTCATCGGACAGCCGCTGGAATTCATATTCCGGGACGATCAGGGAAAACCCGGCGAGGCCATCAAGATTGCCGAGGAACTGGTGAACCGGGAAGGTGTGGCCATGATCACCGGATCCATACTGAGCAATGTCGGTATGGCGCTGTCATCCTTTGCTGCCGAGAAGAAGGTCATCTATCTGGCCGCCGAGCCGTTGGCCGATGGCCTGGTCTGGGAGAAGGGCAATGACTATACCTTTCGTCTGCGATCATCCACCTACATGCAGGCCTCCATGCTGGCAGAGGAAGCGGCCAAGAGTGATGCCGTGAAATACGCCACCATTGCGCCAAACTACGCGTATGGCAAGGACGCGGTTGCAGCGTTTAAGCAAGCCTTGCTGGCACTCAAGCCCGATGTGGAATTCGTGACCGAACAATGGCCAGGCGTGTTCAAGATCGATGCCGGGGCAGAAGTGCAGGCACTGGAACGAGCCAAGCCCGATGCGATCTACAATGTGACCTTCGGCAGTGATGTTGCCAAGTTCGTTCGTGAGGGCACTACCCGCGGCCTGTTCGATGGTCGTGAAGTCTATGGCTTGCTCACGGGTGAACCCGAGTACCTGGAACCACTGGCTGACGAAGCCCCCGAGGGTTGGACCGTCACCGGTTATCCCTGGTATGACTTCCAGGATGGTGCCAACAAGACCTTCGTCGATGCCTACCAGGCGAAATTCGAGGAAAGCCCGAAGCTGGGTTCACTGGTTGGTTACATGACCGCGCAGTCCATTGCTGCTGCCATCGATCGGGCCGAGTCGGTGGATACCGAAAAGTTGAGACAGGCGTTCATCGGCCTGGAAGTGGATACACCGGTTGGCCGAATCACCTATCGTGAGCAGGACCACCAGTCCACCATGGGCGCGTTTGTCGGCAAGACAACCGTGCGTGATGGTGGGGGTGTGATGGTTGACTGGAGCTATCGTGACGGTGCCAACTATCTGCCGTCCGATGAGGAAGTGGCACAGCTTCGGCCGGCTGCGCAGTAAGTGTTCGGGGCAGGCTCCGCAGCATGATGCAATCACACCAACTCAACCGTTTCTGAGCAGCACATGGGATTGTTCATTGCACAATTGCTGACGGGGCTTGCCAATGCCGCCACGCTCTTTCTGGTGGCATCGGGGTTGTCGTTGATATTCGGGGTCACTCGTATCGTCAACTTTGCCCATGGTTCCTTCTACATGCTGGGTGCCTTCATCGGCTACTCACTGATGCAGGTCTTGCCGGGTGCGATCGGGTTCTGGGCATCCGTTCTGTTGACCGGTTTGCTGGTCGGCCTGATCGGCGTCATCGTCGAGGTACTGGTCCTGCGGCCGGTGTACAAGGCACCAGAACTGTTTCAGCTGGTGGCAACCTTCGGCGTGATTCTGGTCATTCAGGATCTGGCCCTGATGATCTGGGGGGCCGAGGATCTGCTGGGACCGCGTGCACCGGGCCTCAAGGGAGTGGTCCGCATCATGGATGAACCCGTCCCCCTGTACGATCTGGCGCTTATCGCGATTACCCCCTTCGTATTGTTTGCCCTGTGGTATCTGATATCCCGAACACGTGTCGGTGTGCTGGTCAGGGCCGCCACACAGGATCGCGAAATGGTGGCAGCCCTCGGTGTCAATCAGTCCTGGCTGTTCACCGGTGTCTTCTTTCTGGGTGCCGGTCTGGCGGGTCTGGGTGGGGCCATCCAACTGCCGAAGGGGGGCGCTGATCTACTGATGGATTTCAACATCCTGGCGGCGATTTTCGTTGTGGTTGTCATCGGCGGCATGGGCTCATTGCCCGGTGCCTATATTGCAGCTGTGCTGATTTCCGTTCTGAACGTGTTCGGTGTGTCCTATCTTCCGCAGAGTACCCTGGTACTGATGTACATCGTCATGGCCATCGTGCTCACCGTGAGGCCCTATGGTCTGCTGGGCCGCGAAGAGGTCGTGGGTGAACACGGACAGGTCGGCGAGCCGGAGCGTCCGATCAAACCCGCTGGCTTGAAGGCCAGGATCATGGTTGTCATTCTGTTGCTGGCATTGCTTGCCTTGCCACTGGCCGATTCACATTTCATGGTCATCCTGGCGACGGACATCATCATTTTCTGTCTGTTTGCCGCCAGTCTGCATTTTCTGCTGGGACTCGGCGGACTGGTTTCCTTCGGTCACGCTGCCTACTTTGGTGGTGGTGCCTATGCCGCAGGTCTGCTGGTTGTGCATGTCGATGCGCCGATGGAGCTCGCCTTCCTGCTCGCCCCTCTGGGAGCCGGACTGGCAGCCTTCATCATCGGCTGGCTGTGCCTGCGGCTGACCGGTGTGTATTTTGCCATGCTGACGCTGGCTCTGGCGCAACTGCTGTGGTCACTGGTCTTCCAGTGGGATGAATTCACCGGAGGTGACGACGGTCTGGTGGATATCTGGCCGGCAGGCTGGTTGTCCGAAGCCAACAGTTATTTCTATTTCACGGTGATCGTGGGCGTCGGGGGCATCTTGCTGCTGCGTCACGTCGCCCATTCGCCTTTCGGCTATGCCTTGCGTGCATCGCGCGATTCCCAGCGTCAGGCCGAGGCTACCGGTATCAATACCAAGCGCGTTCAGTGGATGGCCTTCACCCTGGCCGGAACCCTGGCCGGGGTGGCGGGGGCCTTGTTCATCTTCTCGAAAGGCAGTGTGTTTCCCAATGAGCTGGAAATCACCAAGTCTTTCGATGGTCTGATCGTGGTTTTCCTCGGAGGCGTGAAAACACTGTCAGGCGGCGTCGTCGGAGCCGCGTCTCTGG
Source organism: Granulosicoccus sp. 3-233 (assembly GCF_052681095.1). NCBI lineage: Bacteria > Pseudomonadati > Pseudomonadota > Gammaproteobacteria > Chromatiales > Granulosicoccaceae > Granulosicoccus > Granulosicoccus sp. 3-233. Next base: position 36,932 of record NZ_JBQYLE010000013.1, read on the forward strand.
AACTCGTCAAGGATTACCTGACACGAATCGAATACTGGCGCCTGGCATTGGGCCTGCTGATCATTGTCGTCGTGGTGCTGGCACCGCACGGCATCGTCGGTTCGTTGCGCAAGGCTCGGGAGCGGCTGCGCGGAGCAGCTGATGATGAGACGACACTGAACACGCTGGTTGAGGTGACACCGATGACACCAGAATCGCAGGAGAGCGGGCGATGAGCAGCGCTGCATCGGCGGTCCTGAAAGTCGAGGGCTTGAGCAAGTCCTTCGGTGGCATACATGCAGTCAGCAATGTCGATTTCGAACTGGCACGCGGTGAGTTGCTGGCCCTGATCGGTCCGAATGGCGCTGGCAAGACCACCTGTTTCAATATGCTCATGGGGCAACTCAAGCCCAGCAGCGGCAATGTCTTTCTCAATGGCGAAAGAATCACGGGGCAGAAGCCGCGACGTATCTGGCGCAAGGGCGTGGGCCGAACCTTCCAGATTACCGGAACCTATCAGTCCATGACGGTCATCGAGAATATCCAGATGGCCTTGATTTCCCATCATCGCCGTCTGTTTTCGGTAGGTCCTCATGCCACTCGTCTGTACCGGGAAGAGGCAATGCAACTGCTGGAGCTGGTCGGCATGGCGGAACAGTCGGAACGCGCCTGTGCGATTCTGGCTTACGGTGACCTGAAGCGGCTGGAGCTGGCCATTGCGCTGAGTCATGAACCGACGTTGCTGCTGATGGACGAGCCAACGGCAGGCATGGCCCCCAGAGAACGTATTGCACTGATGCAACTGACGGCAGATATTGTCAGGGAGCGCGACATCAGTGTCCTGTTCACCGAGCATGACATGGATGTGGTGTTTGCCCATGCCCATCGACTCATGGTGCTCAACCGCGGTGAGTTGATAGCCAACGGTACGGTGGAGGATATTCGCAACGACGCCGTGGTGCAGGAAGTCTATCTGGGCGGTGGTAACCTGTTTGCCGCAGGAGACACGCATGCTTGAACTGTCAGGTGTCAACAGCTTCTACGGCAAGGCGCACATCCTGCGTGATCTGGGTTTCACCATGCACGCCGGTGAAGTGGTATCGCTGCTGGGGCGCAACGGTGCGGGCAAGACCACGACGGTCAAATCGATCATGCAACTGGTCAAGCCTGAAACCGGTACCGTGGTGTTCGATGGTGTGGAACTGACACGATTGCCCACCCATCGCGTGGCGAAGCTGGGCATCGGCTATGTGCCGGAGGAGCGTCGCATTTTCACTGATCTGACCATCAGTGAAAATCTGGAGGTGGGACGTCAGCCACCGCGACCAGGCGTGTTCAGCTGGACGCAGGACAGCCTGTTCGATCTGTTCCCGAATCTGGCGGAGCGACGCAGCAATCGAGGCAAGGCGCTTTCCGGCGGTGAGCAGCAGATGCTATCCATTGCTCGAACACTGATGGGAAACCCGCGCCTGCTGCTGCTCGATGAGCCGAGCGAAGGTATCGCTCCCGTCATTGTGGAGCAGATGGCAAACACCATTCTCAAGCTGAAGGCCGAAGGGTTGCCGGTGCTGTTGTCTGAGCAGAACCTGCATTTTGCACGCATGGTGTCCGATCGCGCCATCATCATCGAGGGTGGCTTGAAGAAATTCGACGGCACGTTTGCCGAACTGGAAGCACAGCCGGAGATTCGGGATGCGTATCTGTCTGTCTGAGCGCTTTGCGTTGTAGCAGGGAAGGCAGGATCTGTCTTTTGGGGGGGCTTGTACACGAGCAAGAGGTAGAGCAACATGAGTATTGGTGGGTCGATGTCCCTGGAACGAGCGCTTGAACAGCTGTCTCGAACACCCATGCCGATTCTGGCAGGCGGCACGGATTTCTATCCGGCGCTGCGTGATGCTCCGGCGCCGGAGCAGGTGCTGGATGTCTCACGTATCGAGGGCCTGCGTGGCATTCAGAAAACGGCATCCGGATATCGTCTGGGGGCGGCGACTACCTGGAGTGATGTCATTGCCGCACCCTTGCCTCGGGTATTCAAGGCTCTCAAGGATGCGGCTCGGGAAGTCGGTTCGGTACAGATCCAGAATGCGGGAACGGTCGCAGGCAATCTGTGCAATGCCTCACCGGCGGCTGATGGTGTGCCACCGTTGTTGACCCTGAACGCGAGTGTGGAGCTGGCATCGGTTCGTGGTACACGTCTGGTAGCCCTTCAGGAGTTCATACTGGGGCCACGCCAGACCTGCCGTCTCGCTGACGAAATCATGATCGCGGTGCACATACCCGAGATGGGCGACACGGCTTGCAGTGAATTCGTCAAGCTGGGTGCCCGGCGCTATCTGGTCATTTCCATTGTCATGGCCAGCCTCATGCTGGAGGCGGATGAACAGGGGCAGCTTCAAGAAGTCAGGGTGGCCGTGGGTGCCTGTTCGGCGGTGGCCTGCAGACTGCGTCAGCTGGAGTCCGTATTGCAAGGCCAGTTCATGACTGCCGAATTGCTCTCCCTGGTGACACCGCCGCTGGTGGCGGAGCTTGCTCCGATCGATGATGTAAGAGGCAGTGCCGAGTACAGAATGCAGGTGGTCGTTCAGCTGATACGACTACTGCTTGCCAGGGGAATGCAGTCAGTGAAGAATGCGCCCCGCGGGACCGTTGGCAGTCGCAGCCCGGAGGGGTCGTCATGACAAGGGGCGAGACAATCGGCAGACTGGGTGATGAACAGGTCGCGAGAGGTGTCTGCTCCTTTCGCTGTAACGCGCTTGAGGTGTCTTGCGATGGCGCCGACAGTCAGCGCCTGTCAGCCGTATTGCGAGACAATCTGGCGTGCAGGGACGTCAAGATCGGTTGCAATGCGGGTGACTGCGGCGCCTGTACCGTGCTGCTTGACGGGGCTCCGGTCTGCGCCTGCCTGACTGCAGTCGGGCAGGCGCGGGGGCGTGAAGTGGAGACCGTTCAGGGTCTGGAACGTTCTGAACCACTGATGCGGCAGTTGCAACAATCCTTTCTGCGACACGGGGCTGCGCAGTGTGGTATTTGCACACCCGGCATGCTGGTGTCAGCGGTGGCTCTGCTGAGGCAGGTTAGCGAGCCGGACGAACAGGCCGTGCAGGATGCCCTGGGGGGCGTTCTCTGTCGCTGCACCGGATACCGAAAGATCATCGATGCCGTCAGACTGGCAACGCAGGTGGATGCGGCACCCGCAGAGCAGGACGATACTGGCCAGGTTCGATCGCTGACCGAGCGACGGCAGCCGGTTGGCTTGTCCTTGCAGCGACTGGACGGACAGGCGAAGGTGTCGGGTCTGGAATGCTTCGGCGATGATGTGGCACCAGTGGATGCCAGGGTTTGCCGATTGCTGCGCTCTCCGTTTCATCACGCGTCCTTCGTGCTTGGTGACCTGGACGCATACAAGGCCCGGCATCCCGGTATCGAGGCAATCCTGTGTGCACGCGATATACCGGGCCAGAATGCGTTCGGGGTCATTCCTCCCTATATCGACCAGCCGGTGTTTGCCGAAGACTGCGCTCGTTTCAAGGGGGAGGCTGTTGCGGCGATCATCGGTCTGGCCAGCACCATGGAATCTCTGGATCTGAGCGACTTTCCGGTGACCTGGACGGAAGAGCCTGCCTTGCTGGATCCGATCCAGTCAAGCCGACCCGACGCAGCACAGTTGCATTCGGGTACGAGCGGCAACACTCTGTGCGAGGGCCTGGTGCAGCGCGGTGATGCGGAGGCAGGTCTGGCGCAAGCGTTCAAGGTGGCAGGGGCAACCTTCAATACCGGGTTCATCGAACACGCTTATATCGAGCCAGAGGCGGGATTCGCACGTCGAGTCGGAGACACGATCGAAGTGCATGGCTGTACTCAGGCGCCTTACATGAACCGGGACAGCCTGGCCCGGATCATGGGGCTGGATGAAACTGCCGTGAGAATCGTCCCCACGGCCGTGGGAGGGGGGTTCGGCTCCAAGCTCGATCTTACCTATCAACCCTGTATTGCCCTGGCTGCCTGGATACTGAATGTGCCGGTACGCATGACCTTTTCACGTCAGGAGTCCATGCAATCGAGTACCAAGCGCCACCCATCGCGGCTCGAGGTCGAGATCGGTATCGAACGCTCCGGTCGCTTGTGCGGGTTCCGATTCGACGGAACATTCAACACCGGTGCCTATGCGTCCTGGGGGCCCACGGTGGCCAATCGAGTGCCGGTACATGCTTCAGGCCCGTATTTCACGCCGAACTATCGGGCGCATACCGTGGGGGTATACACGCACTGCGCACCGGCGGGTGCGTTTCGTGGCTTCGGGGTGCCGCAGGCAGCCATTGCCCAGGAGTCCCTGTTTGATGAACTGGCTGAATCGATCGGCATGGATCGACTGGCGTTCCGTCTGTTGAATGCACTGGATAATGATCAGCCTACCGTCACGGGACAGACCTTCGAATCGGCGGTGGGTATCAAACCCTGCCTGCAGGCTCTGCAGGATGCCTGGTCTGCAGCACTGGCCGATGCCGAGTCATTCAACCGGCTTGCCATGGACAGTGGGCTGTCACTGCGCCGCGGTGTCGGTATAGCCTGCGGCTGGTATGGCTGTGGCAACACCTCGCTGCCCAACCCGTCGACCATCAGAGCGGGCATCCGTGCCGACGGCCGAATCTGCCTGCATCAGGGTGCCATGGACATCGGGCAGGGTTCCAATACGGTCATCACGCAGATCTTTGCACAGGCGCTGGGTGTGTCGGTCGCGGACATCGTGCTGCTCGGTGCGGATTCTGCTCTGACACCGGATGCCGGCAAGACCTCCGCTTCGCGGCAGACGTTCGTTACGGGACAGGCTGCCCGTCTGAGCGCGCTGGCGCTGCGCAGGCAGATTGCCAGACTGACCAACTGTGCGACCTTGCAAGAGCTGGACATCCGGCAGAATGTGTTGCATGTCAATCCGGCATCAGCCGATACCAGCTCGATCGATCTGCAACAGCTGCCGATCAATGAATTCGGGTACGTCCTGATGGCCGAAGAATCCTTCGATCCACCAACCAGCCCCATGGACGAGAATGGCCAGGGGATACCCTATGCTCAGTATGGCTATGCCGCGCAGATGGTATCTCTGGATGTGGACACGCAACTCGGAACGGTGCAGTTGCAGTCTCTCATTGCAGCCCATGATGTCGGTCGAGCCATCAACCCCTTGCTGGTCGAGGGGCAGATTCATGGTGGGGTGGCGCAGGGAATCGGCCTTGCCCTGATGGAAGAATTCATACCGGGGCGAACCGAGAACCTGCATGACTACCTCATCCCCACCATTGGTGATATCCCTCCCATCAAGACCATCATCGTCGAAGTGGAAGACCCCCATGGGCCGTTCGGAGCGAAGGGGCTGGGAGAGCATGTGCTGATTCCTACCGCGCCGGCCATACTCAACGCCATCACCCATGCCTGCGGTGTACGCATCCGTCATCTGCCGGCTACGCCTGACAAGGTGCTGGCGGCCATCCGTGACCAAGGGAGCCAGCCTCGATGAGACACAAGTCCACGACCGGAAATCGCGTTTCTGCTTCGTATCTTCATATCTCATTGAGGTCAGGCAGATCATGGTGAGATTTGCGGTAGAGCAGGAAGAGAACGGCAAGATCCGCTGCGATGCCTGTCCGGTGTTGTGCTACATCAAGGATGGCCGCACCGGCGCCTGTGACCGGTATGCCAATGATGGCGGGGAACTGGTTCGAGTGGATGCCTTTACCATTCTGCAACGGACCGATGACCCTGCCGCGCGGGCTGTGCCTTTTCTGCTGAAGGAGGGTCAGTCGTCGTCAGAATCAGCTCCGGATGCTCAGGAAGAGGAAGAGCCTGTCGTGCCTGGCTGGGACGGGGACATCCTGGGTGGCAATCGAACATTTGTCACGGCAATCGGTGCGGGCACAACCTATCCGGATTACAAGCCTGCCCCGTTCATCGTCAGTCAGCAATACGATGACGTGGACATGGTGACCGTGGTGACGGAAGGCATATTCAGTTATTGCGGAGCAAAGATAAAGATCGATACTGACCGGCATATCGGCCCTGAGCGGGCTACGGTGAGGGTTGACGGGGAGGCCGTGGGTCATGTCACAACCGGCGAGTACGGCTCGCAGATGTTGTCATTGGGAGGTGTGAACCACCTGACTGGCGGCTCGAAAAAGGAAGGTAGAATCACCTGCCAGGCCTTGTTGCAACTGTGTAACCGCGAAGCGGTAGACATGAGCATTGACGGCGGTGCCGAGATCACCGTACAGGCAGAGGCCGCGCCGATCGTCAATGGGGTTCGAGAGGAGTTGATGCGTGTCGGCTGCGGATCCGCCACCATCGGCATGTTTGCGCGGCAATGGGCCCCCCATGTGGATGAGGTGGTGGTGGTGGATGATCACATCACCGGCGTGCTGTCCGAACATCAGGCTGGCAAACTGCTTGGCATGCCGCCCACCGGTTTGCGCATCAAGGGCCGGCGCTCGACGCCAGGGCGCTATTTTCAGGTCGCCGAACCGGGGTCCGGTTGGGGAGGCACCGATATCAGCGATCCGCTGAGTATTCTCGACGACTTCAAGCCGGCCATTGCCTGGCCGGGTATGCGGTTACTGATGGTGTCGACCACCGGTGAGCAATGGGCCTACTTCGAGCTGGATGAGGCCTTGCAACCGGTCACTGCAGACTTGCCGGCAGCGCTGCAACTGTCCGTCGAGCGTATCGCCGAAAACTGTGAACCATCGCTTTGTTCGGTGCTGTTCATGGGCGGTGCCGGGGGCTCGTTGCGAGCAGGCGTTACCGAAAACCCGGTGAGTCTGACACGATCGGTCAGGCAAGCCCTGACTCATGTTTCCTGCGGCGGTGCACCTGCCTACGTCTGGCCGGGAGGCGGGATCACGGTCATGGCCGATGTTGCCCGCATGCCACGCAATGCCTTCGGTTATGTGCCTACCCCAGCTCTGGTAGCACCCATTGAATTCACGCTGCGTCGCTGTGATTACGCGCGGCTCGGCGGTCATATGGAGTATATCCGGTCATTGCAGGATATTGCAGAAGCTGTCGAAAGACGAGAGTTCGTGCATGGAGGAACAGCATGGCCGGGTAACACCGGACATTTTGCATGGCGCAAATTCCGCGACTGACTGCGAACTATACTGTCAGGTAACAGTCGGATAGGGAATATCCGTACAGACGGTCATTCTACCTTGACTCCCACGGGCTGCAGCGCGGAATATAGCGTGACTCCCGATTTCGGGTCCTCGAGACCTGCTCACTGACACATGATGAAAAGACCTGATCTTCGCAACGGTGCCTTGTTGTCGACCGTCCTGCTGACCATGACACTCACGGCATGTTCCTCCGATTCCAATTCGCTGAGCGATCCATTGGATGGTGGGGGTAATACCACATCGATCGACGATGACCCCGATGGTGAAACGGGTGGTGAAACGGGTGGTGAAACCGGCAATGCAACAGCCGGTACCGACACGGGAACGGATACCGGCGTCGGTACTGATACCGGCACGGACACAGGCGCTGGCACGGGCGCTGGCACGGGCGCTGGCACGGGCGCAGGAACGGACACGGGTACAGACACCGGAACGGGCACCGGAGCAGGAACGGACACGGGTACAGACACCGGAACGGATACAGGTGCTGGCACTGACACCGGAACCGACACGGGCGGTGGTACAACCACTGGCACCGACACGGGTGGATTCACGCCGGGCGAGCTGCCACCACCGAGCGTACCGGAACTCGACGATCCGGACGCACCACCCATTGCCGCTCAGAATCCGCAAGACCCTTTCGGATCGTTTCTGGAAACAGATGAGGAACAGGCCGTGGCTGGTGGCCCACCAACGCAACCCAAGAACCTGCGACTCGATCTCGTCTCCAACAATTGGGCTGAATTCAGCTGGGCCCCGGCCAATGACGACGGTGAAGTTGTTCAATACAACATCTACCGCAGTGATGGTGTGACCTACGAAGTCCGCGAGACCTATGAGGGACAGGATGAGCTGGCCGGCGGAACACAGGAAGAAATAGAGAAGGACTGGATCACCACGTCGTTCATCGATTGCAATTTCACGCGTTTCTTCGATGTCGTGCACAACTGCGCCGACAACCAGCCGGATCCGGGCAGAACCTATGTCTACTACGTGACCGCAGTCGACGATGAAGGGCAGGAATCTGCAGCGTCCGAGCAGTTGCGTATCACGTACCTGGAGAACAGCAACGCACCGGTACCGCTGTACCGCGACCTGTACAAGGGCGAGAACGACACCTTCGTGCAGGATCATGACCTTTCGGCGGTCGACTACTGGATCGAGGATTTCGATCTGGTGTTCAGCGATGAGTTCGATGGAGACGAAGTCGATCCGGAGAAGTGGCAGACCAGTCTGACCTGGGGCGACAGCCGGATCATCAACGGTGAGCAGCAGTACTTTGTCAACTCGCAGCGAGATCCGGATTTCGGTTACGAACCTTTCGAATTGACGGGAGATTCGCTGATCATCAAGGCCGCGCCAGTACCTGACGACTTGCGTGAAAAGCTGCCGCCGGTCTGTGATGAAGAGGACCGTCTGGGCGTGGATCGGTGTGAGTTTCTTTCCGGGGCCCTGTCATCCCATGATCGTTTTCAGTTCATCTATGGCTACACCGAGGGACGGTTTCGCGTCAGCGGTACGCCGGGTGCACTCTCCAGTTTCTATCTCTATCATCGTTATGCCGGTAATGGCGTGAACTTCCATGCACCCGAAATCGACATCATCGAATATCTTGGAGAGAATCCCTTCGGTGATCCGGATGCTTTCCAGACTTACCACTTCGGGGATGTCAACACGGGGATCACGCGATCGGCTCCCACCATGTCCTACGCGAAGCCGGGCGGTGGCACCTATGCCGATAACAACGAATGGCATACTTTCGGTGTTCTGTGGGAACCACAACTGGTCATCTGGTACATCGATGGGCGCGAGGTCAAGCGGATGTTCGGCCCGCAGGTTGCCCGTCAGCCCATGAATATCGTCAACTATCTGGTTGCCGGCAGCGGCTGGGCTCCTACGCCGGATGTGTCGGATGAGTCGATATTCCCTCTGGAGTTCGAAGCCGATTACATCCGCGTATACCAGCGGGATGCCTTCCAGAGCACGGCCACCTTCGGTGTGCCCTGATACGAACTGATCCGCGTCAGGTTTTATCGGAAACTGCAGTGAACAGTCCGCCTGTTCACTGCAGGAACTGGTACTTGCAAGCTCGATGTCAGTTGTGACAGTGTGTTGATTCCGATCTTTACCATCCACGGGTCCAGGACAATGTTGATTGCTGAAATTCTCAGAGGGAAAGGGTCGGGAGTTCAGACCACAACGGCAGAAGCGACACTGCAGAGTGCTATCCAGATCCTCGCCAGCGAGCGCATCGGGGTACTCGTGGTCAGCGGCAATGGTCGCAGGATCGACGGCATCCTGAGTGAGCGGGATATCGTTCGAGGTCTGGCCAACGAATCTGCAGACTTCAGCGCCTACAAGGTGGGCGATCTGATGACCAGCAAGGTGTTTACCTGCGCTCCGGATGACACGGTGGCCTCGGTGATGGAACTGATGGATGAGAAACGCATACGTCACGTACCCGTTGCCGTTGCCAATGAGCTGGCCGGAGTCGTCAGTATCCGAGACGTCCTGAATGCCCGGTTGCGCGAAGCAGAAGCCGAGCAGAAGGAGATGGCCGGATACATCGCGGGTTCGCCGCAGGGGTGAACAGAGCGTTCAGCAAGCAACACTGCGGCGAACGCGGCTTCGTCTGAAAACCGCTGACATGACCGACTGGCCACCATACCCGAGAGCCGGCAACACCGTCTGGATCAGTGTGAGCCGTTCCCCGGCGCCGGTGATACCATCGGCAGGGGGCCGGCATCCGAGACTTCGGCCAGCGCGGCCAGACGAGTCAGCTCGCGGCTGATCTTCTCCCGTCGTGCACGCGTTTCCCTGACTCCGGGTTCCAGCCACCAGGCGCGGGTATCGAGTTGGTCAGACTCTCTATTGGCGCGCACATCGATACGCCCGATGATGCGGTCACCTTCCAGCATGGGATAGACGTAATAGCCATAGCGTCTGCGTTCGGGCGGCACATAGATTTCGATTCGGTATTCGAATCCGAACAGGCGCTGCAGTCGTTGGCGATCGCGAACTGCGGGGTCGAACGGGTTGATGATGCGCAGTCGTGTGGTAGGACGGTTGCCATGGCGCAATGCCTCTTCCTGCTCGGCGAGCGCGAATGCCTTGTGTCTGTTTCCCTGATGATCCGGATAGCACACCGGTATGACCTTCGAGTCTGATCGTTTCAGCCAGGCTTGCACTTCCTTAATGCTGCAGGCGTCCCAGAAGCGCTGGATCTCTGTTGCGTTGGCAAACCCGAGTTTCATCAGAGCCTGTTCGCACAACCAGTCAATCTGGTCTGTTTCATCCACCTGCTGTTCGCGAAAGCAGGCCGGAATGACACGTTCGGTCAGGTCGTAGTATTTGGTGAATCCCTGTCGATGGGACACGCTCAGAGCCCCGGTCAGCCAGAGAAAGTCCAAGGCCTGCTTTTGTCGCGGACGCATCCATGCATGCACCGATTTGTCCACGGGGCCTTTCTGGTGAAAGGCCAGATCGCGTGAGCAGACTGGCCCATGTCTGTCGATGTGGCGAAGCAATTGCTGCTGCAGCTGCTGCTCGTCTTCCTGTTGCTGCCAGCGTGTCCGACAATAGTGTTCTGCGCGTCGTTGGTGCTGCCGTTGCCAGTAGGGGTAGGTGGACATCGGCAGAATGACGGCATCATGACTGAAATGCTCGAATACCTGCCGGTTTTCCTGCAGTAGCCGATTGTAGTGCTTCTGACGGTAGGCCGATTGACGGCTCCACAGTATGTGATGATGGGCGCGAGCGAGGATACCGATGGCATCGAGTTGCACCATGCCAAGCGCAGTCACGCAATCGGCAAAGGCATTTACCTGACGCTTGCCACAGGGTAATGCGGCCAGGCCCTGGCGTTCCAGCCAGAGCGCGCGCGCTTCTCGGTTCGTCAATTCCAGGCAACTGTCAGACATCGTGTCAGATATGTCGGGGGTCGTGGCTGTTCAGGTACACTTTAAGGCATCTCGTCGCATGTGCGGCGTTGCATACGGATTTGAGAGGAGTGAAATCATGAGCCTTGTAGGAACTCTGGGAAGAATTGCAGTTGGTATTGCCGTGGCAAAGGGGGTTGGCAAGATGGTCAACCGCGGTGGCGCATCCAGCGGTGGCGCAGGTGGTCTGGGCGGCATGCTGGGCAGTGTGCTTGGCGGCGGCGGTGCAGGTGGCCTTGGAGGTGGCCTTGGAGGTGCCCTGGGAGGTCTTCTGGGTGGCCAGCAAGGTGGCCAGCAAGGCAACAACATGAATCAGGGAGGTGGATTGGGTGATCTGGGTGCCCTGCTCGGAGGCAAGTCCGGTGGTAGCATGGGCGGAGGGCTTGGTGGCTTGCTGGAGAGTATCTCTGGCGGCGCCAGCGGTCTGTCCGGTGGCTCGAGCGTGCCTTCCCCGGCTGGTGGCAGCCTCGGCGATCTGCTCAACTCGGCGTTGCAGGGCAACAAGGTGCCCGAGCCCGAACCGGCTCAGGAAGATCTGGCTCGCATCCTGATTCAGGCCATGGTCAATGCCGCAAAATCGGACGGCAATATAGATCAGTCCGAGCAACAGAAGATCGTTGCTCATCTGGGTGATGAAGTTACCGAGGAAGAGAGGCAGTTCGTTATCGGTGAAATGCGCGCACCTCTGGATCTGGAAGGTTTCATCAGGAGCGTGCCGCAGGGAGCCGAGATGCAGGTCTACATGATGTCTCTGCTGGGCATCGATCTGGATTCTCGAGAGGAAGCGGTATATCTGGACAAGCTTCGCAAGGGCATCGGCATGAGCGAAGAGCAGGCAAATGCCATTCATCAGAAACTGGGTGTGCCCACGCTGTACAACTAGGCGCAGCCAGCCGGCAGAGCGATCTGCCGAAAAGGCATCAGCGGAGGCGCAAGACGATCCGGCGCGCCTCCGCCATTTCCGTCGCGCCGGTGGGACCATCGACAGACGGCAACTGTCTGCGCCTCTGGCTTCATTGCAAGGACAAGGACCAAACCTTGCGGCAGACCGTCGGGAACGGTTGCGAGCATTTGCCCTCCAAGGGGGAACTAGGGCAGACTTGCCGATGCTAGCGGATGCGATGTAACGTGATTTTGCCCGGTTTCCCCGGTAACGGTAACATCTGCCGTCTTGTCAGCCGCCCTGAATCGACAAGAAAGACCGCCCCGTCTGGCGACTCATCTACAATAGGCCACCTGAATGCTGTAACCGAAGGTGAATTGCCTTTCATGACTATTGCCGTGGGCAACCCGGAAGAACAAACGGATCTGGACAATCTGATCGCCTGTCCCGGCTGTGATCTGCTGCACTATCGCCGTGCACTGGAAACCGGCGAGTACGCGCGCTGCAAACGATGTGGCGATGTCATTCAGACACGCAAGCCACATACGGTGGATCGTACACTGGCGGCTGTGCTGGCATCCATCGTGTTGCTGCTGGTGAGCCTGTGCCTGCCCTTTCTGTCACTGTCACGAGCCGGTATCTCGAGCCACATCTCGGTACTGGATGCGGTCGCGGCGCTGTGGTTCAACCACATGCGCTGGCTGGCATTGCTGACACTTGCCTTCATCGTGCTGTTGCCGTTGACACGTCTGCTGTTGCTGGGATGGGTCTTGTGGCGTATCCGCTTCAAGAGAAGGATTCGTCGCGGCATGCGCACAGCCTTTCGCTGGTCGATCAGGATGGAGCCCTGGGCCATGGCGGAAATCTTCATGGTCGGCGTGGTCGTGTCGCTGGTCAAGATCAGCACGCTGGCCAATCTGCACATGGGGCTGGCATTCTGGTCGTTGCTGCTGCTGATCGCCATTTCCTGCTACATCAACCTGGTTCTGTGCAAGGACACGATATGGGCGATATTGACTTGCAGGTCCTGAGTGCGCGCGAGGGTGGTCTCAAGGCCTGTACCTCCTGCGGCGCGCTGCAGCCCATCTCCGACGATGAGCCCTGTCGTGACTGTGGAGCCTTGGTGCGTTCACGACGCAGCAAAAGCCTGCAGCGTGTCTGGGCCTTTCTCATCGTGGGGATCATGGCCTACTTTCCGGCCAATTTCTATCCCATCATGCAGACCCGGTCATTTACCGGTAACACGTCTGACACCATCATCAGTGGGGTGATCGTATTGCTGCAAAGTGGCAGTTATGTCGTTTCACTGATCATCTTCGTTGCCAGTATCTGTATTCCCGTCATCAAGTTTCTGGTCATCGCCGGACTGGCACTGAGTCTGCAGCGCGATTGGGACATATCGGACCATGCCCGCCATCGACTGCATGCACTGACCGAATTCATCGGTCGCTGGTCGATGATCGACGTTTTCGTTGTTGCGGTACTGGCGGCACTGATTCAGTTGGGCGCTATCATGACCATCGTGCCCGGTGTGGGCATCAACGCCTTTGCCATTTCCGTGATATTTACAATGCTGGCAGCCAGTTCTCTGGATCCGCGCCTGCTTTGGGACCATTCAAGCAATGACTGATAACATCAAGGAACCTGCCAGCTCGAAGGTACGACGACCGGCGCGGCTACCAGCGCGATTGTCGCTGGCCTGGTTTCTGCCCCTTGGCGCCATTCTGTTTGCCGTCTGGGTTCTGTGGGACTCCTATAACGATCGTGGTCCGCTGGTCGAGATAACCTTCGACAAGGCGGGCGGGGTAACCGCTGGTGAAACACGGGTGCGGCGTAACGATGTCGAAGTGGGCAAGGTGGAGTCCGTGCGTCTGGCGGACGACTTGAATTCAGTGGTTGTCAGTGTGCGTATGGACCCTCAGGTTGCGCCCTATCTGGATCAGGACACGCGCTTCTGGATCGTCAATGCGCGAATCAATACCACCGAGATTTCCGGACTGGGTACCCTGCTGTCCGGTTCCTTCATCGAGGTGGATTGGGACGATGTGCCGGGTGAGCGGCGTTCAGAGTACATCGGGCTGAAGGAGCCTCCACTGACCACTCGCGGCACGCCGGGACTGAGGCTGACACTCAGTGCCGATGAGGCGGGGTACATCTATGTCGGATCCCCGGTGTTCCTGCGGCAGATCGAAGTGGGTCGGGTGGAACGACGACGTTTGTCGCCAGATGCCTCCAAGGTACTGTTCGACATATTCATCGAAGCGCCCCACCATCGGAATGTCTATCCTGGAACCCGTTTCTACGGCGTGTCAGGTGTCGAGGGCAGTATCGGTGCGGACGGTGCCTCGGTACGCGTCGAATCCATTGCCGCGTTGTTCACCGGTGGCATCGCGTTTGAAAATCCTCCGGAAATCATCAAATCCAGTCCGGTGGTCGATACCGGCAAATCCTACAAATTGTTCGGTTCGCGGAGCGAAGCCAGAAGCAGTCTGTTTGATGGTGAGGATGATGAGCGTTATCGCTTCATGGCAGAGTTCCCCGGTTCGGTGAAGGGATTGCGTGCGAATACGCCGGTTGAATACAACGGTATGCGTGTCGGCCGTGTTGCCAGTGTGTCAGCCAATCTGCCAAAGAATATCGGTGGAGAAGGCAGTGCCACGGCTGTACTGCAGTTCCAGCCTGCGATGCTGGGCCTGGCCGATGTGTCTCAGGAGCTGTGGTTTGAAGCCGTTGAGCAACTGGTCAGTGGCGGCTTGCGCGTTCAGCTTGCCAGCGGCAATCTGCTGACCGGGTCACTCAGGGTCAATCTGGTTACCCAGCCGCTATCGAGCAGTGCTGCGATCGACTTCGACAGCAAGCCTTATCCGACGCTTCCCGTGATGCCCGCCAATGTGGAAGCGGTTACCGCCGATGTTGAAACCCTGGTGAAGAACCTGTCGGAACTGCCTCTGGACTCACTGGTCATTGCCGCCACCGGCCTGCTGGAAGATGCGCGTAAACTCATCGCCAGTCCGGAGATGGCAACCTTGCCACAGGATCTTTCCTCATCCATGTCATCGATTGCGGCATCGGCCTCTCATGTCGAATCCGCCACGGCCGACTTGCCAGCCCTGATCGCGTTGCTGACGCGGGTATCAGGCAATGCCAATGACGTGCTGGAAGGTGTGTCTCCCGATTCCGAAATCTACTACGAGCTGTCATCCGCGATACGAGAACTGGGTGTTGCCGCACGCTCGATCGCCGCCTTCGCAGAATTGCTGGAGGAAAACCCCAATGCCATTCTTACCGGGCGCTAGCCAATGAAAAAGCCACTATCCCGACGCCGTCGATTGTCTCCTTCTCTGGCCTGTCTGCTGGCCGGGTGCTGGTTGCTGAGTGCCTGTGGCGGTGGGCCACCGCCCAGGCTCTATCTGCTCGAACCTCTGCAGGGCGAAGAATCGCTGGAGGAGGGGAGCGGCGGGCCCAGTCTGGAGGCTCTGGGGATGATCACGGTCAGCTTGCCCGGCTATGCCAGCACCTCTCAGATCAGCAGCATCAATGCGGACGGAACGGTGAGCCAGGACTCGAATCACCGTTGGGCGGAAGAACCGGCCAGCGCCATCAGTCGTCTGCTGGCTGACCGCTTGCGTGAACGAGCCGATGCCACCGTGCTGATCGAGCCCTGGCCACGGGACTATCGTCCCAAGGCACGTGTGGAGGTCGAGTTCGACCGTTTGCTGAGAGAACCGCGTGGGGGGGCCGACATGGCT
Source organism: Granulosicoccus sp. 3-233 (assembly GCF_052681095.1). NCBI lineage: Bacteria > Pseudomonadati > Pseudomonadota > Gammaproteobacteria > Chromatiales > Granulosicoccaceae > Granulosicoccus > Granulosicoccus sp. 3-233. The sequence goes on from NZ_JBQYLE010000013.1 coordinate 52,641, forward strand.
GGGCAGATACTGCTGCTGTCCGGAGATGGACGTACCGTGCTCCGAAGTGTGCCATTCGAGTTCGTGCTCTACGGCAGGGATACCGCGCAGCGCGTGTTCTTCGTGGCCGTGGCAAAGGGAATCGACGATATAGCCGCTCTGGCCGTGGAGGCCTTGCGAGAAATGAGGTTGCAATCATGACTGTCAAGGCACTGGTGTGGGGAGAGAATGTCCACGAGAACAGCAACGACGATGTGCGTTCCCTGTACCCGGACGGCATGCATGCAACGATTGCCGCCGCACTGGCTGAATCGGCGAACATAGAGGCCAGTACTGCAACGCTGCAGCAACCCGATCACGGGCTGAGCGCCAGCGTCCTGGAGAAGACCGACGTCCTGTTGTGGTGGGGGCATGCGGCTCATGGTGAAGTCAGTGATGACGTGGTCGACCGGGTACAACAACGTGTCTGGGAAGGCATGGGTCTGCTGGTCCTGCACTCGGCGCATTTCTCGAAGATCTTCAAGCGACTGATGGGCACTCCGTGTTCCCTGACCTGGCGTGAGGCCGGTGAACGAGAACGACTCTGGGTCATCAACCGCTCGCACCCGATCGCGGCAGGTCTGGATCCCTGGTTCGAATTGCCCCAGTCGGAAATGTACGGTGAGCCCTTTGCCGTACCCGAACCCATGGAGACGGTATTCACTTCCTGGTTCGAGGGTGGAGAGGTGTTCCGCTCGGGAATGACCTGGCAGCGTGGTGCCGGACGCATATTCTACTTCGGTCCGGGGCATGAGACCTACCCCATTTACCATGATGCCAATGTGCAGCAGGTGTTGCGCAATGCGGTTCATTGGGCCAACAATCGTGCGCCGGCCTGGAAGGGGATCGAGAACGCGCCCAACCGCCCGACTGCCGACGCTCTGGAGCCTATCAAGCAACGCGGGCTCAGTCTTCACAAGGATGGCGAAGAAGGGTTCCGCTGGTGAACATGGCTGAAACGCCACGACGCGTGCTTCTCGTGGGCACCGGTCGAATGGCGCAGACGCATGCACTGCGATTTGCCGAGATATCCGATATCTCCGTGGTTGCCGCTGTCGATCCGGACCAGGCGCGACTGGAGCGTTTCTGTGCAGAGCATGGTATCGCTCATGCCTACAGCGAACTCGAGCAGGGCTTGCTTCATCCGGATCTGGATGCGGTCAGTGTCGTGACTCCCGATGCACTGCATGCCTCGGTGAGTATCCAGTCCATGCAGGCCGGGCTTGCGGTATTGTGTGAGAAGCCTCTCTCCGATACGGTCCGATCCAGTCAGGCCATGGTTGATGCTGCCGTCAGGGCAGACGTGTTGAACATGGTCAATCTGAGTTATCGCATCTCGGGTGCGCTCCATCAGGCGCGGCTCTGGGTTGATCAGGGACGGCTGGGTGAGATCCGTCATATAGATGCAGCCTATCGTCAGAGTTGGCTGGTCAGTCCCTACTGGGGAGAGTGGTCGGAAGAGGAAGCCTGGTTGTGGCGTCTGTCAACGGCGCATGGTTCTACCGGCGTGCTTGGGGATATCGGCATACATATACTGGATTTCGTGACGGCCGGAGTCGGCATGGAGATCAGCGGCCTGCAATGCCGGCTGCAGACCTTCGACAAGGCACCGGACAACAGAATCGGCGAATATCATCTGGATGCCAATGACAGTTGCCTCATCAATGTGCAGCTGAGCAACGGTGCACTGGGTGCTGTGCAGATGTCTCGCTATCAGACAGGGTATTTCAATGATCTTTCCCTGACCATTCATGGAACCGAAGGAGCGTTGCAGGTCACCACCGGACATGCCGGAGACCGTTTGTTGTCATGTCTGGGGGACAGTCGTCACACACCCGTCTGGACAGAAGTCGACTGTGACAGGCAGCCGGATACTTTCGATCGCTTTGCCAGTGCACTGATGAGCGGGCAACGGGGGTCGCCGGATTTTGCTCATGCGGCTGGTCTGCAGCACTACCTGCAGCGTTGTCTGGAGAGTCATGAACAAGGCCGCTGGCTGGAGTGCGATTCGCTCGGCTGAGGGTGCTGTTTCGATGCTGCGCGGCTGATTCGTTTCCATTCCGTCCGATCCAGCGGACCGGGATCAGCCTGTCATTTGCAGGGTCGAGTTCTTGAGGGTCACGAGCAGTTCGGTCATGCTCGATGCCGTCAGAGGTTTGCCCAGCAGATACCCCTGCACGATGTCGCAATCACGTTTGGCCAGGTAGTCCAGTTCGGCCTGCACTTCAACGCCTTCGGCAACGATCTCAAGGTTCAGGCTTCTGGCGAGCATCAGAATGGCTGAGACAACCAGGCTGTTCTGAGAGTCCTCCTCGATGCCGCTCACGAAGCTGCGATCGATTTTCAGCGTATCGATCGGCAAGGAGGTCAGGGCGCCCAGAGACGAGTAGCCGGTACCGAAGTCATCCATCGCGATTCTCACACCTCTGCTTCTGAGGGTCTGCAGGGTTTCGACGACCTCTGTCGGTGCTTGCATCATGCACGACTCCGTGAGCTCCAGTTCCAGATTGTCCGCGTCCATGTCATTGCTCAACAAGGCATTGTCGACCGCCGCCATGAGGTTGCCCAATGCGAACTGACGTTGCGAGACGTTGACAGCGATACGACGGGGTGCGATTCGTCTGTCCTGCCAATCACGCCATTGGCGACAGGCTTGCATCAGCACCCATTCGCCAAGTCCTGCGATCATGCCCGTATCTTCGGCAACCGGTATGAAGATGTCCGGTGGTACCATGCCTCGTTGCGGATGGTTCCAGCGCAGCAGGACTTCGGCGCCCGCCATGATGCCCGAACGAGTATCGAACTGCGGTTGGAAGTAGAGCTCGAATTCCCCTTTCTTGATAGCCCGTCGCAGGTCCTCTTCCAGTAGCAGCCGATTCTCGATGTTAGCCTGCATGGGAGCGCCGTAATAGCGATAGGTGTTCTTGTGTGCGCGTTTGGCTTCGTACATGGCCGTGTCGGCGCATTTGATCAGGCCGTCGACATCCGGTGCATCGCTGGGGTACATCGCAATGCCGATACTGGTGCCGACCACGAAGGAACGATCTCCGATGTTGACGGGCCTGGCCAGCTCATCGATGATCTTTCTCGCGACAATGGTCGTGTGTTCGGGGTGACCCAGTGACGTGATCAGTATGAGGAATTCGTCGCCGCCAATACGTGCCACCTGATTGGCGATCCTGGTGGCTTTCAAGTCAGGGGATGCCAGTTCCTCGGATTCGCGAATGCAGTGTTGCAGGCGAGTCGATACTTCCTGCAATAGCAGATCACCGGCTTCATGGCCCAGGGTATCGTTGACGCGCTTGAAATCATCCAGATCAAGAAACAGCACGGCAAGCTTGCTGCTGTCGAGACTCCCCTGTGACATCGCCTGCTCCGCCAGGCGTATGAACAGGCGACGATTGGGAAGATCGGTCAGGGTATCGCGATAGGCCAGCTGCTCGATGCGGGCGTGTGAGTGCTGCAGCTCGCTCATGGACAGCACCAGTTTGCGGTTCATGCCAGAGAGTGCTCGAGCCAGGTCGCCGATTTCATCGGCCCGGTTGATGTCGATCTGCACGCCGCTGTCTCCGTTGCCAAAGGCAATGGCTGCCTCTCGCAGACGACCGATCGGTCGCAATACCGTGGTTCGGATCAACAGGAAGAATGTCAATGAGGCGAGCATGATCGCCAGCAGAGTAATGGAACCCACGGATCTGGCCAGCGTTCGACTGGCGGCTGCGAATTCGCTTTCTGGAACCACAGCGACCAGCACCAGGTCGTTCTGCAAAGGGTGCCACTGCACTGTATTTCTGAAATTGCGGATGGGAATATCCGATGCAGCCGTGCCTGGGGGAATATCGGCAAGGCTGAACATCAGGCTGTACAGGGTACTGCCAACGAGATGGGGCTTCTGATGAAACAGAACAGTGCCGCGCTGATCAAGCACCATCAGGTATCCTTCATTGCCCAGCGTCTGTTCCCGCAGTAGCGACTCCAGAAAACCCAGAGTTGCAGTAACGACCAGATAGCCCCGCAGGCGATTTTCCGCGATCTGCGGCGGAACATTGAGATCTTTCACCCACAAGGGGCGGCCAATTGTCAATGTGGTCTGGCCGTCGTCGGCGTTCCTGCGAATTTCCATATGAAAAGGAGTGCGACCGGACTCCAGCGCATCGAAGAAGGGTGTGCCGCTTTCCTCATCACTGCGATTGGGCAGGCCGTCGATTGCCAGTCTTGTATCTTCATAGCCGCTTGGTGTCAGCAGGCGAATCTCACGATACTGTGGGTAGGCTTCCTGATAACTGGCAAACAGTTTCAGCAATGCCGGCTGCATCAGATCATAGCGGTCCGCCTCGTCCTCGACCATGACGTAACGCTGGATCATGTTCGAATTGGCAAACAGCAGTGCGTTGGCCTGCAGGGTCTCGCTGAAGGATTCGGTCTGCTGTCGAGTCTGTTGCAGAACAGTGTCCATCTGCCGGTACATCGCGTCCTGCGAATGCTGGCGCAACTGGACATACACGATCCAGCCGACTGACAACAGGGAGACGATGAATACCGGGACGATTGCAAACAGCAGCTTTTCGTGTAATCGCACGACTCAACGCTCTTTCGGGTCTATGCAGGAAGAAGTCAACATGGCTCAGTGAATCAGTTGAGTGCCGATTATGTTGATCTGCTTCTGGGATCGCGGTGGCAGCGACTCCAGGAACTCGGATCGTTCGATCATGTCTCCGGCAGGGTGGATGTCCGGATGCTCCAGATAAGCCTTTGGCAAGTGTGCTCTGGCAGCCTTGTTGGGTGTGGCCAGACTGGAAAATTCGGCCTGTCGTGCAGCGACGGTGGGTTCGTTGAGAAAATCGATGAATGCAAAGGCCAGCGATTTGTTGTTCGATGACTGGGCAACGGCCAGATAGCCGGACCAGATGATGCCGCCCTCTTCGGGGAACACGAAGCGGATGTTGTTGTTGAAGCGCTGCAGGCTCAGTACGTCACCGTTGTAGAAGGCTCCGGCCCATACCTTGCCGGTGACAAGGTCCGAATTCTCATCCAGTAGTGGGTACCCGTAATAGCGTACAAAGGGCTTCTGCTCGAGCAGCTGTCTGCCTGCTTCGACAATCATGGCCTCATCGCTGGTGTTGACCGACAAGTCGTTTTTCTTCATGGCGATGGCGATCAGCTCACGAGTGTATGCCGGCATGGAGATTCTGTTGCGCAGAGCATCACGAGGTTGCAGCAGCTCTTTCCAGCTACCGAGGCCTTCCGGTATCTGATCCTGACGATAGCCGATTCCCAGAATGCCCCAGAGACTGGCAACTGCATAATGGCTGACGTCTCCGAGTGTGTCCGACCAGCGCTGGTCGATGTGACGCATGTTGGGGATGTCTTCGGTGCTCAACGGGTGGAGCCAGGCTCGACGGACATACTTCGGTATCTGCAAGCGGTTGACCAACAGCACGTCATGACCACTGCCGTTGGTAATCGCCAGTTCCTGGTCACGCGCCTCATCGGAGTCGAAATAGCTGAATTCGATGGTCGTGTCGTGAAGCTGTTCGAACTCACTGACCAGCTCCGGGGCCAGATAGTCCGGCAAGGTATAGACTTTGAGACTACGTGCGTGCAGCATGCCGGGCATGGCGCTCAGAAGCAGTATGACAATCAGTCCGCTTCCACAATAGTGACGCATGCCCAAACTTGTCATGTACCGATTACCTCTATGTACGTGATGGTTCCATCCGCGCAGGCAAGTGCCAACGTTAGGCAGCAAGCGGCATATCGGTGCATTTCTGCAGGGCTGATCGTGACAAGTGCCGGTATGTCGAATCCGGAATGCGTGGCCGATCACGTTACGGCAAGGATTCTGCACTGATTGCCTACTTGCCCTGTCGAGAACGAGCGGGTCAGCGACCGGCAGAGTAACCCGTCAGATTGTCTATGATCATGCGATTCTGCTCGATCTCACGTCTTTCCGCGAGCTCGGCCAGCAAGCCGTCTCGGGAACCCACCTGCTGCAGTCGACTCTGCAAACGGGCAATTTCCCGGTCCAGAGACTCTGCGTGTTGCAGAATCCGGGAGCGGGTGGAGTCGTCACTGGAGGCACTGTATCGATCGATGATCTGTGCCTGCAGTGGATTACCGAAGCGCATCTGGCGAAGTTCATTCTGCAACTGGCGCAATTGCTGTTCCAGCGCTTGCAGCAGTTCCTCATGTTCGTTGCCGGAAAGATCATCAGGCAGATCGCCGACATGTTCGCAGTAAAGCGTCAACAGTGCATTGATGTCCCGGTTCTTGCGGGCACGCAGACACTCGCTCATCAGTTCGTGCTTCTGCAACTTGAGAACTTCGTCCTGCTCGCGATCCGGGTGCAGGGCCCGAGCCAGCTGGCGGAACAGTCGATCGACCGACAGGCGCTGTTCCAGTCGCCGAATGGTGGCGCTGTCAGCTTCGTTGCCAGCGGCGCTGTCTTGCGCCTTGCCGGGGGCGTTGTCTGTTGCGGGTTCTTCGGCGATATCCTCAGTGGAGGTGGTAGCGGAATCGCCATTGTCGGTATCGCCATCGTCCGCGAGTCTGGTCGAGCGGTCACTGCTGCCGTGCCAGCCAAAGTCGAAGACTTCGTCATCCTCGTCCAGTTCGTCGTCAAACAGCTCATCGAGCAAGCTGTTTCTGCCTCTGCTTTCCTGTTGCTCAGGGGCAGATTCTTCTGTCAGCAGTTGCCGCCATCGACGCGTCAGGGCGTCCGTCTGGCCTTCGGCAGCGAAGGGGTGGTTGGCCAGGGATTGCAGATTGTCTGCAATCCACAGGTTCAGCAGTGCCTGTTCCGCGCTTCCGAGCCAATGCTCGGCATAGGTGTCGATCAGTCGATCGGTCAACTGGCAGCAGGTGCCTGTCAACTGCGTTTCGCGAGGCAGAATGTGTTGCCTGAACAGGCCGTCTACCAATGCCGTGCGTTGCTGCCAGTCGGATAATTCATCACGTGTCAGCCTGATCGCCTCCCAGAGACGGAGATGCCTGGCGGGCCTTGCACCACGTTTTGCCGAGTTGCGGGTACGAGTCAATCGCTGGCGATGACCGGGTGGGTTGCGGGAGCTGAATGACATGGGTTTTGATGATACGCTCCTCGCCCATGAAACGCTGGCAAGCCAATCTGGTTCTATTACTCGCAGGTGCTACCTGGGGCATGGGTTTTGTTGCGCAGGCGACGGCCATGGACAGCATTGGTCCCTTTCTGTTCATAGCGCTGCGATTTGTGGTTGCGACACTGGTCGTACTGCCATTTGTACAACTTGAGGCACGCAGGCAGAGACAGTCCGGGGCAGCTCCACTGTCGATGAGCGAAATGCTTGGCTTCGGCCTGATCGGTATCAGCCTGTTTGCCGGCATGGCAACGCAGCAGGTTGGCTTGCTGAGTACCAGTGTCACCAACTCGGGTTTCCTGACTGGTTTGTATGTGGTATTGACGCCGATCCTCGGGGTTCTGCTGTTCCGTGAATTTCCTCACCGGATTACCTGGGTGGCCGCCATTCTGTCCTTGATCGGCATCTATCTGCTGTCGGGCGGAAACATCGGGGCATTGGTCATCGGCGATGTACTGACGCTTGGCAGCGCTGTCTGCTGGGCCTTGCAGGTCGTGATGATTGCCCGATTCGTTGGACAGTCAGGCAGACCACTGGCCTTGTCGGCCATGCAGTTTGCGGTCACCGGTGGCCTTGCACTGGTGGTTGCGCTTCTGGTGGAACCCATCAGCTGGTCATCGATCGTGGCCGCAGGGCCCCAGATTTTGTATGCCGGCATCTTTGCGAGCGGCTTTGCCTTTACCCTGCAGGTGATCGGGCAGCGCTATACCAGCGCGCCGCAAGCCGCCATCTTTCTGTCCTCCGAAGCCCCTTTTGCGGCGCTGTTTGCCTTCTGGTGGCTGGGTGAGCGAGTAGGCCTGATCGGGCTGGCTGGTTGCGCTCTGATATTTGTCGCGATGCTGGCGGTAGAGCTGGTTCCGCTGTGGGGGGCTTCACGTCAAGCCAGGGCTGAAAGTGTGAGACAGATCGCGGCGCGCGTCGAGAGCTGAGCTTGTTACCGTTTCGTTGCCGAATCTCTTCCTGCCGTTGCACACCGCAGGGTAACGGGATCAAGCCGGTCTGCCAGTCAGTGACTGAGCGGCCACAAGTTATTGATTGGAAAGAGTCATAGCTGTCGTTCCCAAGTCGCCTCAATGGCGATGAAACACATCCGTGATGCAACAACCCTGTCGAATTTGTCAGTTCCCTGCATCACTTTGTCATCAAATATCCATACGTTGTACGCAGTCGTCTTCTATCATCACCGCATCATATTTCAATCCATTCATGACCGCGGCATGTCGGAGTCGGTTCCACAAATTGTGCAAGAAACGCGACAGCGGATAGCCATGGCACGCATGCTGTGCGTGTTGTTCATGATATTCGTTCACGTGCCCGATGGTCTGAGCAGTGCCGTGCACTACACCCTGGGCGATGGCGGATTTGCCTTTTTTCTGGAAGGGTTCCTGGTGGAAGGGCCGGGCAGGGCCAGTGCCGCATTGCTCAGCGTGGTATCCGGTTATCTCGCGGCCACCACATTGCTCAAGCCGGGCAGCTCTGTCTGGTTGCTGTATCGTCGGCGGTTCGTCTCCATCATCGTGCCGATGATCATCTGGGCAATTGCCACTTACCTGATCTACCTGGCAGCATCACGGTTCAGACCGACCTTTCTGGACGATGCACAGACCCTGTTGGACCATCTCAATTTCATCCTGTTTCTGACTGCCATGCCGGATGGGGCGACCATGCATCTTGGCTTTCTGCGAGACCTGTTCGTCTGTGTGCTGTTGTCACCGCTATTGTTGCCGGCAGTGCAACGCATGGCCTGGCTTGTCTTGCCTCTGCTCGGGCTGCTTTACCTGTTCGAGCACGATCAATCCACTGTCGTGATTCTCAGACCACTGGTATTGTTCGCGTTCTGCATCGGAATCTATCTGGCGGTTCGCAAGGTCTCGCTGAATTCGCTGGATCGGTTCTGGCCATTGTTCCTGGGTTTATCCGTGGTTGCAACCATGGCGATCCTGCTGGTCAACAGTGGTGCTGCCCGCAATATGGTTGAGCTGTTTGCTGCGCGTGACATGGAATTCGATGAAGTCGTGCTGTATCCGATCGGCCGTCTGTTCGGTTCGCTGGCCATCTGGACCCTGATCCCCATGCTGCTGGGGGGGCGACTGCAGGCATGGACAGAGCGCTTCACACCCTACCTGTTTGCCGCATTCTGCAGTCACTACCTGATGCTGACGATGGTTTTCCATGCACTCTGGTCTCCTTCTCTGGGTGGCAGAGAGTCAACCGTGTTTGTCGTCTGGTTTCTGGCAGCGCCATTGCTTTCCATGGCCATTGCGGTGCTGATCGTGAACCTGACACTGCATGTCTACGCGCCTCTGGCCACCCTGCTGACGGGGGGCAGGATGAGCGCCGCGAGTTCGCTCAAGCCGATCGCCGAACGACGCCGACAAGGTCTGGCGCTGGGCGTGTGGCTGGGAATCGCTCGATTGTACGATCTGCTGACAAGGCCGGTCATCCTGTTGCTGCGAACCTGGTTCGAAGCCAGCCGCAGACTGTTACTGGGACGTCGCTGAAACCGGCAGGGTTCGGTTCGCCGAGTAGTTCGTTGTGCTTATCGAGGCAGTTCTACGGATACGTGGGTGCCACGCCGGATCTCGGGATCACTGGTGATGCTCAATGATCCGCCGTGAGCCTCCGCGATAAGCCTTGCCAGGGTCAGCCCGAGCCCGAATCCGCCTGTCTCTCGACTTCTCGATGCATCCGGCCTGTAGAACGGCGCTGAAATCTCGTTCAGGTGTTCCTTGCCGATCCCGGGACCCTGATCCTCGATTGTCAGAGTCAGCTGCTTGCCATTGTCCTCCAGCGTCACGGTCAGATGCACCGTGCCGTCCTCGCTCTTGCCATGTTGTTGGGCATTGAGTACCAGATTACGCAGCAGAATACGCAGGCGTGCAGCGTCACCACTGAAATGGAAGTCCGCCTGATCTCGTGATCGCAGCCGAAGTATGCAGCCGGGTGCAATGTGTTGCAGCTCTTCGTCGAACAGTGCTTCCAGGTCCAGCGGTTCACGATTCAGTACGGAATGCCGGCTTTGCAATTGCTCTGATTCCATGATGTCGCGGATCATGCGCTCCATGTCCGACAGATCCTCCATCAATCGCTCACGCAGTCTTGAATCGGGAAGCAACTCGGTATTGATGCGTGCTCGGGTGATCGGAGAACGCAGCTCATGGCTGACGGCGATCAGCAACTGCCGCTTGGCGTCGAGCATGTCCTGCAATCTGCTCGCCATGTCATCGATGCTCTTCGACAACTGGTCGAGATCGCTGTTGCCGCGACTGTCTATACGGTGACCCAGGTTGCCCTCGCTCATGATGCCGACACCTTTCTGAATCTGCCTGATCGGGGAAAGCTGGCGACGTATCAGCAGATAGCTGGCGCCGAGCACGATGGCCAGCAGGAGCAGGGCAAGCAACAGCTCGTCATTGAAGCGGTAGAAGCGACCGTGCCGAGGACGTGGCTCTCGTAGATCGAAATAGATCGTGTAGTCGCCATTGGTGATGCGCAGGATTCGTTGCCGTTCTCCACGCGAGTTCCTCGACGCATAGGGTACAAGGTCGGGCTGAGGCGGTACGGCGGGTCCAGTCGCATCGGAGTTCAGGCGCTTCTTCCAGCGTTTGCCTACGGGTTCGAAGCGGATGTTCTCCAGGTCAAGCAGGCGGTCGGTGGTTGCATGTACCAGCTGGCCATCGCGATAGACATGAATATCGACCGGCAGTTGTCTGGCAAGGGTGTCTGCACGCGCTGGATCGGGAGGCATTCCCAGATCTTCCTGAATGTACTGTGCGTACTGAACCAGGTGTGGTCTGATGGAGCGAACCCATTGTCCACTCAGGCCTCGGGTAAACAGACTGACCAGAATCACGATGACCAGTGTTGCCGTCACCACGAAGATACCGAGAAGCCGCAATGACAGTGAAGATGAAAGTGCTCTGATCACGTCGTTTCTTCGGAAGGATCGATTCTGTTCAACACAAAGGCGTACCCGGCGCCGTGCAGGGTCCGGATCGGTTGCAGGGGTTTGAGTTTTGCTCGCAGGCGACTGACCAGGATATCCACCGAACGCGTGAACAGTTCGTTCTCAGTGCCCTTGAGTTCGGCCAGAATCTCGTCTCGCGAGAAGGCTCGTCCTGGTGACTCTGCAAGAAGCTGTAGCAGTGAGAATTCCTTGGTGGTCAATTCCACGGAATGGCCGTTGACCCTTGTCTCGCGTTGCAGCGGGTGAAGTGACAATCCTTCAAAATACAAATCCGATACTTCCGTGGATGGGGACAGGCTTGAAATCTTCTCATGGCGTTTGATATTGACCTGGAGTCTGGCGACCAGCTCTCTGGGATCGAAGGGCTTGGGGACATAATCGTCCGCCCCGATCTCCAGCCCGACTATGCGGTCGGTGACATCACCACGCGCGGTGAGCATGATGATCGGCAGATCATGCGTTTGACGAATGCGCCTGCAGACTTCGAAGCCGTCCATTTCCGGCAGCATCACATCGAGTATGACGGCATCAAAGTGTTCTCTGGCCAATTTGGCCAGGCCGGCGCCGGGTGTCAGTGCCGGTTCGATCCGGATACCGAATCGCACACAGTATTCACCCAGCGCCTCGGCCAGTTTGCCGTCATCATCTATCAGAAGTACAGAGCTCATGCTGAATAGCTTAACTCAGCTGACGGAAAGGGCTCCAGTGGAAAGCCGATCAATGGTCCCTGTTCTTGCCACGGCGATGACGTCCACCCTTTTCCATGAAATCCTGAACCTGTGCCTTCTGTTCCTCTGACAGACCGTCGAAGAAGACCGCGGCCGCGGCAACCAGCTCGGGTGCATTGGCCTGAACAGCAGCAGCACGGTCGTTGATCAGGCTCAGCGCCTGTCCCTGATCGAAAGCAGGGGCCGAGATCAGGTCGCTGAATTCACTGCGCAAGCCTTCGCCATCACCGCGCATCAATTGACGGGTTTCCTGCAGCTCTGCTGAAAAGTTTTCCAGTGCCTGTTTCTGTGCGTCATCGAGTTCGAGCTTGCTGCTGATGCGCTCAACCATTTTCCCCTGCCTCTTGCCTTCATCGCGATCGGCAAAAGCGACCGCGGTGACGCTCAGGGTTGTAAAGGTAACTGTTGCGATGATTATTCGTTTCATAATGTTCATGGGTCTTCTACACTCTCTTCAAGGGTTGGTATTGCAGGTCTGCGCGTGTGCCAGTCTGGATTTCGCAGATCTTGAAGAAGAGTATCGGCCAGGGCCATTGCCATGATTATTCACAGGCGCAACAGCCTGTAACAGCCTGTAACAGGCAGAATGGCTGACGAGTAAACGCTAGCGAATAATGCATTGAACGTGAAGAAGCTGACACCACCCAGTGACACCGAATCGCGCATACGGACAGCGTCTGATCGTGTACGTGTGCATTCGCGTTCAGTGCTGTCAGAGCAGTGGGCGACACTGGAGCAAGTGGTATTCGACTATCAGCGCAATGATGGACGCTGGCAGAGACAACAACGGGAAATCTACCATCGTGGCCACGGTTCCGCCATTCTGTTGTACAACCGCCACAAACGTACGATCGTACTGACAAGACAATTTCGTTTTCCGGCCTGGACACTCGGTGGTGACGGTCTGTTGTTCGAGGTACCCGCCGGCATTATCGAGGACGGCAATGCAGAGGCCACGGTCAAGGCCGAGACAGAGCAGGAAACCGGATTCGTGATCGGACCGCCGGAATTTCTCTTCAGGGCGTATGCGACACCGGGTTCAGTGACCGAGCAACTTTTCTACTTCGCGGCAGCCTATGACGACACGCAGCGCTCCGGTAAAGGGGGTGGCGTGGAGGAAGAGGGCGAAGATATCGAAGTGCTGGAGGTGGAACTGGAACAGGCCGTGAGCTGGATCGCAACGGGCGAGATCGTGGATGCGAAGACCATCATCCTGATTCAGTATGCTCAATTACACCTTTTTGGTAATTAAACCCCGCAGTCTGGTAGGTAATAGCGGTTAACGCGCTGATCGAAGCTGGTCAGGTCGGGTAACATAGCAGTAACCGTATTGGCAAGAAGTCAATATCGTGACGCGCGAGCGTCAGCAGAGAACCCTGGTTTTCAGCGCTGCGACCCCAGTCATTCGGCGCTTTCGAACGTACTTTTCGGAGTCATCATGGCCAAGAGCGAACTTTTACATCACTTGCAAAGGCGGCATTGCCTCGACCACTTCTCCGTCGGCAGATCTGCCACGCAGTTCAGGACTCTCACATTGGTTGCCACTGCCGTCGGATTGACGCTGAGTGCAGGCGTTCAGGCATCGGGTCCGGTCAGCAGTATCCAGACAAGCGAGATGCCAGCGACGCCCTTCGTCTATACGGCAGAAGGCGTCGAGTACCAGTGGGGCATGGGAAACAACCAGATCATGGAAGGCTTCACCTCCGATGGACTGGCCTACAGCTATGCAGCATCTGCTGATCACGTGGCGATCCAACGGCGAGATATTCCGGGCGTGACCACCGGCGAGCCCTGCGGCATCTTTGTGGAGCGCCTGTCAGACGGTGATGCGTCTCGACAATTTGCAGCGGACTATCCCAGCGATGGTTCCGGCACCGGCAACTGTGATATTCCGGCCATGCTCTCGAGTCGTGTTCTGAACCGAGGCGCGGTCGATCTGTTTTCCAACGTGCTGCCGGATGCAAAGAATATCGAACGTCTGGACTATGTGTTCGATCATGGCGTTCTGACACCATTTTCAGCCGATGCCATGGAGCGAGCCGGTCATCTGGCCGCAGAGAAGTCCAGTAACAACCCGGTGAAAATGGCGGCCATTCTGTCGTTGGACATATTCGGTCAGCCAGCTTCCTACGGACCGATGGTGTTGATTGGCGCCAACGGTTGCAGTGCACCGGAGCATTGTTATGGCATCACCGATCTGCAACACCAGTATTCCTTCCTGCAGAACAATTACAACGAGCCGCAGAGCTTCCCGGTGGAAACAGAGCGTTCGTTCGAGTCGGTTGGCATGGCTTTCATTTCGGCAGATAGCCTCGGCTTGCAACCCGGTCAACGCTATTTCGGATTCTCGTTCTTTGCCGACGATGTAAACGCGGAAGACCACGATCTGCTCGACCCATCAACCTTCCCCAGTGATACCGAAGATGATTACGGTGTTCCCGGTGATGATGCCGACATCTACGGAGGCCTGTCCGGCTATTTTCTGGCCGACAGTCTGAATGTCACGACCGGTGCGGTGTTCAACGATGTTGACGGCAGCGGAACGCGTGAAGATACAGAGGCGGGAATCAGCGACATTGCAATCACCTTGTACGAGGATGTCAATGGCAACGGTATCGTTGATGCTGGCGAAGACATGCCCATCGGAGATTCCATCGATTCAGACATCAGTGGCAACTTCGTGTTGCCGGGCATACCCGATGGCAATTACATCGTGGTCATGGACGAATCAGACCCGGAACTGCCCTCGGATCTGATTCCGGCCCCCGGAACCAATCCGCATCCATTGACCATTTCCGGCGGTGACTCGGCCCCGGTGTATTTTCCCTTCATCGACCCCAACGGCAATGGCGGCGGCACGACTGCCGGTGGCACTGACGGCAATACCGATTCCGGCAGCTCGGATGGTGGTGCTGACGGCAACACAGACTCCGGCAATACCGATGGTGGTACTGACGGTAACACCGATTCCGGTAATACGGACGGCGGTACCGATGGCAACACCGATTCCGGTAACACGGACGGCGGTACTGATGGCAACACCGATTCCGGTAACACGGATGGTGGTGCAGACGGCAACACCGATTCCGGTAACTCGGATGGTGGCACCGACGGCAATACCGATTCCGGTAACACGGATGGTGGCACCGACGGCAATACCGATTCCGGTAACACGGATGGTGGTGCAGACGGCAACACCGACTCAGGTAGTACGGACGGTGGTACCGATGGCAACACCGATTCCGGCAATACGGACGGTGGTACTGACGGCAACACCGACTCCGGCAATACGGATGGTGGTGTTGATGGCAACACCGATTCCGGCAGCACGGACGGTGGCTCCCCCATCGATGATCCGAACACCGATGCCGTTGATGATGAATTCACGGTCAATCAGGGCAGATCAGGAACCTTTGATGTGCTTGCCAACGATCTGGATGGTGTCGGCACCGGTCTGACCTTGATCAGCGTGTCCGAGTCTCCCAATGCGAGCATCGAGATCGTGGACAATCAGGTGGAATACCGACCTGACTACGGTTTCTACGGCACTGATACCTTTCTGTACGAAATGGAAGATGCTGATGGCACTCGATCAACAGGCAACGTCGTGGTCAATGTCATCCGTTACAGTGACCTCAACGGCAACATGATCAATGATTTTGTCGAATGCGGCTGTGACAACCTCAGCTTGCAGACCGGCATTCATGGGTCCGGTGTGGGTAGTCTGTCCCTGATGGGTACATGGTTGCTTCTGATGGGCGTGCTGATTCGTCGTCTGGGCAGCAGGTGGGTGAAGAAAGCAGAGCAGGAGGTGGTCCGATGATCGGCTCGAATCGTCAGAATGGCATGATCAAGCGAGCGATGGGTCTTCTGACCTGTACCGCAATGATCGTCGCCACCAGCGGCACCGCGACGGCACAGGAAGCCACGTCGACCGACTTCACCAAACGACTCTATGTCAATGGCGGGGTCGGCATCACGAGAGTCGAGCCGGAGTCACCTACCGATGCACTGACCATCAGTGATGACAGTGATTCCGGGGGGCATCTGGCCATCGGCTATGACCTCAGCAGAATGTTCACGGTGGAGGGCTATATTGCCGACCTGGGCGCTGCCGATGTCGATTTTCTCGGTACGCCTGCAGGGTCTGTCGACTATCAGGTGTTCGGTCTGAGCTTGCTGGGATATCTGGTCAATTCACGTAGTGGCTTTTCCCTGATGGATGCTGACACGGAAGGTCTGTTTCGACGCGAAGGCTTGTCGCTGTACGGGCGTGCCGGTATCGGTCACATGGAGAATGACTCTGAAAATGTCGACTATGTGCGCGACTATGCGACACATGCGGCGTTCGGTCTGGGCCTGGAATACGGTTTTCGCAATGGCGTTGCCCTGCGAACGGAGCTGATGAGCATGGATACCGATGCAAAATATCTCAATGTCGGTGTGTTGAAGCGCTTCGGCAGTGTGCCGGTGGCCGTACCGGCTGCGGTGGTTCCGACAGTTGCAGTGGCGCAGGTGGCCGTCGAGCCCGAGCTGCCGAAAGAGACGCCTGTTGTCGCGCCGGTGGTTCCGCCGTTGGTGTATTTCGAATTCGACCGGTCGGAGATCAACAGCGAGGACGCCCTGAAGCTGGATGCCTTCGCCGAAGCCATGCAGGAAAACGAGCTGGAGATCATGATCGACGGGCATACCGACTGGATTGCGCCGGAGCAGTACAACATGAGTCTATCCATCCGGCGAGCTGAGGCTGTCTACAATCATCTGGCCAGCAAGGGAGTGGCGCCAGAACGCATGACGACCATGGGTTATGGAGAAACACGTCCCATCAGTAATAACAATACTGCCAACGGACGAGCCCTGAATCGCCGAGTCGAGATACAGATAAGGTAAAGTGGTTGCCCTGTCGTCATGTCAAAGAGAGGGCCTGCCAGTGATCACATGGAAAACAGCTTGTCTGATGCTGGTTTGCCTGATCGCCGGCTGTGGTGGAGGCGGGGGTGACTCCGTCGACCCTGCAGACGATGAACCCGTAGATGGCGGTGAGGGCGATGAGCAGTTTGTCGCTCGCGCCGATGTCAGAGACACGGATCAGCTGTATGCGTACCGTACCGACAGTCCCTATGCCTCGGTTCTGCGAGACTGTGCACTGGTTGACAGGTCAAGCGATGCCTGCACCCTGGAAGTGCTGCCATTCATCACTCAGGCAACGCCCGACTTCACGCGTGAGGATATTCTCGATCGACTGCTGGTCACGCATGACTGGATGGGGCAGCGCTTCGAGCAACTGCTGACAGAAGCTCCCGAGGACATGGTAACGCTGTTCGGTGCCCTGACTTCCATTGCCATTGGCAGTACGGTACGGCCCTCGAATTACTGGGGAGGTACGGGAGGCATTCAGCTGGACCCGGAATACCTCTGGTTGACTGTTGACGAGAAAGCCACCGTTTCGATAGAAGAAGATTATCGCAGTGGTTACGGCAAGGATCTTCGTTTCTGGGCATTCGGTACGCTGCGCCTGGGCAATGAACCGGCATCCCTCTCCTACAGCCTGACCAACTCGACCGAACGAACGCTGGATGACATTAGAATTCCCGTGTACCGCTTGCTGTATCACGAGCTGGCTCATGCCGTTGACTACCTGCCCAGTAGCAGTGTGGCAACGCTCGATGCCAGTCTGACTCCATCTGCAGCCCTGGACGCCAATCGCCAATACTGGCTTTCACCCGGTCTCTACCTGGATCTGCCGCTCTATTCCGAAGAACTTCAGGCGCTGGCACAGGTCAGTTACAAGGGGGAGGAGTCAACGGCAGAGCAGAGGGGCTATTCACCGGCTCACGTCGGCTCATTGATGGCGAATGACGGCGCTGCGAAATACTATGGTTACAGTACGCACCGGGAAGATTTTGCCACCTTGTTTGCTACCACCATGATCAAGCGGGATTTCGGCGTCGATTACTACATGGCCTTCGTTCAGAAGCCTGAGGATGAAGAGAATTACGAATGCAGCGATCTGAGTGTTGGTTGGGGGGTGCGCAATCGCATCGCCGACCCTCTGGTCCAGCCGAGAGCAAAGTGGGTCATGGAAAGTATTTACGGTTTCAGTAACGATATCGACACACTTTTTGCCGGCGAGCTGGGGCAGCAGACGCTGATGACCGAGGGGCTGGATTGGTGCAGCAATCGTGATGGTCTGAGCAGCACAGCTGCCAAACGGAGAATGGCAGGGGAGGACGCCGGTATCACCGAACAAGCCAGAATCCAGCTTGAAGCCGAGCGTGTCGACAACGTGCATGGCCATCATGCTGAGTAAGCTGCTGGAGAGAATCTCGGCCTCGCTCGATCCGACCGAGCCGGTGTCGGCGCTCGATATCGAGCGCGTCAGCGCGACCCTGCTGGTGGAGATTGCGCGGGCCGATCACGACATCGATCCTGCCGAGCGTGATGCTATCCTCAAGGCTCTGCAAGGTGCAGGGAAGCTGGATGCGGCGGACCTTCAGGCCATTGTGGATGACGCCTTTGCGGATGCCGATACTACCGTTTCGCTCTATGAACACGTTCGTCTGATCAACGAGCAGTTCGACAAACCGAGCAAGCTGGCACTGGTGGAGCAGATGTGGCGCGTTGCCCTGGCCGATGGTGATATCGACGGATACGAGGAGTACACCATTCGCAAGATCTGCGATCTGCTGTATATAAAGCATCGTGACTTCATGCAGGCAAAACTCAGGATGATGGAAGAGCAGTCAACATGATTCAGTTGATCACAGGTCTGATCCTGTTTCTCGGCATGCACTCCATACGGTTCGTGGCAGAGGGCAAACGCGAGCAGTTCATCAACGCGCGTGGGGAATTGCTGTACAAGGGGCTTTATTCACTGGTCTCGCTGTTGGGACTGGTACTGATCGTCATGGGCTATTCCGCAACCCGGTTGAATCCCGTTTTCATCTGGACCCCTCCGCTGGCCTTGTCACACGTGTCCGCCTTGCTGATGCTGCTGTCCTTCATTCTGCTGGCCGCCGCCTATATTCCCGGCACCCGGATGAAGGCGGCGCTGGGCCATCCCATGGTATTGGGTGTCAAAGTCTGGGCCGTGGCCCATTTGCTGGCCAATGGAAGACTAGGCGATATCGTGTTGTTCGGGGCATTTCTCGTGTGGGCCATCGTCGACTATGCTGCCAGCCGCCGGCGTGACCGTCGTGACGGGATCGTCAGGCAGCCTGCCGCGGGTATATCGCGCGATGCCATGGCTGTAGTAATCGGTGGGCTTGCCTGGTTTGCCTTCGCATTCTGGCTGCATCTCGTCCTGATCGGTGTCAGCCCCTTTGCTGTCTGAGAGTCGTTCAACAGCATGACAAGAACTTCGAGCGCTCTCTCATGACGCTCCTCTGGGAACACCAATCAGCGGATACCCATTACAGCGTTCGCCGCTCGGGGGCCTCTGTCAGGCTCTACAGCAATCGTGTTTTTCACAGCCAGTGGAACCCGGACCGGCCCTTTGCCGGTGGCGTCTGGGATTGCCTGAGCCTGCCGGTGTTGTATCGGCCCATGGCGTCGATACGACGAATCCTGCTGCTCGGTGTCGGTGGTGGGGCTGTCATTCGCCAATTGCAGTGTCTGTGTGGGTTTTCCGATCTGACTGCGGTTGAGATCGATGATCAGCACCTGAAGGTCGCCAGACAATGGTTCGGTGTCGAGGACGAACGTGTCGAGCTGATACACGCCGATGCGATGGACTGGCTGGCGAATTTCGATGGTGAGCCTTTCGACCTGATCATCGATGACCTGTTCGGTCACGAAGAAGGAGAGCCGTTGCGAGCGTGCTCCCTGAGCACACATTGGGTCGGGCTGTTGCAACAGAACCTGCTCGCCAGCGGCTTGCTGGTTGTCAACTGTGTCAACTCGCGAGAACTCAAGCAGGCGCTGCCGGTCTTTGCCGATAGTGGCTTGCGGCATGGCTATCGCTGGGCCTTGCCTGCGTACGAAAACGCCATAGGAGTCGTGAGCCAGCAGAGCCTGCAGGCGCGAGACTGGTCCAGACAGCTGGAGACCATTGTTCCCGGAGCGGCCGCCCAACGACAGGCGAGGGCTATCGTGCGGCGACCACTGCGCTTCTGAACCGAGCGACTCTCGCGGCGAAGCCGGGTATTACGACGGGATCTTCGACAGGCTTTTGCAAGATTCCAGGTGCAGATTGCCCCTGGAATCCGATACCGGGAGACTATCCGCTCAGAAACTGTAGGCAATCTGTGCGCCGGCTTCGAGAGATTCCATTCCCGTCAGGCGTGCTCCGACCTGTAGTGGTCCCAGGCCAAAGCCCAGGCTGACCGATGTGGCATCCTCATCGCGCGACTGGTCGCTGCTGAGGCCACCTCGTATCGCGAATTTGCGGGTACCGAATTCCACGCCGACACCGATTTTCTGCGTTTCGAAGTTATCGACCTTGCTCTCATTCAGAGCCAGATCGCCACTGACGCTGAGCATGCCCTTCTGATAGAGGGCGCCGATGACCAGTTGCGGGGTGGTTTCGAATTCGAAATCGTTCTCGGTCTTGACGGATTCCGGAATGACATTGCGTAACACGGCGGCCACGCGAACGGGCAGGCCGGGCAGGACCGTGGAAGCACCGGCATCAAACGTGAAGGAGCTCTCCGTGACCTCGCTGTCATCGAGACGGTCCTGGATGGATTCACTCGCATCATCGAATTCTTCCTCTACTCGAATGGCCACATCGTAGGCCACCAGGCTGGAAATCTTGGGCGTGATGCCTGCATCGACGACGTAGTTGCCGACATTGAATGATCTGGCGAAGCTGATGCCCAGTTGGGCCCTGGCCAGTGCCGCCCCTTGAGCCTGGGATCGCAGCACGTCCTCGGGCTGTTGGACTTCGAGCGTTGCACCCAGCGCGTTGGCTTCGAGAAACTGGGAGTTGCGTGCTTCATCCAGCGTCAGAACGTCGTCACCCAGCAGATCCTGAAACTCGGCAATGTAGCCGCGGTCTCCATCGGCAATGTCCGGAGTACCGGATGCCGTACCGCTGAATTTCAGGTTGACGGCCATTGGCCAGGCCTTGCCGGTGAAGGCGACGCCCATGTCGAAGCTAGCCTGTCCATCGATGGTCTCGTCATCGACAGTATCGAGAATGTCCAGCAGACGACCGGACAGGTCCGCAACAGCCTGCGTACCACCGACACAGACATCGGAACCGTCACCGAAGATCGGATCGCACTGAACCTGGGATTGACTCAGAATATCGATCTCCGTTTCAATGTCATCGATCAGGTCTTCATTTTCATCTTCAGTGAGGACATCAATGGCATCGCCGGTATCTCGCAGTTCCATGGCAAAGCCGATGCGAAAGTGAAAGCGCTCATCTCGGCGCTTCATGGCCATCAGCGAGGCCGGGTTCTCCACCGCGCCGTGCACCCCCTGGCCGTTGGCAATCACGGAGCCGCCGAGTGCGATGGAACGTGCATCGCCTGCCATTGCCGGGGTACACAGCAAGGCTGACAGGGCGACAGAGCACATGCCTGCAGTAGTCTTGTTACATATGGGACGGGACATTGAAACCTCAGTGTCAGATCGGAATGCGGAATTCGGAAACATTCTGAGTGCACGTACCGTACCGGGAAACCCTCTAACGGCTCAGGCCACGTTACTGGCCGCCAGAGCTGCATTGATGATGGCATGCCGTGTCTGTTCCCCCAGCAGTGATCGTGCCTCGCGTTCCACTTCCAGCATGCAAGCCTGAGGAACCAGCATGCCGTCTTCAAGGTGAACGTAACCATGCCGGATGAGTCCATCGACGAAGATCACGTGTGAGTGCTTGTCGAACAATTCGCTGACCTGTCCACCGTGTGTACCCGCCAGTCTCTCGGCACCGAGCAGATTGCGCTTGGCCAGTTCAGCACCGCTCAGCTGCCCTTCCGGCGCTCGGGCAAGCAATGAGGCGCAGAGGTAGTGCCGTTCCAGAGCCGGCATGACGACTTGAGCAAGTCGCATCAGGGAGACCGCCTGCAACGAACCGGCTGGAGCCCGGTGCCATACCCCATTCCTGAATTGCATCAGCCCCGCATTCTCCAGGGCGCTCAGGCTGCCATCAATGACAGGGCGGGGCAGTTCTGTCGGCAGGAACAACTCTCCTTGCAAAAACGGGAAGGTCAGAGACAGCAGCTTGCGCAGCTGGCCATCGTCACGGGTACCTGTGTTGGTGAATGCGGCGGCTATCAGGGCGGGCAGTGTCAGCAGGTGCAGGATATTGTTGCGAAAATACAGCAAGGGTGCCATCTGGCCGTCACGAACCTGAATGATGGGACCGAGGCTGTCGGCATGGTTCTCGATGAAACCCAGACGTATGCCGTGTTCGATCAGTTGCGAGGCATTGATATCGGGCACTTCCACCAGGGCATGTGCATGAGCCGATCTGATCAGTTGCTGGTACATGTCCATCTGCTGTACCAGCTCCTCCTGGCTGATGCGTCCTCGTGCCGTGGCCAGCATGGTGGTGGCCAGCAGGCTGACCGGCGTCACACAAGCCGCTTCATTGATGTTCTGCATGATACGGTTACCCAGCTCGTGTACCACCGGCTTGAGCCAGTCAGGTCGATCATGGGAGGCAGGCTGGTTCTGCCAGTTGCTCTGGTGACTATCGAGCAGCTTCGTCAGTGGAATCGGTTCGCCGAAATTCACATAGACGTGGCCGTAGTCCTCCTTGAGTGAGCGCAGGGACCTCAGCAGTGCCAGTACGGTTTCCTTCTGTTTCTTGCCGCCGGACAATTCGCTGGTGAAAGCGCGTCCCTCCAGCAGGCGTTCATAGCCGAGGTAGACTGGCACGAAGACCACCGGCGTTCTGGGTTTCTGCAGATAGGCATGCACGGTCATCGCCAGCATGCCTCCCTTGGGCGGCAGGAGGCGGCCGGTTCGGCTGCGGCCACCTTCCACGAAATACTCCAGCGCATGACCGCGTTGCAGTATTTCCTTGAGATAGCCATTGAAAACGGCCGTGTACAGTGGCTTTCCTGCAAAGCTGCGGCGTAGAAAGAATGCACCGCCGCGACGCAGCAGCCCGCCGACCATCGGCAGATTGAGGTTGATGCCGGCGGCGATATGCGGCAAGGCGTAACCGTGACGGTACAGGATATAGGACAGGAGCAGATAGTCGATGTGGCTGCGGTGGCAGGGGACATACACCAGCTCGTGCCCGTCAGCCACGGATTTCAGTCGTTCGAGACCGTGTATCTCCACGCCGTCATACAGCTCGTTCCAGAGTCTTGTCAGCAGCTTGTTGAGAATGCGAACCGTAGGATAAGAAACATCAGCCGCTATCTCGAAGGCATACTTCTCCGCCTGACGACGCGCGCGTGCGGGAGACTTGCCTGCCGCTTCGGTGATGATGGCCTGCCGCACAGTGGCGTCTGCCAGAACATGATCGATCAGCATGCGACGATGCGATTGATCAGGACCGAGGGTGGCAATACGGCGTTGCCGGAAATGCACTCGCAGAATGCGCGACAATTTTCTTTCCAGCACTTCCGGGGGCTCGCCGCTGCTACGCAGGGTAGCGAAGGAGAGTGGCTCGCTGATGCTCAACAAGGTGTTACGTCCATGCAGCAGCGTGGTCATGAATTTTCGACTGCGTCCGGCAAAGTGCCAGTTCTCGGTGAACCAGAGCCGCCAGACCGAGGATTCCTTCTCCGGGGCCTGCCCCCAATAGACGGCAACCGGTACGATCTGCAACTCACCGGCACCTTCTTCCAGGCCGGCCGCAACGATTCTGGAGAGCCGCCTTGACAGCAAATGGCGATAGGGACGGAATACGGTTCCCTGTCGCTGCTTGAGAATATCGATCGAGGAGTTTTCCGTCAGTGGGCCGAATACGAGCCTGTCACCGGGGGCGGGCAGGCCGTGACGGGTACAGGCCAGTTGCAGGGCGGTACGATCTGCGAGGCCGCCGAACTCCAGAACGTACAATATCGGCAGCTCCGGATTGATCAGCTTATCAGGGTCAGCGGGTAGCACTGCCGGCTTGACCCAGTGAGACATGAGCCGTTGTGACAAGCGGCTCAGCGTGTCATGGAGTCTGTCAATCATGAATGGGGTCCATGGGGCATAATGTCCTGTCTTTCTGTACTGGTGATCATACCGTGTCGCGACTATCCACTCTTGACGAGAATGACCTTCAGCCGGAAACCCTGAGTGCGCTGGAGGCGGTGCGCATGAATGGCAAACTGGCCGATGTGTATCTGCAGTTTGCCAACAGCGAAGCCGCCCTGCGGGCCTATCTGCAGATGGAGCAGGCTCTGGCGGCCGGCTCGCTCGACGGGCGCGAGATCGAAGCCATCAAGCTGTGGGTCAGTCAGCAGACCGGTTGTGACTACTGTCTTTCCATTCATACCTTCAAGGCTGGCAAGGCGGGGTTCACTGGCGAGCAGATCCTGGCCTTGCGTCGCGGCGAATCCATCGGTGATGCGCGTATCGACTGCCTGCTGCGGCTGGCTACACAGTTGATGCAGGTACCCGGAAAATTGTCCGATGGCTTGCTGCAAGAGGCCAGGGACATGGGAATCGATGACGAAAATCTCGTCGATCTGACGATGGTGATCAGCACCATTCATTTCACCAATCTGACGAATCACATCAACGATTCGAAGTCGCCACTTCCACCGGCCCCCTCGCTCGAGAATTGAGAATTGAGAATCGAGAATCGAGAATCGAGAATCGAGAATCGAGAATCGAGAATCGGGAGTCGGGAGTCGGGAGTCGGGAGTCGGGAGTCGGGAGTCGGGAGTCGGGAGTCGGGAGTCGGGAGTCGGGAGTCGGGAATCGGTATTCGATATTCGGGAATCGGGAATCGGGAATCGGGAATCGGGAATCGGGAATCGGGGGATGAGGGTGCGAAGCTGGGAGTTCGGAGTCAGAAGCTGAGGGTCAGGAGTCCGACTCCCGGCGGCCTGTCGCGGCACGCCCGAGCACCTGGCCGAGGCGTCGTACCTGCGACCAGCGTTGTTGCCAGCTGACGGATTGCTCGCCTTGTTCGACTCGTCGGCGATTCAATTGTGTCAGAGTTGCAGTGTCTTGCAGCATCATGATCTGCGCTGCCACGGCTTCCACATTATAGCGACCCTTCTCCACCGACAGGCATACCGGGACCGCCGGTGTTTCCTCAGGCAGATCGATCTGGTCCAGAGCACTCTTCAGGGCGGCGCGAATGCTGGCGGCCTTGCGATCGTCGCTGTCTAGCGCATAAGGGGGTGACCACAGCGCTCTGGGGGTGAGTTGGTCGATATGCGTCATGACCAGCATCAGAGGAGGAGGTCGTCGTCTGGGCAGATTGGCAAAGGCTTCCTGCAGTATGGCCCAGACTTGTTGATCAGGTGCCCGCGCCGGCTGGTTGGCTCGTACGGTCAGCAGTATCATATCGGCATTGACGGCCAACCGGGTCAGCAGGCCGGCATCGATCGTGTCATGGTCGAGCCCCACGGTATCGATCAGGTGCATGGGGGCGGCATCGTCGAGTTGCAGTCGGTGAGTCACCAGACGGTCAGTGCTGGGCAATATGTCGATTTCCGCATTCAGGGTGTCGGCAAGTGCATTGATCAGGGAAGACTTGCCCGCGCTGGTCTGGCCGACGATGACGATTCTCAATGGCTCGGCCAGAGGGGCCGTTTGCTGCAGGTCTTCCTGATAGGCACGACTTCGATAGTCCTGCAGCTCGGCGACCGAGGTCTTGAGCCGGCCGCTGTAGAGATCCATGCCGACCTGCACCACTTCCTGCAGAAGCAGCCGTTTCAGATCCCGTTGCACGTTGTTGCTCAGGTGGTCGAATACCCGGTTGGTGAACTGGTCGCGGATTTCTCCGATGGCGGCAGCCAGCGGATTGACCAGTCGCAGCGTGCGGCGGATGGTGTTGAACCAGGTGTAGCCGGTACGAATGTCCTGTTGCCGGTCGTACAGGGTCACCAGCGAGGCAACCGTCACTTTCTCGGCAAAGGGAATATGCTGCAGGATGACATTGCGATAGCGGCCACTGGCTACTGACAGCACCAGCAAGGCTTCCGGTAGGGTAAATCGATACTCCAGTCCACTGGGTCGAGCATCCTCTGCCGGTTTTCTGCTCCTGCGAGGGTTGTAGTGCGCGGAGACCGTGGAGAGCAGTTCCAGGGATTCGTCCGGCAGGCTCTGCCAGGGCATGTCCATGTCAAGGCGTTGCTCTATCAACGTACACATGTCTTGCCACAGCGCACGGTCCTGCTCCGTCCAGTCGGCCTGTTCTTCCAGTCTGTCAGGTAGTTGCTCCGATAGGTCCTGTCTTGTGGCAGGGTTTGCACCGGCAGGCTTCTGCCGCCCCTGCGGCAGGAATCTGAACAAGGCATAGCCGGCCAGGGTAATTCCCAGCCAGACGGCCAGTACCAGCAACAGAGAGTCGTTCTGCCACAGAAACACCAGACCGAGAACGCCCAGACTGACCAGTGGCACAACCACCACCAGAGCTGCATACCAGGCGGCGCTACGAGCGGTTCCTCTGAACAGCGACAGCCATTTCACGGTTTTTTCTGCTCCTTGAAGGCCTTGACGAAAGCATCACGCAGCACGTCGGGATCGACGCTCTGGTGGTGCTTGCGGCGGTACAGGTAGAGGCAGGCCGCACGCCCCAGCGCGTAGGTGCTGGCAAAACTGATACTGGCCGCCGCCGCCGCTCCTGCGCTCTGACCGTATACCGGAATGAACTTGGCCAGTTGCCGGCCGCCGAGCGAGAGCACATAACGGTACAGAAAGCCGCTGCCCAGAGCGGCAATGAATTCGGTAGCAATGCGGCGATCCCAGGCAATGTCGTAGCGTCCTGCCAGGGCATGCAACATCTTCCCCTGCAGGCTGGGTACCGCCACGAGACCGACGGCCGGCACCAGATCAACGGCCGCCGCCGCGCTGGCGTATCCGGTGATTTCCCGGCGCAATGAAAGGTAGAGTGTTTCTTCCTGATCGTGTCCGTCACTACGGCTCAGAACGCGAGCAAGTTCGGGTACCAGGTCGATGATGGCTTCGCGCAGTTCGGCAAGGCCCACGTCCGGATTCTCGAAGCCGTCGTCAGGATCGGTGAAGTCGATGCGAACCGCTGTGGGCTTGCGTTGCAATGCGTTGGCGACTTGCTCGCTGTTGAACTGAATGGCTCTTTCCAGATCCGCCTTGGACACGCCGTGCAGTGCACTGTGCATATGCAGAGTGGCCAGGCGTGCGTCCTCGCGAGTCAGCGATTCGAGTGCGGCGATCAGTGCTGCCTGCGCAGGATCGTCGACGCGCGTGAGAACCAGCAAGGCATGACTGCCGCCTCGAGCCGCTGCCAGATCGCTTGCCGGGTCATAACTGGCTTCACCGAGACCGCGTGTGTCCAGGAATCGCATGACCGGAACATCCTGCGGATGGTCATAGTGCATGGCACTGCGAGTGCATGGCTCGAAACCGTTACCGACTTGCGCGCGGGAGTCCCCCGTGAGACGTTGTATGACCGAGGATTTTCCCGCCCCAGTCTTGCCCAGCAGCCATAACACCGGTAGGGTTTCGCGATGTCGTGACAGGGCTTCCTCGAGCGCAGGGCTTGGCTCCGGTTGAACCAGTGCCTGCAACCAGCGTCTCCAGCCTGGTTTCAGATTCATCTGCCGTATACTCCGCCAATGCGAGAATTATTGGAATTGCAAACAGGCCAGGTTGCCTTCATCAGTGGTCTCATGTCAGGCTTTTCCTTGTCGATTGCCGCGCATGTCCTGCGTTACGGGCTGCGCAGTCGTGTGGCGCAAGTGGTATTCCTGTTGTTCCTGCTGTCGTCATTGCTGTTTCTGGTGGCCTTGTATACCGATGTCCGTCTGAGCATCGAGCTGGCTGGTGTGGATACCTTGCCACAAAGTCTGCTTGACAAGGTTTCCATGGTTCGACGTCTGGGAACCGCTTGTGCAACGATTGCCCTGTTCATGTTTGTCCTGGCTACCGGCCTGCTGGGCTGGATGGCGTCGTCGCCGGTCGGTGTGGCCAGTTCGCTCATTGCTGCGGCCGCACTCTCGGCACTGTGGTTCATCTGGCAGAATATCAATCTGATCAGCGGTGCTGTGAGCAAATTGTCATGAGTCCGGTCGGTCGTTTTCTGAGCTTTTTCGAAGAGCGCATCGAACCCTTCCCGGACTCGGCGCCGACCCGCCCTCCGGCCACACTGCTGCCTTTCCTGTGGCATTACATCGGTGCCTCGTGGCACTGGTTGCTGCTGATGGGCGTGTTCTCCGCGATCATCTCGGTGCTGGAAATCAGCCTGTTTGCCTTTCTGGGCAATCTGGTCGACTGGCTGGGCAGCCGTGACCCTGCCACATTGCTGGCCGAAGAATCCGACCGGTTGCTGTGGATGGCTCTGGTCATTCTGGTGCTGTTGCCACTGGCAGGGCTGTTCCATTCACTGCTGCTGCATCAGACCATCATCGGCAATTTCGTCATGACGATTCGCTGGAAGGCGCATCGCTGGATGCTGGGGCAGAGCTATTCCTTCTATCAGGACGAGTTTGCCGGGCGTGTCGCCACCAAGGTGATGCAGACGTCTCTGGCCATCCGCGATGCGGTTCTCAAGGTTCTGGATGTGCTGGTCTATGTCGGCGTCTATTTCCTGGGGGCCATGGTGCTCGTGTCATCCTTCAGTGTGTGGATGATTCTGCCCTTCATCGTCTGGCTGGTGACCTACATACTCATGTTGCGCTACTTTCTGCCGCGTCTGAAAGGGGTTTCGCGACGCCAGGCCGATGCCCGGTCGGAAATGACAGGGCGGGTCGTGGACAGTTACACCAACATCATGACCGTCAAGCTGTTTGCCCATGCCGGCCATGAGGCCGGCTATGCACGCAACAGCATGCAGAAGTTCCTGGGCACGGTTCATCCGCAGTTCAGACTTGTCACCGGCTTGAATACCTGTCTGTCGCTGCTCAATGCCTCCTTGCTGTTCAGTGTTGCGCTGGCAGGACTGCTGCTGTGGGTCCAGGGCATGACCAGCGTCGGTGCCCTGGCAGTCGGTGTCGGTCTGGTGCTGCGCCTGCAGGGAATGTCCCACTGGATCATGTGGGAGCTGTCCGGCCTGTTCGAAAGCGTTGGCGTGATCTATGACGGCATGCAGATGCTCTCCACGAAGCAGGAGATCGTCGACGAGCCGGATGCCAGGGATCTGAGCGTGCCGATCGGCCGCATCCAGTTCGAGAAAGTGCGTTTTCATTACGGTCGCGAGAAGGGGGCCATCGAACAACTGAACCTGGAGATCGCCGGTGGCGAGAAAATCGGCCTGGTCGGGCGTTCGGGAGCTGGCAAGACAACGCTGACCAATCTGTTGCTGCGACTGTACGATGTCGAAGACGGGCGCATCCTGATTGACGGTTCGGATATCTCCCGCATCAGGCAGGAAAGTCTGCGTCAGCACATTGGTGTGGTGACGCAGGACACGTCACTGCTGCACCGAAGCGTTTACGAGAACATCGCCTATGGACGCCGTGATGCGTCCCGTGAAGAGGTGGAGGCCGCAGCGAAGCGCGCCAATGCGCATGAATTCATTCTGCAGCTGGAAGATACGGCGGGGCGGCGTGGATATGAGGCGCAGGTGGGCGAGCGCGGTGTCAAGCTATCCGGTGGTCAACGGCAACGGCTGGCCATTGCCCGCATGTTTCTGAAAGATGCCCCCATTCTCGTTCTGGACGAGGCAACCTCGGCGCTGGACAGTGAAGTGGAGGCTGTCATTCAGGAGAACCTGAGCGCTCTGATGCAGGGCAAGACCGTCATAGCGATTGCCCATCGTCTGTCCACGATTGCCGCCATGGATCGCCTGATCGTCATGGATGCCGGGGCAGTGGTACAGCAGGGAACCCATGCCGAACTGGCGGCGGGTGAGGGTCTGTATGCCAGTTTGTGGGCGCGTCAATCCGGTGGATTTCTGGAGCTGCCGGAATCGTCCAACATAAGTGTGAATCAGTCGGCTTGACCGAGCGGGTATTGCATCAACTGTTTTGTCAAACTCGTGTCGAGGCTATACACTGCGTTCAAATTTTTCATCTACGAGTTGCAGAATGACAAGACGACTACTGACAGCCCTCGCCATGGCTGGCGCAATGGCATCAGCCAGCGCCTCCGCTGAGGAGCTTCGCCTGGGAACCGAAGGCGCCTATCCTCCGTTCAACTTCATTGATGCCAGTGGCGAGATCAAGGGTTTCGATGTCGAGATCGGCCTGGCACTGTGCGAGAAGATCGGTGCTGATTGCACGGTGGTGGCTCAGGACTGGGACGGCATCATCCCCGGCCTGGTGGCAGAGAAATACGATTTCATCATCGCCTCGATGTTCATCACCGAGGAGCGTCTCAAGCAGGTTGATTTCACCGATCCCTACTATCTGGCCGCCATGACGCATGTGGTTGCAAAGGAGTCGGATATCACCGAGTTCACGCCCGAGGCGCTGGAAGACAAGGTCATCGGTGCCCAATCCGGCACCACCATGGCAGATTTCATCGAAGCCACTTATCCGGATGCCGATATCCGTCTCTATCCCACACAGGACGAAGTCAACCTGGACATGGCCAGTGGACGAATCGATCTGGTCGTGGGTGACTTGCTGCCCATGCTTGACTGGGTCAACAATACCGATGACGGTGCCTGTTGCGAGATGGCTGGAGAGCCCATCACCGACCCTGCCTTCGTCGGCGAAGGTGTCGGTATTGCCGTGCGCCAGGAGGATGATGACCTGCGCGAGCGTCTGAACCAGGCACTGCAGGAGATCCGGGACGATGGCACCTATCAGGCCATCAACGAGAAGTATTTTGATATCGACGTCTACACCATGAAGTAGCGGCGAGAGTCCTGGCCAACAGCATGCGAGAACTGTTCGCTTTCGGTGAGACCGGCTGGGGAGATGAATTGCTCGCCGGTCTTGCCGTCACACTGCAATTGGGTGTGGCTGCCCTGTTGCTGGGACTGCTCATCGGTTTCATCGTTGCCTGGGCATCGCTGTCCAGACAAACCCTGCTGCGCTCAGCGGGCTTTGCCTACTCGACCATCATGCGCGGCCTGCCAGAGCTGCTGACACTGTTTGTGGTCTACAACGGTGTCGGCCTGTTGCTCAATAAGCTTTCGGCCTTTGTGTCGCCCGACTCACCGCCGGTGGAATTCAGCCCCTTTGCTGCCGGTGTGATAGCACTGGGAATGGTCTTCGGTGCCTTTTCCTCGGAAGTGTTGCGCGGCGCCTTCAACTCGCTGGATCCGGGGCAGAGCGAGGCGGGGCGGGCGGTGGGCATGAACACCAGACAGGTGTTTCTGCGCATCAAGCTGCCACAGGCCTGGCGCTTTGCCTTGCCTGGCCTTGGCAATCTGTGGATCAATCTGCTCAAGGATACGGCACTGGTATCGATCATCGCACTGGATGATCTGATGCGCATGACCAAGGTCGCGGTCGGTGCCACCAAGCAGCCATTCACCTTCTATCTGGTGGCGGCCCTGATCTACTGGGCGCTGTGCGTCATGTCGGAGTTCGGCCTCGACAGGCTGGAAAAACGCGCCAACCGGGGTATCGTCAACCGCTGATGGATCCTCTCTATATCATTGCCAATTATGGGCCGCGCCTGCTGGATGGCACCCTGATGACCTTGCAGCTGACAGGTCTGGGTGCGCTGATGGCGGGTCTGCTGGCACCGTTTCTGGCGCTCGCCCGTCTGTCGGCACCAGCTGCCGCACAATGGCCGCTACGGCTTTACATCTCCTTCATCCGGGGGACGCCACTGCTGGTGCAGCTGTTTCTGGTGTACTACGGTTCCGGACAATTCCGGCCGCTGCTGCAGGATTGGGGGTTGTGGAATTTCTTTCGGGACCCCTTCAATTGCGCCTTGTTCACGTTTGTCGTCAACTCGACTGCCTACCAGACCGAAATTCTGCGTGGCGGGCTGATGGGCGTCGACAATCGGGAGATCGAGGCTGCAAGGGCCGTGGGCATGCCGCGCTGGAGAATTCTGCAACGTGTCGCCTTTCCACATGCTTACCGTATTGCCTGGCCGGCCCTGGGCAATGAAGTCATCCTGCTGATGAAAGCCAGTGCGCTGGCCAGCGTTGTTACCGTGTTCGATCTCATGGGGCGCACGCGCCAGGTCTTCTCCCGTACCTTCGATTTCTCCAGCTACCTGTGGGCTGCCCTGATCTACCTGAGTATCACTGTGGTGTTCGTTTTCCTGTGGCGTCAGGCAGAACTGCGCATGACCCGTCATCTGCAGGCCGGCAGTTCCTCGATTCAAGGCAGACAGCGCAATGGTTGACAATGACATCGTTCTGAAGGCAGAGGGGATCTGCAAGTCCTTCGGTTCCCTGGAGGTGCTCAAGGGCGTGGATATCACTGCTCGCAAACAGGACGTGATCTCCATACTCGGAGCATCCGGCTCCGGCAAGAGCACCTTGTTGCGTTGTCTCAATTTTCTCGAGCCACCAACAGTTGGCCGGGTCTTTCTGCATGGGGAAGAAATCAGTATCGGCAAGGGCGGGAAGCCGGATCAGAAGCAGATCGAGCGTCTGCGCAGTCATCTGGGCATGGTGTTTCAGCAGTTCAATCTGTGGTCCCACCGAACCGTGCTGGAAAATGTCATGGAAGGACCGATCATCGTCAAGGGAGAAGCGAAGGCGGTGGTTCGGCAACGAGCGGAAGCGCTGCTGGATCGGGTAGGCCTGGCAGAGCGCAAGTCCATGTATCCGTCTCAGCTTTCCGGTGGTCAACAGCAACGGGTGGCCATCGCGCGTGCGCTGGCCATGGAGCCTGACGCCATTCTGTTCGATGAGCCAACCTCGGCACTGGACCCCGAGCTGGTCTCCGAAGTGCTGAAGACCATGAAATCACTGGCTGAAGAAGGCCGTACGATGATAGTGGTCACTCACGAAATGAGCTTTGCCAGAGACGTGTCCACCCATGTCATCTTCATGCATGAGGGCAGGATTCTGGAGCAGGGGTCACCGGAGCAGATGTTTTCCAACCCGCGTACCGAACCCTTCCAGCGCTTCATTGCCGACGTCAGTTGAACCTGACTCACTCCGGGCGAATCGGCGAAGGGTTCAGCTTTTCTGGCG
The DNA here is from genome assembly GCF_052681095.1 of Granulosicoccus sp. 3-233. Lineage (NCBI taxonomy): Bacteria > Pseudomonadati > Pseudomonadota > Gammaproteobacteria > Chromatiales > Granulosicoccaceae > Granulosicoccus > Granulosicoccus sp. 3-233. Next base: position 85,569 of record NZ_JBQYLE010000013.1, read on the forward strand.
TGCCACCCAGGCCACATGTCTGGCCACGGCCGGGTCCCGGGACAGCGCTTCCAGCGTGTTGAGCCGGCTGCCGAGTTCCATCTCGGTATAGAGCTTGTGCAGGCCTCGGTGGCAACGCCGACACAGCAGGATGCCGGCATTGAGCTGCTCCCGGCTGTAGTGTTTTGCAAAGCGGTTGCGACGGTGCAACTTCCGGGGTATCAGGTGGTGGAAGGTCAGTGCGCTCTCACGAGCGCACAGGCAACATTGTCCCTGCTTCAGCGACACTGCAAGTCCGGTTGAATCAGCAGGGCTATCAGACCGGTCCAGCCGGTCTGATGGCTGGCGCCGAGACCTTCGCCGGTGTCGCCGTTGAAGTACTCGAAGAACTGATGCAAGCCATCGTCACTGGCTTTCTGCAGCTCCTCGCTATCACCGCACCAGGGCCGTTGGCCATTCTCATCTTGAGTGAACAGTGAGATCAGTCGTTGCGAAATCAGGTCCGCCACCTCGTTCAGGTTCATCATCTGTCCGGAGCCTGTCGGGCATTCAACCGTGAAGGATGGGCCATGAAAGGCGTGGAAGCGACGCAGGGCTTCAATCAGCAGGTAATTGATCGGAAACCAGACAGGTCCGCGCCAGTTGGAATTGCCGCCGAACAGGTCGGTCTCGCCTTCGCCGGGTTCATAACCGACACTCAGAGTGTGCCCTGAATCGGTGGTGTAGCTGAAGGGGTGGTCGGCATGAAAACGGGACAACGAACGAATGCCGTGGTCGGACAGGAATTCGCTCTCATCCAGCAGGTAATACAATACGCGGCGAAGTTTCTCCTCGTCCAGAAAGGACAGCAAGTGTCTATCCTTTCTGCCGGTCTTGTGCAGATTGGCCATGGTGCCTGCCAGTTCCGGACGGTGCTCGACCAGCCAGTTCATGCGGCGGACGAAGTCCGGAAACTCCTCGTAGACATCAGCCTCGATGATCGATGTGGCGATCAGCGGCATCAGCCCTACCAGGGAGCGCACCTTGAGCGGGGAGGAGCGTCCGTCGGGAAGATCCAGCCGATCGTAGAAGAAGCCGTCTTCTTCGTCCCACAGGCCCGGGTGGTGCTCCTTGCCGTTGATGGCATAGGCAATCTGCAGGAAGTGTTCGAGAAACTTGGTGGCAATGTCCTGATAGACCGGGTTGTTGCGTGCCAGCTCCAGTGCCATGCGCAGCATGCAGGCTGCAAAGAAACCCATCCAGGCCGTACCGTCGGATTGATTCAGGACACCTCCGGTCGGCGGTTGCTCGCTGCGATCGAACAGACTGATGTTGTCCAGTCCCAGAAATCCGCCTTCGAAGATGGAGTTGCCCTGGCTGTCCTTCTGGTTGACCCACCAGGTGAAGTTCAGCAGCAGTTTCTGGAAGACACTCTCCAGAAAGACCAGATCGCCCTTGCCGGTGTTTTCCTTCTCCATGGCATAGACGCGCAGTGTTGCCCAGGCATGAACGGGTGGGTTGACGTCCCCATAAGCCCATTCGTAGGCCGGCAACTGCCCGTTGGAGTGCATGTACCACTCGCGTGTGATGAGCATCAGCTGCCGCTTGGCATAGGCGGCATCGACCACGGCCAGAGGCAGGGTATGGAAGGCGGTATCCCAGACGGCATACCAGGGGTATTCCCATTTGTCGGGCATGGACATGATGTCGAAATTGTCCATGTGCTGCCAGTGGACGTTACGACGATTGTCCCGATGTACGGGCTTGTTCGGATCGCCTTCGAGCCATTGATGCACATTGTAGTAGTACAACTGCTTCGACCACAGCATGCCGGCAAACGCCTGTCGCTGAATCTGGCGCAGTTCATCGCTCAGTGGCCCGGTCTGCAGGTGGTCGTAGAAGATATTGGCTTCCTGTCGGCGACGCTTGAAGGCGGGCTTGAATCCGGCGAAAGGCTTGTTGCGGGCGGTGTCGCTCAGCCGCAGTTGAATCGTGCGGGAAGAGTGGGCTGACAAGGTCAAGGGGTAGTGAATGCCCGCCTTGGTACCCGTCAGCTCGGGGTTGACGGCATCCTCTTCACCATCGACGATATGGCGATGAAAGGCATCCTTGACCCAGGGTGAGGCGTTCTCGGAGCCGAACAGGCGCTGTTCATTGGTCTCGTTGTTGGTCATCAGCAGTTCCGGGCTGCCTTGCCAATAGAGGTGGTAGCGACCCAGCAAGGGATGCTCGGCCAGCAGAGAATGTGCATCACTCTGCTGCATCATCGGCATACCGTGCACATTGCCCTGCGGGCCTGCCGGGTAACCCCAGCTCCAGGTATTGCGGAACCACAGCTGCGGCACCAGTGACAGGCTGGCGGATTCATCCGCACGGTTGTGAGCCGTGATGGTGATCAGGATGTCGTTCTCGCCCATCTTGGCGTAGGCGACGTCGATGTCGAAATAGCGATTGTCGGCAAATATGCCGGTGTCGCTGAGTTCGAATTCGCGATCATGGTAGCCGCGCTGGGCACTTTCCTGCAGCAACTGCTGATAGGGGTACTCCGCCTGCGGGTAGCGATAGCGCATGCTGGCATAACTGTGGGTCGGCGTGCTGTCGGTATACCAGTACAACTCCTTGACATCTTCGCCATGGTTGCCTTCGGGACCGGACATGCCGTACAGGCGCTCTTTCAGAAAGGGGTCGTTACCGTTCCACAGAGCCAGACTGAAGCACAGGAACTGGTTGCGATCGCAGAAGCCGGCCAGACCGTCTTCGTTCCAGCGGTAGGCACGACTGCGGGCGTGGTCATGCGGGAAGTATTCCCAGGCCTTGCCATCGCTGCTGTAATCCTCGCGCACGGTTCCCCAGGCACGTTCAGCCAGGTAGGGGCCCCAGTGCTTCCAGTTGGCTGTACGTCTGGCGTGAGCCTTGAGCCGGCGATTTTCAGCATTCGGCGGTCGTTTGATGATTGGCATGCGGGTGGAATCTGTAGAGTGACGGCAGTGTACCGAAGGGCGCTGCTCCATGCAGTTCGGGCAGAACATACAGTGCAAATTGCCCTGGAATAGCGGAGACTGTTTCCCATGACCCATGCACTCCCGTCACTGACCCGTGACTCCCTCGATCATGCAATCCGGATTCTGGCCGAGCGTGACCCATTGATGAGTTCACTGCTGCGACAGTTCGGAATGCCGCCGATGTGGCAGCGTAGCCAGAATTTCAGCACATTGGTGCACATTGTTCTGGAGCAGAAAGTGTCTCTGGCCAGTGCCAGAGCAGTCATGCAGCGAGTGCAGGAATTATGCCCCGGCATGTCAGCGGAATTATTTCTCCAGGTGTCGGAACAGGCACTGCGTGATGCCGGAATCAGCGCTCGCAAGGTGAGCTATTGTCGCTCCATTGCCATGGCGCTGCATGGCGGTGAACTGGATTTGAAACGGTTACGTCAACGCTCGGATGAGGAGGTGATGCGGCAATTGACAGCCATTCGGGGAATCGGTCCATGGACGGCGGGGGTCTATCTGCTGATGGCAATGCGTCGTCCGGATGCCTGGGCGAGTGGTGATCGTGCCCTGGCGGTCAGTCTGGCCGAGTGCGAAGAACTGGAGACGGTGCCGAGTTATGCCGACCTTGATCAGCGTGCTTCCGGTTGGCAACCCTACCGTGCGGCCGCGGCGCGCCTGTTGTGGCACGCCTATCTGAGTCGCCGACAGCCTCGGGGTAGGGTTCGCAGTCGGGTAGTTGGCGAGCGCGGCTGATCAGGCTGCCGGAGCTGCATCCCGCAGGCTTCACATCAGCCGCCAATGAAGCGCTGCAGGTGATCGCCGAAGCGCTCGGCATTCAGAAAGCCGATAACCCGGGCTGCCGGTATCTCGGAACCATCCGCTGTGTAGAAGATGATTCCGGGTGGGCCGAACAGGTCGAATTTCTTCAGCAGGGCCTGGTCCAGTTCGTCGTTGGCTGTCACATCGGCCTGCAGGACCACGGTATCGGCCAGCAACGCCTGCACTCGCGGGTCGACAAAGGTGAAGGCTTCCATTTCCTTGCAGCTGATGCACCAGTCGGCGTAGAAGTCGAGCATGACGGGACGACCCTGGGCGCTGGCACTGGCCACGCTCTGCTGCAGATCGGCGACGCTCTTTATCCGTTCGAAGGCAAGATGAGGCTGCTGCGATTCGATCGCCTGCCCGGAAGAGGCACTCATGAAGCCGCGCAGTGGGGTGCGATAGCTGCTGCCACCGGAAAGAGCCCCCAGCAGCAGGGCCAGCCCATAGATGCCCAGCACGACACCGGCACCCTTGCCGAAGCGTTGCCAGCCGCTGCTGTCACGATCGATGGTGTCAGTGGCGCCGAGATGGATGGCGCTCATCACTGCCAGAATGCCGTACAGCCCCATGGTGATCTGAGTGGGCAGGAATCGTGAAATCATGTACACCGCCATGGCCAGCAACAGGATCCCGAAGATGTGCCGGGTGGCATTCATCCAGGTACCGGCGCGCGGTAGCAGTTTGCCCGCAGAGGTGCCGATCAACAGCAGGGGTGCGCCCATGCCCAGACCCAGTGCAAACAGCGCAGCGCCTCCGATGACTGCATCGCCGGTCTTGGCAATGTAGATGAGCGCGCCTGCCAGCGGAGCCGTGACGCAGGGCCCGACGATCAAGGTGGAAATGAATCCCATGAGGGCGACACCGGTGACCTGGCCGCCGCCCTGGCGGTTCGACCATTGCGTCAGCCTGGCCTGCAGGGCGGTGGGCATCTGCAGTCCGTAGAAGCCGAACATGGACAGGGACAGGGCCACGAACAGGATCGCGATGACGGATAACACCCAGGGATTCTGCAGGAATGCCTGCACGTTGTAGCCGGACAGGCCGACGATGATTCCGACGATGGCATAGGTGCTGGCCATGACCAGTACGTAGACCAGCGACAAGCGAAAGGCCTTGCCCGTCGTCATGGCATCGCCCTGACCCACGATCAGGCTTGAGAGTATGGGAACCATCGGCAGGACACAGGGTGTGAACGCCAGCAGCAGTCCCAGACCGAAGAAGGTGGCGACGTTCAGCCACAGGCCTTTGTCGCTCAGTGATGAAAACAGGCGATCCTGCTCGGACTGTGGCAGCGCCTGGGTGGCATCGCTCACGCCACCGCTGCTCGCCGCGGAAACGACGGGTGCATCCAGACCGGATGGGGTGCTGTCGAAGGCCACGGGCAGGGTGGTTGCACTGGGCGGGAAACACACGCCGATATCCGCGCAGCCCTGGTAGTCGAGCTGCAGACTTGCCAGGTTGGCAGCTTTCAGGTCGACAGCCGGGTCCAGGTACAGTCTGGCTTCGGCCACATCGCGCAGAATGCGCACGTTGCCGAAGAATTCGTCGTACTGTTCCACGCCGGGATCGATGTCGGTACTGACAACCTGAGCGCCACCGGCGTCTGTCAGCGTGAAGGAGAGTTTGTCGCGGTATAGATAGTAGCCGGGTTCTACCAGCCACTGCAGGGTGATCTGCCGGTCATTGGCAGCCATGATCTGGGGCAGAAAGGCCAGTTCGGGTGGCAACAGATCATCCTGTGCATTGTTGCTGCCGAAGAGGTCGTTGATCGGACTGGCATTGATCAGCGGTGAGGCCAGGCTGCCCGTTGTCGAGGAGGCCGAGTCCGGGAAATCGACATCGAGCATGACGGTGGTGGGCGGATAGCACAGCCCGATATCGGCGCAACCCTGAAACTTCACTGCCAATGGGAGCTGCCCGGATGGGCTGCCCGTGTAGGGCAGTTCGACATCGGCAGAATCACGAAAGGTTGCCTGTTCACCGAAGAAGTCATCTTCGATCACGATGGCCGGTGAATATCGAGGTTCGCCCAGAGTGGTCGGGTTGCCCAGCAGGGAGGCACCAGCGGTTTCATCGCTCTCGAGGCTGAAGCTGGTCTTGTCCCTGTACAGGTAATAGCCCGGGGCGATGGCGAACTGCAGATGGATGACCCCATCGGCTACCTGCGACACCGATGGTACAAAGGCTTCCTGTGGAGACAGCGGTTCATTGCCGCCCAGCAGATTGGTGGCAGCCTGGGCGCTGACGAGCGTCGGCATCAACGACAGCATCAGCAGGCAGAGTACCTTGGTGCCGCGCGTCAGGCAGGAAAAGCGAGGGAGAGGCAATATCACGGGTAATTCCAGGCTGTTCGGCTACCTTGTTGAAACGTCATCCCGGCGGGTGCTGCGCCGGAAAGGGTGATTGTACTTCAATGCCCTGGCAGGAACCTGGCGACCAGGCTTCTGTCGGATGGCAATCACATTGCCGCGATGCTGCAATGAACGGCTGAGACTGCCAGAATGGTGCCACCATCAGGTGGCTGGAGCTTGTAAGAGTGCGGTCGCGTCGATAGGTTCCTGTTCCGATTCCTGGAGTTAGCAATGCCTTACGTCTTGTTGTTGTTCGTGGCGATGCCGATCATCGAGATTGCCGTCATGCTGAAAGTGGGTGATGCCATCGGCTGGCTGCCGACGCTGGCCATCGTGATTCTGACGGCTGTCATCGGTACGAGCATGTTGCGCCAGCAGGGCCTGGCCACGCTCAACAAGGCACGTCAGCGTCTGGATGCCGGCGAGATGCCGGCCCAGCAGATGCTGGAAGGCATGTTGCTGCTGTTGGGTGGCGTATTGCTGCTGACGCCCGGATTCGTGACCGACGCCTTCGGTTTTCTCTGCCTGGTGCCGCACACCCGGCAATGGCTCGCCGGTCGCATTGCCAGCCGGTCCGTGGTCAGTGTCAGCAGTGTGACCGGATTCGGCCGCAGCCCCGGCCAGGGAAGTACCACGGTTGGCTCTGGTGCCACCGAGGCCGCCCGCAACAATGACACGGCCTACGATGACCTGTCCTCCGCTGGTGGTCGACCACGCCCGCGGGACAGCGATGCGGCCAGGTCCGGCGAGGTGATTGACGCCGACTTCAAACGTATTGACGACCAGTAGACGGCTGTCAGGACCAATCAGTGAAATTTGTTGGTCCCGAGACTTGATATTGTGGCGCTCGACATTAGAATTAGCACTCCTCGGGGGCGAGTGCTAACAGCAATGTTTGCAATCCCTCTTCGAGTCATTTTTCCACATTGAATTTATTCGGAGTCGTATTGGTATGAACATTCGTCCGTTGCATGACCGCGTGGTCGTCAAGCGCATGGAAGAAGAGCGCACGAGTGCCGGTGGCATTGTGATCCCTGATTCAGCTACCGAGAAGCCAGTTCGCGGTGAAGTCCTGTCGGTTGGTAAAGGCAAGATTGCTGAAAATGGCGAGGTACGCCCTCTGGACCTGAAAGTTGGCGATCAGGTTCTTTTCGGCAAGTATTCCGGCACCGAGATCAAGATCGACGGTGAAGAAGTGCTGGTAATGCGTGAAGACGACATCATGGGTGTTTTCGAATAAGCAACCCACGGGTTGATATTCGTTCCATGAGACCGGCGGTTGCAGCTGTAGCTCCCATCCGGTCACATTCCAACCATATTTGAGGATAGTTATTCCATGAGTGCCAAAGAAGTCCGTTTTTCCGATTCCGCCCGTCAGCGTATGCTGAAAGGTGTTGATGTACTGGCCAATGCGGTCAAGGTCACACTGGGTCCCAAGGGCCGCAACGTTGTTCTGGACAAGTCGTTCGGCGCCCCTACCGTCACGAAGGATGGTGTATCCGTCGCCAAGGAAATCGAACTGGAAGACAAGTTCGAGAACATGGGTGCCCAGATGGTGAAGGAAGTTGCTTCACAGACTTCCGACATCGCCGGTGACGGTACAACGACTGCGACCGTTCTGGCGCAAAGCATCGTTCGCGAAGGCCTGAAGTCGGTTGCTGCCGGCATGAACCCCATGGACCTGAAGCGTGGCATCGACAAGGCTGTTGCTGCCGCAACTGCCGAACTGGCTGCCATGTCCAAGCCATGCAACGACGAAAAGTCGGTTGCACAGGTAGGCACCATCTCCGCCAACAGCGACGAGTCCATCGGCAGCATCATCGCCGAAGCGATGAACAAGGTTGGCAAGGAAGGCGTCATCACTGTTGAAGAAGGCAAGTCTCTGGACAACGAACTCGACGTTGTTGAAGGCATGCAGTTCGACCGAGGCTACCTGTCTCCTTACTTCATCAACAACCAGGATGCGATGGCCGCTGAACTGGAAGACCCGTATGTACTGCTTTTCGACAAGAAAATCAGCAACATCCGTGATCTGCTCCCGGCTCTGGAAGCCGTTGCCAAGTCTGGCAAGCCTCTGCTGATCATTGCCGAGGACATCGAAGGCGAAGCGCTGGCCACTCTGGTTGTCAACAGCATGCGTGGCATCATCAAGACATGTGCCGTCAAGGCACCTGGTTTCGGTGACCGTCGCAAGGCCATGCTGCAGGATATCGCTATCCTGACCGGTGGTCAGGTCATCTCTGAAGAAGTCGGCCTGTCTCTGGACAAGGTTACTCTGGAAGACTTGGGTACTGCCAAGCGTGTGACTGTCGACAAGGACAACACCACCATCGTTGACGGTGCCGGTTCTTCTGACGAAATCAACGCTCGCGTTGACCAGATCCGCACTCAGATCGAGCAGGCCACTTCCGATTACGACAAGGAAAAGCTGCAAGAGCGTGTTGCCAAGCTGGCCGGTGGTGTTGCGGTCATCAAGGTCGGTGCTGCTACCGAAGTCGAAATGAAGGAAAAGAAAGACCGCGTTGACGATGCTCTGCATGCCACACGTGCTGCGGTAGAAGAAGGTATCGTTCCTGGTGGTGGTACTGCTCTGGTTCGTGCCATTGCTGCTGTTGACAAGATCAAGGGCGACAACCACGAGCAGGACATCGGTATCAGCATTGCCAAGCGTGCCATGGAAGAGCCTCTGCGTCAGATCGTTTCCAACGCTGGTGGCGAGCCTTCAGTTGTCGTTGCCAAGGTGAAAGACGGTTCCGGCAACTTCGGCTACAACGCTGCCAATGGCGAATACGGCGACATGGTCGAGCTGGGTATCCTGGATCCAACCAAGGTTACTCGTTACGCTCTGCAAAACGCAGCTTCCGTTGCTGGTCTGATGATCACCACAGAGTGCATGATCGCTGACCTGCCGAAGGAAGAAGGCGCTCCAGCTGGCGGCATGCCGGACATGGGCGGCATGGGCGGAATGGGCGGCATGATGTAAGGCACTGCCTTCACATGCGAGCTGACGCTCGATTGTAGTATCCGGAACCCCCGCTCAAGCGGGGGTTCTGCGTTTGTGCGACAGGAAAACAACGCCAGTCTGCATGGAAGCTTAAGGGTCTGGTAACGGTGCCGATAATGTAGCTATCGAGGAGCCATTCCTCATTTTCGTTTTCATTCAGGTACCAACAGGACGGGACTCTTTGAATTTTCGTGCCCTCACCAGCAAAGTCTTGCGTTCGCACACGGCTCGGACTCTGTCCGGTTCGGTCGCATTGACGTTGTTCGTGGTGCAGCTGGCTGTCTATCTGCCGTCTGTCTACAGCCAGTATTCCGGCTTTACCCGGGAACAGTCCAGAAATGCGAGGACGCTGGTGCAGGTCGGCTTCAATGGCAATCGGCAGCAGAGCCTCGATTTCCAGGACAATGTGCTCGATGATTCACTGGTGGGGCTGGTATTGCTTGACGCTACCGGTCGCTTGCTGCTGAACAAGGGCAATACGCTCGACTTCGATCCCGCCGCGGCAGAGATGCCCGCCAGATCGGGCTGGATTCAACCCACTGCCTGGCAGCTGCAGAATGGCGCAGAGCCCGCGGTGTCTGCTATCGGATTTCTGGACAGGAGCGGTCTGCTGAAGGCGGCCCTGCTCAAGGCGAGTCTGCTGAGCATCTTTGCCGTACTCTCCAGTTTGCTGGCAGCGCTGGTTGCCATGGCAGGTGCTGCTCGATGGTACATTCTGCCAATGGAGCGTCTGATCGCGGTGTTGCGTGAACATCGCCAGATCAGTGATGGTCAGGTGCCCGAGCCGATCAAGGTCATCGGTGGCAATGATCTGAGTCCGCTGGCCGAAGAGTTCAATTGCATGATCGAGGCACAGCGCAAGGCTGCCAGACAAGTCAAGGTCAAGCAGCAGTATCTTGAATTCGCCGCTCATCATGATCCTCTGACGCATCTGCCGAACCGCCTGATGTTCGAAGATACGCTGCGACGTACGGTGCAGGAAACGCTCGAATCGGATCTGCGATTCTCCATCTTCCTGGTTGATCTGGACAACTTCAAGTTCTTCAATGACCAGTATGGTCACCTGGTGGGCGACAAGATGGTTGCCGAGGTGGGTAATCGGCTGCGAACCATGATGCGCGATATCGATCTGGTGGCGCGGCTCGATGGCGACGAGTTCGTGGTCATCCAGAAAGAGGTGGATGAATCGGTGTGTGCCGAGGAGGTGGCCGCCAGAATCATGAGTGTCGCGACTGCGCCCTATGAGTATCGGGGCTTCACTCTCAAGACCGCGGTATCGGTGGGCATTTCCTCTTTCCCTGACGATGTGCATGTGCAGCAGGACGAGCAGATGCTGGGTGAGGAGATGGTGAACAATGCCGCCGTTGCCCTGCAGGAAGCCAAGAGCAATGGCAAGAATCAGTATCGGCTGTTCAACGAGAAGATGCGATTGCGCCTGACCGCCAGAATCCGTCTGGAACAGGATCTGAAGATGGCGATGCAGGACAATCAGTTCGAAGTCTACTACCAGCCCAAGATCAACATACACACTCGGCAGTGTACCGGTGCCGAGGCTCTGGTCAGGTGGCGTCACCCGGTCAACGGCTTTGTATCGCCGGAAGCCTTTGTGCCGGTGGCCGAGGAGACCGGCCTGATCATCGAGCTCGGTGCCTGGATCCTGCAGACCGCCTGTGTCAAGACCCGAGAGCTGCAGTCAATGGGCTATGACGGCCTGAATGTCGCCGTCAATATCTCGGCCGTGCAATTCACCGATGGCAATCTGTTGCCGATGGTCAGTCAGGCACTGGAGAGCTCGGGGCTGAGTCCGGAGCTGCTGGAGCTGGAAATCACCGAAAGCGCGGTCATGCACGATCCGGAGGAGGTGATATCGTCCCTGCACGAACTGAGCGAGCATGGGATGAAGCTGGCAATCGATGACTTCGGTACCGGATATTCCTCCCTGGCCTATCTGAAGCGTTTTCCTGTCAATACGCTGAAGATCGATCGCGCCTTCATCACCGATATTTCCAATGACAACGATGATGTCGCCATCGTCGAGGCGGTGTTGGGCCTGGGCAAGCATTTCAACATGAAGGTGGTTGCCGAAGGTGTCGAGGACGAGGAGCAGCTGAACTTCCTGAAGTCGCAGGGTTGCGATATTGCCCAGGGGTATTTCATCAGCAAGCCCTTGAGCTCCGAACAATACACCCACTGGCTGGAACGCTGGCCGTTCGGCGTGCAGGAGAGAGCGGCGCCCGAAGGCATGCTCGAGCTGCCCGCGCCGCAGGACAGGCAGGTCGGTTGATGGCGGAGTTCCTGTCGAATTCGCGGTAGGCTGTCGTCCCACGTTTGCCGAATCGGGACGGTGTCATGTCAAGTGCGACCGAAGGAACAGAGAATCGTTGCAGCTGGTGTCTGGGCAGTGAGTTGTATCGGCACTATCACGATACCGAGTGGGGGGTGCCCTGCCGGGATGCCGTACAGCTGTTCGAGCTCATTTCACTGGAAGGGGCGCAGGCGGGACTGAGCTGGATAACCATACTCAACAAGCGTCAGGGTTATCGACGGCTGTTCGCCGGTTTCGACCCCGAGAAGATTGCGCGGTTCTCCGATGCCAGGCTGGACAGGATTGCCAGTGATGCGGCAATCGTGAGACATCGACAGAAAGTCGAGTCCGTTCGAAGCAACGCGCGTGCATGGCTGAGTCTGCGGGAGGCGGGGCAGTCATTCAGCGATGTCATCTGGGCGCATGTGGAGCACGAAACGCTCGACAATGCCTTCCGGCAACTGAGTGATGTACCGGCCCGGACCGAGCAATCCACAAGAATGAGCAAACAGCTGAAGAAGCTCGGTTTCTCTTTTGTCGGGCCCACGACCTGCTATGCCTTCATGCAGGCGGCGGGGCTGGTCAACGATCATCTGATCACGTGCCCGCGCCATGCCGAGGTGAAATCGGGTTGAGCCGGGCTTCCTGACCCTGGCGCCTGACTGCTTGGCCGTGGGCAGCTGCCTATTGTCCGAAGCGCTTGCCATCGGCCAGCCACTCGCGTTCCTCTGCCGTATCCTCACGTTCGAGCACGGCGTTGCGATACGGGTAGCGACCGAAGCGATCGATGATTTCCTTGTGCTGCAAGGCGTAGTCGAGGGTGCCCTTGGCATACGACTGTAATTCGGGCGGTGCCTTCTCCAGCAACTCGGTGAACAGGGCGACGGAACGTTCCTGCGAGCTCACGGATTCGTCATGTTCCAGTGGCATGTAGCAGAACACCTGATGGGTGAGAGGCCAACCGGCCGGATAGTTCCTGTCGATGGCATGATGGCAGAGCGACAAAGCCTGAGCATCGCCGGCAAAGGCTTCAGCGGTGCCACGGTTGATATTGCGATTGAACTGATCGAGCAGGATGATCAGCGCCAGGGTGCCGGTCGGCGATTCGCGCCAGTGGTCCAGACTGCCAGCACGGGCAAGTGCCAGCGTCGAACCGAAGCGCTCGGCAAGCTCTCGGTCGAGTTTGGAGCCACCCTGGAACCAGCGTTTCGACTGCGGCAGATCCATGCGTCCGGTGGCTTCGTCGCGAAACCAGTATTCCACGATATCCTCTGCAGTGGGTTCCTTCATGGCGTGCCTCCGTGGTGTTCCTGCCTACTCTAGTGACGCACCTGTCAACGGTCAACTGGCGACATCCGGCTGATCTGACCTGTGGGTCGTGCCGGTTCCTGGCAGACTGACGCCCTTGGCCATGACTGGCGTGGATTCGTGGTGTCAGGCTGGCGCGCAAAGCCTGCCGAAGACCGGTCCGGACCTCTGGCTGGGCCATGGGCTGGATCGCAAGGCGCATCCCCGTCCGGTTCGAGGGAATGCCTTGACGCTGCTGCTGCATCGGCAGTGGACTTTGCACAGTGTCGATACTCAGGCTATGGTCAGTGCTTTGATATACTCTTCGGGATTCGCGATAGCGACCCTTCACAATCAGTGGAAAACTTGAAATGAATGCAAGAATCACCGGATTCATCCTGTGTGGAGCTTTGTTGGGTGGCTGCGCAACGGACGGATCGCAACTTGGCGACCTGAAATCCATTGCCGAGTCCGCATTGGGGGGTGACACGGCGTCAGCGGCTGGTCCCCTGACTGTGGATGAAATAACACTCGGCCTGAAGGAAGCGCTGACCAAGGGTTCCACGGCCGTGGTGTCCCAGTTGGGACAATCAGGCGGCTTCAGCGGCGACCCGGCCATCCATATTCCATTACCGGCATCCCTGCAGAAGGCGCGGGATTTTGCCAGCAAGGTCGGTCTGGGAGGTTCCTTCGACGAACTGGAACTCAAACTCAATCAGGCTGCCGAGGAAGCAACACCGAAAGCCAGGGATCTGTTCGTGGGTGCCATCCAGTCCATGACGGTTGAAGATGCCAAGGGCATCCTGCAGGGCGAAGACGATTCCGCGACTCAGTATTTCCGTGAGAAGACCGGTGAAAACCTGCAATCGGAGATGACACCGATCGTGGACAGTGCCCTGGCCGAAGTCGGGGCTGTCAGCACGTTCAACAGCCTGTTGTCACGCTACAACAGTATTCCACTGGCCCCGAAGATCGACACGGATCTGACGAGCTATGTGGTTGAAGAAGGATCAGACGGCATCTTCTACTACCTGGCTCAGGAAGAGAAGGCCATCCGGGAAAACCCGGTGAAGCGCACGACCGAGATCCTGCAGCGCGTATTTGGAAACTGAGAATTACATGAACCCACCAGACCTATCAGACCGACATACCTTCTCGCGTGAAGAGCTCATTGCCTGCGGGCATGGTGAGCTCTTTGGCGAGGGCAACGCTCGTCTGCCATTGCCGAACATGCTCATGTTCGATCGCATTACAAGCATCACTGCCGACGGCGGAGCGGAGGGCAAGGGTCAGATCATTGCCGAGCTGGACATCAATCCCGATCTCTGGTTCTTCGGCTGTCATTTCGAGAGTGATCCGGTCATGCCGGGCTGTCTCGGTCTGGATGCCATGTGGCAACTGGTGGGTTTTTTCCTGGGATGGAAAGGCAATCCGGGCAGGGGGCGTGCGCTGGGGTCCGGCGAAGTCAAATTCTTCGGTCAGGTGCTGCCTTCGGCCAAGGTGGTACGCTATGAGCTGACCATCAAGCGGCTGATCGAAAGAAGACTCGTCATGGGCATCGCCGACGGGCGCATGCTGGTTGATGACAAGGAAATCTACACGGCCAGCGACTTGCGGGTAGGTTTGTTCACATCCACTGAAGATTTCTGAAGAGTTCGCATCATGCGCAGAGCAGTAATTACCGGCATTGGCATTGTTTCCTGTCTGGGAAATGACAAGGCATCGGTTACCGAATCCTTGAGGCAGGCCAAATCGGGTATCACCTACCGGGAAATCTACAAGGAGATGGGAATGCGCAGCCATGTGGCTGCCGCTCCGGATATCGATCTCAAGGAATCGATCGACCGGAAGCAATACCGGTTCATGGGCGATGCCGCCGGTTATGCCTATCTGGCCATGCAGCAGGCCATCGAAGACGCCGGTCTGGAAGAGAGCGAAGTGTCCAACGAACGCACCGGTATCATCGCCGGTTCGGGTGGCGGGTCTTCGGCCAGCCAGGTGGACGCCGCGGACATCCTGCGCAACAAGGGTATCCGTCGGGTCGGTCCTTACCGGGTTACCCAGACCATGGCCAGTACCGTGTCGGCCTGTCTGGCCACACCATTCAAGATCAAGGGCATCAATTACTCGATTGCATCGGCCTGTTCGACCAGCGCGCATTGCATCGGCAATGCACTGGAGCTGATTCAGCTGGGCAAGCAGGATCGTGTGTTTGCCGGTGGCGGTGAAGAAGAGCACTGGACACTGAGCAGCCTGTTCGACGCCATGGGCGCCTTGTCCACGAAGTACAACGACACGCCGGCAGTCGCTTCACGCGCCTATGACGCGAATCGCGATGGATTTGTCATTGCCGGTGGTGGTGGCATGGTGGTAGTCGAGGAACTGGAAGCCGCCAAGGCGCGTGGCGCGAAAATCTATGCCGAAGTCGTTGGCTATGGGGCCACATCTGACGGTTATGACATGGTTGCCCCTTCGGGTGAAGGCGCCATGCGTTGCATGCAGATCGCCAGTTCCACGGTCGACTCGCCCATTGACTACATCAATGCGCATGGCACCAGCACGCCAGTTGGGGACATTGCCGAACTGGGTGCGGTCAGAAAGGCCTTCGGCGAGCGAGTACCGCACATCGGTTCGACCAAGTCGCTGTCCGGTCACTCACTGGGTGCTGCCGGGGTTCAGGAAGCCATTTACACCCTGTTGATGCAGCAGGCCGGTTTCATTGCCGAGTCGGCCAACATCACCGATCTTGACGAGGCTGCCAGTGATCTGCCAATCGTGCGTCAGCGGATTGACAATGCGACCATCGATACCGTCATGTCCAACAGTTTCGGCTTTGGCGGAACCAATGCGTCTCTGGTTTTCCGACGCGTGTAGATCGTGATGCCGCACTCCGGGAGCGAAAAAGGCTCTCGGAGTGCCAACTCGGCGCGATGGCCGGTCTGTGATTGTCCGTTGTGAGACCTGGCCTGTCAGAGTTGACCGTTACATCAGCCCTTCATCGGCACGAAGGATGGTCGTTATCTCTCATAACCCATCTGACTCGGTGTAGTGCCCATGAAAGTAATGATTGTCGATGATTCGAAATCCATGCGGATGATCGTGAAGCGTACGCTCAAACAGGCTGGCTTCGACGACATGGAATTCGAGGAAGCCGAAGATGGCACCGATGCGCTGGCGAAGATCGACGCCTGCAATCCCAATCTGGTGCTGTGCGACTGGAACATGCCACAGATGAATGGCATCGATTTTCTCAAGGCCATCAGAGCCGCCGGCAATATGGTCAACTTCGGATTCGTGACGACCGAATCCACCCCTGAAATGCGAAGTCTGGCGCAGGAGGCCGGTGCACAGTTTCTGGTTGCCAAGCCATTCACGGCGGCAACTTTCCAGCGAACCCTGGAACCGATTCTCGGATAAGCATGAACTATCAATCACCCACGGCAAGCAAGGTTGCCGAGATGCTGTCGATGGTTCTGGGCGTCGAAGCCACAGCGAAGGAGGGCAGTGCGCCGGATGCCGCCGGCCTGGATCATGTGGCCATTTTCCTCAATCGTGAGGATGAACTGGTGGCCAGTTGCAGCTGCAACCTGTCCACGGCCGCGGCACTGGGCTGCGCACTGTCGATGATTCCACCCGGCGGCGCTGAAGTCATGGTGGAGGATGGTGCCCTGTCCGACACCGCGAGTGAGAACTTCTACGAGATGATGAACATCTGCTCCAGCCTGCTGATGAATGACAAGTCTGCCCATCTGCGGTTGGTCGAGGTGGTGGTTGATGCGGGCAGGCGCATGTTGACTGACGGCAATGCAGAGGTGGCCTTTGATGTCGAGCTGGGCAAATACGGCAAGGGCAGCCTGGTTTTCAATCACACCTGAATCCGGAAGCCCTCTCTGATCAGTAGATCAGTGGCGGTTCGTCCAGAGCGGCGCACTGCTCCCGCAATGACTGGATGTGTTCATCCCAGAAGCGTGCACTGGCAAAGAAGGGGAAGGCCTGGACGAATGCCGGGTCCTGCCAGCGCCTGGCTATCCAGGCCGCATAGTGAATGATGCGCAGGCTGCGCAGGGGCTCGATCAGGGCCAGTTCCCGCTCATCGAATTCCCGGAATTCGTGGTAGCCATCGAGCAACTCTCCCAGACGAGCCTGGGCGTACTGCCGGTCTCCGGAGATGAACATCCACAGATCCTGCACGGCAGGACCTGTAGCGGTATCGTCGAAGTCGAGCAGATGCGGTGTACCGTCGCTGCCCCACAGGATGTTGCCTGGATGGAAATCGCCGTGCAGGCAGATTTCCCGATAAGGCACATTGTCCAGTCGATCGTGGATCTCGGGTAGCAGTTCGTCGACCAGCGATTCGTAAACCGGTGCCTGGTCAGCGGGCAGTACACCCGAGTCCAGCAGAAAGTCGGCGCAGTCGTCACCGAGTCGCCAGGCATCGATGAACGGGCGGTGCTCGAAATGATGCGTATCGGCAACCAGGTGCATGCGTCCCAGAGTCCGGCCGATGACGGCAAGCTGTTCCGGGTTGTCCAGTTCGGGTGGCCGGCCGCCGGCACGCGGGAACAGACTGAAGCGAAAAGGTCCTGAGCAGTGCAGCGTCCTGCCGGCGGCATCCTTCAACGGCGTGATGACGGGAATGTCACGTTCCAGCAACGCATCGCAGAAGGCGTGTTCCTCCAGAATGGTCTCGTCGCTCCAGCGGCCGGGACGATAGAACTTGGCAACGATATTCCGGCCATCTTCCATGCCGACAGAATAGACGCGATTCTCGTAGCTGTTGAGGGCGCTGACTCGCCCGTCCGTGTGCCAGCCGACGCTGTCGATGGCATCGAGTATCTGGATCGGGTCAAGAGACTGGAAGGCGAGGGTGGCGTCCGGATTATCGATGATCATTAACTCCCTATCGTCGGTATATGTCGCCAACTGTCTGTAAATGAGCTCTATTTGATGCTATCGTTCACAGTTACCGTCGCGATTGATCGCCATGTCTTTCGTATCTAGCAAACTTTGTAACCGGAGCGTTGGAGTATGTCACAGGTGCTGGTGCTCAATGGGCCCAACCTCAACCTTCTTGGTACCCGTGAGCCCGAACGATATGGCTCTGTTCGTCTGGCCGATATCGAAGCGCAGCTGAGCGAGCAGGCGGCCCGACTGGGCGTCACCATCGATTTCTTTCAAAGCAATAGCGAAGGTGCTCTGATCGATCGCGTACACGCGGCACCGGCCGAAGGCGTTCGCATCGCCATCATCAATCCCGGTGGATACAGTCATACCAGCGTAGCGTTGCGAGATGCCTTTCTGGGCGTGGCGCTGCCACTGATTGAAGTACACGTAACCAACATTCATCAGCGCGAGTCGTTCCGGCACCATTCGTATTTTTCCGATATTTCGGTAGGTACATTGATCGGTTTCGGCCCTGCCGGATACAGCATGGCCTTGACGGCCGCCGTAGCCCGACTCGAACAAGACCAATAACACTGAACCGGAATACTGACAGGACTGCCCCATGGATATTCGCAAGATCAAGAAGTTGATCGAATTGCTGGAAGATTCGGATGTTTCCGAAATCGAAATCGTCGAGGGAGAAGAGTCGGTGCGTATCGCACGCTCATCAGGTGTCACCATGGCACCGGTGGCTGCGCCTGCCCCCCCTCCCGCGACCTATTCTCCAGCGGCCGCAGCGCCAGCCGCACCATCGGCGCCAGCTGCCCCTGCATCTGACGACCTCTTGCCGCCGGGTACCATCATGGAATCGCCCATGGTCGGTACCTTCTATCGTTCATCTTCGCCAACGGCAAAGGCCTTCATTGAAGTCGGCCAGAGCGTCAACAAGGGCGATACGGTCTGCATCATCGAAGCGATGAAGATCATGAACCAGATTGAAGCTGAAATCAGCGGTACCGTTCGAGCGATTCTGGTTGACGATGGCCAGCCGGTCGAATACGGCGAGCCACTGATCGTCATAGACTGAGTAGACGGACTCATGGTTACTCCCATCAAGAAACTGCTGATCGCCAATCGCGGCGAAATAGCCCTGCGTATCATGCGTTGCTGTCGCGATCTGGGAATCAAGACCGTCGCAGTCTATTCGACCGCAGACCGCGATCTGAAGCATGTTCGACTGGCCGATGAGGCTGTCTGCATCGGGCCGCCACCATCGATCAAGAGCTATCTCAATATTCCAGCCATCATCAGTGCGGCCGAGATAACCCGCTCCGAAGCCATTCATCCCGGCTATGGCTTTCTGGCCGAGAATGCCGACTTTGCCGAGCGAGTCGAATCCAGTGGCTTCAAGTTCATCGGGCCCACTTCCGACGTCATTCGTCTGATGGGTGACAAGGTCAGCGCCATCGCCGAGATGAAGGCGGCCGGCGTGCCTTGTGTTCCCGGCAGCGACGGTCCTCTGGGCGATGATGCTGCCACCAACCGCAAACTGGCCAACGAGATCGGTTACCCGATCATCATCAAGGCAGCCGGTGGTGGTGGTGGCCGAGGCATGCGCGTGGTGCGGTCTGACGATGAGCTGGAAAAGTCGATTGCCATGACCCAGAGCGAGGCGGGTACAGCGTTCGGCAATCCCATGGTGTACATGGAAAAGTACCTGGAGAAGCCGCGCCATATCGAGTTTCAGGTCATCTGTGACGAGAATGGCAACGCCATCCATCTGGGCGAGCGTGATTGTTCGATGCAGCGCCGCCATCAGAAAGTGGTGGAAGAAGCACCGGCACCGGGAATCGATGAGGCCACACGTGCCGATATGGGCGCACGTTGCGTGGAAGCCTGCAAGCGCATCGGTTACCGAGGAGCAGGGACGTTCGAGTTTCTGTTCGAAAATGGTGAGTTCTACTTCATCGAGATGAACACCCGGGTGCAGGTTGAACACCCTGTCACCGAGATGATCACGGGGATCGACATCATCAAGGAGCAGATCTTCGCTGCCGAAGGGCGTGAGCTTCGCTGGAAGCAGGAAGACATCAAGATCAAGGGTCATGCCTTCGAGTGTCGTATCAATGCGGAAGATCCGGTCAACTTCATGCCATCCCCGGGGACCATACGCCAGTACCATCCGGCGGGCGGTCTGGGGGTGCGTGTCGAGACCCATATCTACAATGGCTACACGGTGCCGCCTCACTACGACTCCATGATTGCCAAACTGGTCGTGTCCGCCAATACGCGAGAATCGGCGCTTGCCCGCATGCGTGGTGCACTCAGTGAGGTCTTCATCGACGGTATCAAGACCAATATCCCTCTGCACATCGATATCTTCAACGATTCTGCCTTCCAGGAAGGAGGCACCAATATCCACTACCTCGAAAAGAAGCTGGGCCTTTCCTGAAGGCCCTTGCCGGAACATCATGACTGCTCCTGAATGGCTTGAAGTCACGCTCGACACGACTCGGCAAGAGGTCGAGTCTCTGGAGGACTGGCTGTTGGAGGCCGGTGCTCTGTCCATCACTCTCCAGGACAGTCATGATGACGAGGATCTTGCCCATGCCGTGCTGGAACCGGTGCCGGGCGAAGTCCGGCTGTGGGAAGACATCACGCTGGTGGGGCTGTTCGCTCGTGAGACCGAGCTCGAGCAACTGCAGGATGCCCTGTACCTGGCGGCAGCGATGATGGGGATCTCGGTGCCGTTGTTTTCGGTGTCGCGATTGCAGGAACGCCAATGGGAACGAACCTGGATGGATACCTTCAAGCCCATGCAGTTCGGAGAGCATTTCTGGATCTGTCCGACAGAGCAGCCACCACCGGATGACAAGGCCATCAACCTGCGACTGGATCCCGGCATGGCCTTCGGCACCGGCACCCATGCAACGACAGCCCAGTGCCTTGCGTGGATGGGGGCGCAAACGGCACATACATTGCGTCCCATGCAGGGCTGTCGCGTCATCGACTACGGTTGCGGCTCGGGTGTTCTGGCCATTGCAGCATTGCTGCTGGGTGCAGAACGGGCCTGGGCCGTGGATATCGATCCACAGGCGCTGACAGCGACACGTGACAATGCCCTGCAGAACGGTGTGCTGGATCGGCTCGAGATCGGCATGCCTGACCTTGTAAACGATATTTCGGTGGAACTCGTCTTGGCCAACATCCTCTTCAAGCCATTGATGGAACTGGCAGATACTCTTGCAGCAACGGTGGTGCCGGGGGGGCGACTGATCGTGTCCGGTATTCTGAGCGAGCAGATGGCACCGTTGAGCAAGCGCTACGGCGAGAACTTCGACTTCGAACCCGGCCAGGCTCGTGACGGCTGGGCGCTGATGACCGCGATTCGTCGCTGAACCCGCGCTGATTGATCATGGCCAAGCGCAGCCAGAAATCCCGTTTCGGCCCGGGCAAGGATCGTATCAAGCCCGATACGGATGCTGCTGCAACGACGGCGCCGGATGAAGAACGGGCTGATGCCACCGGAACAGAGGCGGAGCCTGACGACAGCGGTCAGGAGAATGGCAAGGGGCGCGGTCGGAAAGGGGATCTGGGCGACGGTCAAGAGACCGATGAGGCCGGGGACAAAGCAGGAGGCTCGGGCGACGAGGAGGGCAAGGACAGGCAGGACGACGCCGATGTCAGCAGTTCGGGCAATGAGGAGCCTGATGAGGGCGATGCCGATCAGGAGTCTGCTGCAGACGAGGATGCCAAGAACGGCAAGAACGGCAAGAACGACGAGAACGACGAGAACGACGAGAACGACGAGAACGACGAGGATGATCTGGCGAGTGCCTATACCTCGGCAGAGGACGAGCAGAATCCGCAGACCTGTTGCTCGAGTTGTCACACCGTGTTCGAGGTATCACGTGAGTTGCTTGAATCCAGCGACACGCGGGTGCGTTGTGGGGAATGCCTGAGCATATTCGACGCACTGGCGAATCTGCGCAAGCCTGCCGGAGACACCGAAGAGGACACCGTGGCCGACACCTCTGGCGAACCGGCATCAGGCAAGCCGGGGCAGACCGTCAGCGAGCCGACTCCCCCCGGAAAAACCGATACGGCTGATGCTGATTCTGCCAGCGAAGCCAGCCAGACCGGTGCGGCTTCACCACTGGACGTGACCTATGCCGATTTCGCCCTGTTCTCGGCGGATGCCGGACTGCCCGAACTGGACTATCTGGACGAGACGCGAGAATTACCGCCCTTCGATTTCGATGATCCGGGTGAAGAGGACGACTTCGACGAGTCCATCGATGAAACGCTCTATGCCGATGATGTCATCGAGGATGCCCGCGCCACGCTGAGTGATGGATCTCCGGAGCAGGGCAGCGCCACCACACAGCGCTCGCCCGACTCTGTCGCGACTGACCTGCCTGCATCGACTACCGGTGGTGATGAGAAGGTCGTGGGTGAGATGGACGAACTGCTGAGTACCTTGAAATCGTCCGAGATGCCGATTCTGGCCGATGATGAACCCGTCGGCGCGTGGTGGATGCGAGGACTGCTGTTCACCGGTGTGCTGGTCCTGGCCGCCGGACTGTATGGTTATCGCGAGCGGGCTGCGCTGCAACACAATGCGCTGGTCAGGCCGGTACTGGAATCGGTCTGCTCCGTCTTCGGTTGTACGCTGGCGGAACGGGTCGATCTGGCAACCATCAAGGTCACCAAGCGCACCGTTTTCTCTCATCCTGATGAGGAGGACATGTTGATCATCAACATCGGCTTCGCGAACGAGGCCGAGTTCGCCCAGCGTTATCCCACACTGGACATCATGCTGACAGACCGCAGTGGTCGATTGATGGCGAAGCACACCTATTCGCCTTCCGACTACCTTGACAACTGGCGGGCAGGAGATCTGTTCGAGACCGGGGAAAATCTGGACATCAGCCTCAGTGTGGAAGACCCCGGCAACGAGGCCATGTCCTTCGAGCTGGACTTCAGATAACGATCTTTTTCCCTGTTCAGCAGGTGATATCTGTCTACTGCTGTTTCCTCATACGGTATTTTTAAGAACAGATCTGTATTAGGATATACGGCCGCCTTTAGTCCACACCTGCCATGATAGAAATAGGAACACACGTTGTAGATATCCCTGTGTTTCTGGCACCCATGGCGGGTGTAACCGATCGTCCTTTCCGGGATGCCTGTGCAAAAGCGGGGGTCGGTTATGCCGCCTCCGAGATGATCTCCAGCGACACCTTGCTCTATGCCACGGCCAAGACGCGGCATCGAATCGTGCGTGCCGACAACGATCTGCCGCATGCCGTGCAGATTGCCGGTGCCGAGCCCGAGGCCATGGCCGATGCGGCCGCATTGAACGTGGCTCATGGCGCGCAAATCATCGACATCAACATGGGGTGCCCGGCAAAGAAGGTCTGCAACCGTCAGGCAGGGTCCGCCCTGCTGGCCTATCCCGACCAGGTACGCGACATTCTGCGCGCTGTGGTCGCCAGAGTCGATGTCCCGGTGACTCTGAAGATCCGGACCGGTCCCACGCCGGAATCGCGAAACGGTGTCGATATCGCCAGACTGGCCGAGCGCGAAGGCATCGCCTGCCTGGCGGTGCATGGTCGCACCCGCAGTGATCGATTCAAGGGCCAGGCCGAGTACGACACCATCGCCGCGATTGTCGATGCCGTCTCCATTCCCGTTATCGCCAATGGTGATATCACCAGCGGAGATCAGGCTCGACAGGTCATGCACCAGACGGGCGCAGCCGGGGTGATGGTCGGTCGCGCGGCTCAGGGAAATCCCTGGATATTCGGCGAAATTACTGCCGCATTGCGTGGTGAGCCTGTACCATTGCCTCCCTCACTCGAACAGGTAGGGGCGACGCTGTTGACTCAGCTCGAAGGCTGTCATCAGCTTTACGGTGAATACCGCGGTGTTCGTATTGCTCGCAAGCATATTGCCTGGTATTGCAAGGGTTTGAAGCATGCCGCTGCATTTCGCGAGACGATCAACAAGGTGGAAAATTCCGTGGACCAACTCAGACTGGTTGAGGACTTCTTTTCCCGGCCTGCCCAGTTCGTAGCTGCAGCTTGATAATGACAACAACATCCGACGACAAGCGTGGCGGCAATGCCGCTGCCGCTGTAGTGCCCACATCAACAAAGCGCATGATTGCATCCAGAACACGTTCGGCCACCAGCAGCGGCAAAGCCAGAGATGCGAATGAACCGGAAAACGCCGCGTCCTGCAGTGCCGAACCGGGTGGTACGGCCATCAGCTGCTGTGTGCAGGATGAACTGGTGCGTTATTTCGACATGCTCGATGGTGAAAAACCGTCTGGGCTGTATCGCATGGTCATACGCCAGGCCGAGCATGCCTTGCTCAGTGCCGTCATGCGCGAATGTGGTGGCAACCAGAGTCGTGCTGCCGAATGGCTGGGCATCAGTCGTGGCAATCTGCGCAACAAGCTGGCTGACATGGACTAGTGGTTCGACCACCTGAACGCGTCGTTATCTGGTGGACGGACCACAGGTCCTGTCCACTACGTCACCCTCTTTGCTGAACTCTACGGAAAATACCTCTAGTGGCTGAAAACACTGCCGACTCCTGCGCCTTGCTCAGTGTCTCTGACAAGCAAGGCATCGAGCAACTGGCCAGGGCTCTGGTAGACAAGGGCGTGACGCTCCTGTCCACCGGAGGCACGGCTGATACCTTGCGCAAGGCCGGGCTGCCCGTCACCGATGTCTCCGAACATACCGGTGCCGCGGAGATGATGGCCGGTCGTGTCAAGACCCTGCATCCGACCGTGCACGGCGGCATACTCGGGCGTCGTGGCATCGATGACGGGGTCATGCAGGAGCGGCAGATTGCTCCGATCGATTTCGTGATCGTGAACCTCTACCCATTTGCCGCCACGGTGGCCAGACCGGATGTGTCCTTTGAAGATGCCATCGAGAACATCGATATCGGCGGTCCTGCCATGGTACGTTCGGCGGCCAAGAACCATGCATCCGTGGCTGTCATTACCGACCCTGCAGATTATCCACGCATCATTGCCGCGCTGGATGCCGATGAGGCGGAGCAGAGCGCCTTGCGTTTCGATCTGGCCGTCAAGGCCTTCGAACACACAGCTCGCTACGATGGCATGATTGCCGATTTTCTGGGGCGCCGCACGGGAGGAGCCAGTCACGCACAGCCTGCGGATTTTCCACGCACGCTCAATACGCAGTTCCAGCTGAACGACACGCTGCGCTACGGTGAAAACCCGCATCAGCGCGCCGCGTTCTACCGCTCGGCGGATGCCGGTGCCGGTACCATTGCAGGGGCACAGCTGCTGCAGGGCAAGGCAATGTCGTACAACAACGTCATGGATGCCGATGCGGCCCTGGCGTGCGTCCGGCAGTTCGACCGGCAGGCCTGTGTCATCGTCAAGCATGCCAATCCCTGTGGCGTGGCGGTTGCCGACGGTCAGCTGGAGGCCTATGACAAGGCCTATCGCACCGATCCGACATCGGCCTTCGGTGGCATCATCGCGTTCAATCATGCCCTGACTGCCGAGGTTGCCCGCGAAATCATTGCTCGCCAGTTTGTCGAAGTGATCGTGGCGCCGGGTGTCGAAGCGGCAGCGACCGAACTGCTGGCGGCCAAGCCGAACGTCCGGGTGCTGGATTGTGAATCGCTGCCGGTCCTCGACGGCAGCAACGCCAGCTGGCAGTACCGTCCTGTGGCCGGAGGTCTGCTGGTACAGGAGGATGACCTGTTGAACGTGAGTACAGACTCCCTGAAGGTGGTCAGCAAACGACAGCCCAGTCAGGCCGAGCTGGCCGATCTGCTGTTCACCTGGCGGGTGGCCAAGTTCGTGAAGTCCAATGCCATCGTGTATGGTCGGGACGCGGCCACCGTAGGGGTCGGGGCAGGTCAGATGAGTCGCGTCTATTCTGCACGGATTGCCGGCATCAAGGCTGCGGATGAAGGCCTGGAGGTCGCCGGTGCCGTCATGGCTTCAGATGCCTTCTTTCCGTTCAGGGATGGCATCGACAACGCGGCCAGTGCCGGCATCGTGGCCGTCATTCAGCCCGGTGGCTCCCGCAATGACCCGGAAGTCATTGCCGCTGCCGACGAGCACGATATGGCCATGGTATTCACTGGCGTACGACACTTTCGTCACTAGGCGCGGGGCAGCTCTGACTGTCCGGTCAGGCAAACAGCCAGATAAAGCCCGCGTTGTAACTCATGTGAAGAACAATGGGCGAAAGAAGGGTCTCATGGCGCTCTTTCGCCCAGCCGAAAATCAGCGAAGGCAGGAAAGTCAGGGCCGCCCACAGCGGTGGTTGCCGTAACAGATGCACACTGGCAAACAGGAGGGATGTCAGGACATTGGCCAGACTGAGCGGACCCCAGCGATGACGCAAGGCGCGTCGTCCTTGCAGCCAGTCCTGCACTCCGCCGCGAAAGACGATTTCCTCGAGCACCGGATTCACGATCACGATCATCAGCAAGGGCGAGATGGCCAGGGGTTCGGTACGCCGGGCGACACCGAGTGCCTGCATCAGCCACCAGCTGACCGGCGCGATGCCCATCGCCAGCCAGAATCGGGGGTCTGTCCAGAATCGTCGAACGGGTCAGCCCTCAGGGGTTTTCGAACACTTCAATGCGATTGTTGCGGCGTCGGCCGTCGGCCGTGTCGTTATCGAAGGCGGGCCGTTTGCCACCGAAAGAGCGTAGCAGCAGTCTTTCCTGGCTGATGCCCAGATTGACCAGATAAAGTCCGACACTGCGCAATCGCTGACGAGTCAGGGCGGATTGTTGCTGCTCGGTGCCGCTGTTGTCGGTATGGGCCACGATCTCGATGGCGCTGTCGGGATGCTCATTGAGTGTTTGCGCCAGTCTGTCCAGAACCGCAAAGCTGCTGGCATCGAACTCCGCCGTACCGTCCTGGAATGTCACATCCGGTAGCAGGCCGGCGTACAGCGGGCAGCCTCGCGTATTGACAGGGTAGCCAGGTGTGGAATCCGGGCAGCGATCCCTGATGTCATTGATGCCATCGCCATCACTGTCCGCATTCGGCAGTAGAGGGGCAATGGCTGCGGTGTTTGCAGCGGGTGGAATTGTCGGTGCTGAAACGTCACTGGCAGGAGCCTCAGGTTCGATCTGTTCGATTTCCTGCGTGTTGCCCAGGACCTCCACGGCGGGGTAGATGGTCTCGGCGCTTGGTGGCGCCGCATTGGCTGCCTGGTCGGCCGTGTCCTGCAGGGCCGTCAAGTCCAGTGGAGACTCGGAACTGCCAGGTCCCTGCTCAGGCGCGGTCACCCCCGGTGGGGGCAGTTCCGCAGAGATATCCGGTATTGATGCAGTGGTCGATTCCGGTTGTGTGGAGGGCAGGGAACCGGGAGCGGCTGCCACATCGGGTTCCGGAGTCGGGTTCGAGGCAGGGCCGGGAATCGCGTCTGGCGCCGGCACCGGTTCGGCGACCGGATTGCTTGTCGGGGGGGTCACTGCCACGGGGGCGGATGGCACCACGGCAGGCGGTCTGACAGGGGGGCGACTTCGATGACCACCGAAACGTGTCACCAGCGACAGACTCGCCGAGGCCGCGTCCGTTTCGTGATACATGGCTTCCAGGCGCATGCCCAGATTGTGGGTGAAATAGGTTTCCAGCCCGGCGCCGACGCCGAAATAGACCGGTGCGTCATCATCCAGCGGCAGATCCGAGTCGCGATTCAGGAAGCCGAAGCCGAAGCGACCGTAGAACGACGTGCCGAACACGGCGCCGCGCTCGCGCCGGTCCCTTGAGTCGAAGAAGCGGTACAACAGGGAGGCATCGCCACCGACGTAGCTCGCGGTACTCTGGCCGTCATCGAAACTCGATTCGCCCAGTGAATACAGCTGGAACTGCCCGCTGCTGCGAGAATCGAAATCCTTCCCGAAAAAGATCGTGCCCAACTGGCCGTTCTTGTCGTCTACATCAACCGACGAATCGCTGGCTTCAGGCTGCAGTACCGACATGCCACCACCGATACCGATGTACCACTGGTCACTCAGTGCAGCGAATGCGGTACCGGAGAGGCTGATCAGCAGGCCGGCAGCAACTGCCTTGTATGCGAATTTCTTGGGCACGAGTCTCGATTCGTCTTGTGTCGGGTCGTGAACACAATGATAGTGGGATTGATGATTCTCAGCAGTTCTTGAGCCATTTGGCGACGTCGTGCGCATAATAGCTTAGAACTGCGTCACATCCTGAGCGGCGAAATGCCATCATGGTTTCCATGACAATCGCCTTTTCATCAATCCAGCCTTGTTGAGCGGCGGCCTTGATCATGGCGTACTCACCGCTGACGTGATAGGCATACGTTGGCACGGCGAAGGTATCACGGGCGCGTCGGACGATATCCAGATAGGGCAGACCGGGCTTGACCATGATCATGTCTGCCCCCTCCTGCAAGTCGGCAGCAATTTCATGCATGGCCTCATTGCTGTTGGCCGGATCCATCTGATAGGAATTCTTGGTCGATTTGCCCAGCGCTGCGGAAGCCCCCACGGCATCACGAAAGGGTCCATAGAAGGATGAGGCATATTTGGCGGCGTAGCTCAGGATTCGGGTATGCCGGAAATCCGCGGCTTCCAGGGCTTCTCGAATGGCGCCGATGCGACCATCCATCATGTCGGACGGGGCGACGATATCGGCGCCGGCTTCGGCATGGGACAGGGCCTGACGGACCAGTGCATCGACCGTTTCGTCATTCATGATGTAGCCTTCGTCGTTCATCAGGCCGTCGTGGCCATGTGGCGAGTAAGGGTCCAGAGCAATATCGGTGATGATACCCAGCTCGGGCAGTTCGGCCTTGAGAGCCCGGACGGCTCGCTGCAGCAGACCATCGGCGTTCCAGGCACCGCTGCAATCGTCCGTCTTGGCGCTGTCCTCGGTTACCGGGAACAGGGCGATGGCCGGGACTCCCAGCGCATGCAGATCGGCGGCGGCTTCCAGCAGCAGATCGATGCTGAGTCGATCGACACCGGGCATGGACGGAACACTCTGGCGCTGCCCTTCACCATCGATGATGAAGTAAGGCTGGATCAACATGTCTGCAGTGACATGATTCTCCTGCATCAGGCGTCGACTGAAGGTGTCTCGCCGCATGCGACGCGGCCGGTTGCCGGGAAACGGGGCTCTGACCCCGAACATTGCGTTGTTGCTCACTGTGTCGATTGTCCGAAATTGATTGGGAAAGTCAGTGCCACCGGTATCATTGCCATGAACGGTGAATTGCCTTGTGCATGTGGCAGATGTTCAGGCGTCGCGTTACCATTCGCGCAAGAATGACTAACTTAGCCTGAATCAGTTCACTTGTCTTGATTCTGTCTTGCCCATGAGCCATGACTTGTCGGCAGAATGGTCTGACTCACTCTCTCCGGTATCCGGTAGGCCCCCATGAATCCCATTACAAAGGCAATTATCGCCTGTGCGACAGTCTGTATTGCATTGTATTTCCTGGTAGCCGAGTTTCTGGGTGGTACTGAAAACCTGAATGAGTCTCTGGACGTGAAGTCACTGGCCTATACGCGCGAGGAGGAGAGTCAGGCGAAGAGCGTGGAAAGACCACAACGGGCTGCACCGTTGCCGGAACCGACGGAAAAGGCGCCGGAGCGCGATCAGAGCGTGCAACGAATAGACGCTAACTCCGTGCTGCCCAGGTCGGCTGCCGAGCCAGAAGATTCTGGCGACCAGACCAGGGAAAACGGGGGGGCCGAGGAGGGCAACGGCACGGTTGCGCAGGAGAGTCAGATGAGCAGTGGTGAGGCACTGCTGAAGGAGGTGTTGGGTATCGACGAGCCTCCGCCGCCGGTGCGGGCGGTGGACGTATCCTATCGTTTGCCCGAGAATTGTGAAGCCAGCGGTGTTGTGCTGGCGCCGGTAGCGGTACAGTATCGCTTCGAATCGCCCACCATCACGGGGGCAAGTCTGCAAGAGCTCCAACTGCTGATGAGCGAATACCGGCGCTGTGACGGAGGGGAATTCCAGTTCGCCCACAATCCGCTGGGCAAGGAAGATGCCACGCCGCCATTGATGCAGAGGCGACTCGACGAACTCAAGTATTTCTTCCTGCAAAACAGAGTGCCGAAAACGGCGCTGAGATTCCCTGACGATTCATGATTAACCGATATACAGTGATTGGCCAGCCGATCGCACACAGCCTGTCGCCTGTCGTGCATCAGTTGTTTGGTGAGCTGACACAACGCCGGATCCACTATACCCGCACGGAAGCGAGTCCGGAGACCTTCGCGCAGACGGTCATCGACTGGCAGCGTTCGGGGGCACAAGGCTGCAATGTCACGGCGCCCTTCAAGGAACTGGCCGTAGAGGTGTGCGAACGGCTCAGTCCGAATGCCCGACGCGCCGGCTCGGTCAATACCATTCACATGCACCGTGACGGCAAACGGGTCGGCCACAATACCGATGGCCTGGGACTGGTGGCCGATATCGTCGTCAATCAGCGTCGCCCACTCGAGTCGAAACGTGTCCTGTTGCTGGGGGCTGGTGGTGCAGCACGTGGTGTCATGGCACCGCTGTTGGCCAAGCAGCCTGCACTGCTGCATGTGGCCAATCGCACGGCGTCAAAGGCCGAACAGCTGGCATCGCTGTTCGAGGACCTTGGACCGGTGAGTGGCGGCGGTTTCGAGCAGCTTGACGGTGAACCGGTTTTCGATGTGATCATCAATGCGACCACGGTGAGCATGAACGGTGGCATGCCTCCGCTGCCAGATGGGATTGCCTCGCATCACAGCCTGGCCTATGACATGACCTATGGCCGGCAGGACACGCCTTTCATGAGCTGGAGCAAGTCCTGCGGTGCAACAGCCTGTAACGGTCTGGGCATGTTGGTCGAGCAGGCCGCCGAGTCCTTTCTGATCTGGGAGGGGGTTCGCCCCAAGACCCGCATGGCCTTTCCACGCTTGCGCGAACTGTTATCCTGATTCTCATGCGAAAGACACCTCTGCGACACGATCACATCATTGCCGTTGAATCTGCTCGACCGTGGATTCGCGCCAACAGTGGTATCTGGCGTCTGACCACGGTGCTGGTGGCGCTGGTCGCCACCCTGTGTCTGGTGTTTGCCGCGCACCTTCCTG
Organism: Granulosicoccus sp. 3-233; assembly: GCF_052681095.1. Lineage (NCBI taxonomy): Bacteria > Pseudomonadati > Pseudomonadota > Gammaproteobacteria > Chromatiales > Granulosicoccaceae > Granulosicoccus > Granulosicoccus sp. 3-233. The sequence continues at coordinate 116,295 of NZ_JBQYLE010000013.1, forward strand.
CCAGAGCAGACAGTGCGCAGCCACGCCTGCCAAGTGTCAGTCTGCTGATTGACGGCAAGGCCATGAACGCCGAGGTGGCCGCCACCAGTCAACAGCGCTACATGGGCTTGAGCTTTCGCCGCTCCATGGGGGAGGACGAAGGCATGCTGTTCGTCTACGAGGGCGAAAGGCCACTGACCTTCACCATGCGCAACACACTGATTCCCCTGTCCATCGCGTTCATTTCCGAAGACATGGTCATCAACGAGATTCACGACATGAATGTCGGGCCCAATCAGCTGTTCGATTCCAGAGCGCCTGCAAAATTTGCGCTGGAAGTGAATCAGGGCTGGTTCGAACGCAATGGCATAGAAGCGGGTGCGCAGATCGTCATGCAATGACGTGATGCGGTAGCATGTCTACCTGATCATTTCTTGCAGGAAAGCACATCGTGTCCACCGACAATCCGATTCTCACCTTCCACGGCGGCGAATGGCAGAAGGGCAGTGTCCCCATCATGCGTTCGGCTGATCATGCAACCTGGTTGGGCACCCTGGTATTCGATGGTGCCCGACAGTTCGACGGCGTCGTTCCCGACCTGGCGCCTCATTGCGAGCGGGTCAATCAATCCGCCCTGAGCCTGGGCATGAACCCGACCCTGACCAGCGAGGCGATTGTCGAACGCGTCAACGAAGGTCTGGCGCAATTCCACAAGGATGCCGCGATCTACATTCGCCCCATGTACTGGTCTACCGGGTATGGCGATGGATTCATCTCGGCCGATCCGGACTCCACCGACTTCTGCCTGTGTCTGCAGGAGATTCCGATGCCGCCTGCGGCCAATGCTGCCAGACTGACCACGACAAGCTTTCGCAGGCCCACGTTGGATGTGGCGACGGTCAATGCCAAGGCGGCCTGCCTCTATCCCAACAATGCGCGCATGATGCGAGAAGCGGTCAGCAAGGGCTTCACCAATGCGCTGGTGTGCGACACGCTGGGCAATGTGGCAGAGTCTGCCACCAGCAATGTGTTCATGGTGCGCGATGGAGAAGTCTTCACTCCGGTTCCCAACGGCACTTTTCTGGATGGCATCACACGTCGACGCATCATGGGGCTACTGCGCGAAGCGGGCGTCAAGGTGCATGAGTCGGTGCTGCGTATCGAGGATTTCCATGCCGCCGATGAAGTGTTCCTGACCGGCAATCTGGCCAAGGTCACACCTGTCATTGCCTTCGATGACACACAATACGAGATTGGCCCTGTCACCCAGCAGGCACGCAGCGCTTACATGGATTGGGCACACTCATGAAGATGCTACCGTTGGGACGGACCGATACACTGGTCAGCGAAATCTGCCTGGGCAGCATGACCTGGGGCACCCAGAATACCTTTGCGGAAGCGGCCGAACAGATCGACTGCGCGCTGGACCACGGTGTCAATTTCATCGATACCGCCGAGATGTATCCCACCACGCCGTTGACGGCAGAGACACTGGGCGACACGGAAACCATCATCGGGCAGTGGGTGGCGCAATCGGGCAAGCGCGACCGGATGGTGCTGGCCACCAAGGTGACAGGCAAGGGCAAGGAATGGATGTACGGTGGCAAGGACATCACCCCCGAGAAAATCCGCGTGTCCGTCGAACGCAGCCTGAAGCGGCTGCAGACCGATCGCATCGATCTGTATCAACTGCATTGGCCGAATCGCGGCAGCTATGCGTTTCGACAGAACTGGACCTACGACCCGACTGCCCAGCAGACCGACAAGGTGCTGGACAACATGCACGAGGTGCTGCGCGAACTGGATGCACAGGTCAAGGCCGGACGCATCCTGCATGTCGGCCTGTCGAATGAAAGCGCCTGGGGCACGGCGCAGTACCTGCGCATTGCCGAGCGTGAGAATCTGCCTCGCGTGGTGAGTATTCAGAACGAATACAATCTGATGAATCGCCTGTTCGACCTGGACATGGCGGAGCTGTCGCACCATGAGAACGTCGGACTGCTGACCTATTCGCCGCTGGCTGCCGGCATGCTCAGCGGCAAGTACAGTGACGGTACGATCCCCGATGGCTCACGTCGCAGCATGAACGAGGCGCTTGGTGGTCGTTACTCGGAGCGCAGTGCACAGGTCTGCAACCGCTATGTGGCACTGGCACGCGAACACGGTCTGGATCCGTCGCAGATGGCACTGGCCTTCTGCATGGGCCGTCCCTTCATGACCTCCACCATCATCGGTGCAACCACCATGGATCAGCTTCGCAACAATCTTGCGGCGACCTCCCTCGAACTCAGTGATGAGGTCAAGGCGGGTATCCATGCCATCTATCTTGATCACCCGGTACCCATGTAGTCCCATGAATAAAACTCCAAGCAATCCTGTCATCGAACTGTTGCAGGCTCATCGCTCGATTCGCAAGTTCGAGGATCGCATCGTCGACGACGAGGTGGTACGCGAGATCGTGGCCTGCGGACAGGCCGCTGCAACCTCCAGCAATGTGCAGGCAGTCAGCGTCATTCAGGTGAAATCACCGGAAAAACGTCAGCGTCTGGCCGAGCTGGCGGGTGGTCAGGCCTATGTCGCCAGTGCCGGGGCCTTTCTGGTGTACTGTGCCGATCTGCATCGACCGGCTGCGGCCTGTGCGGCTCAAGGGGGGGAGTTCGAACCGGGCATGACCGAGCATTTCATGATTGCCACCATCGATGTCGCCTTGTCGGCCCAGACGGCGGTGATTGCGGCCGAGTCACTGGGACTGGGTATCTGCTACATCGGAGGCCTGCGCAACAATCCGGCCGAAGTTGCCGAGCTGCTGGGTCTGCCCGAGCAGGTGTATCCGGTATTCGGACTGTGTCTGGGCCATCCGGCACAGGATCCTGAAGTCAAGCCGCGACTGGCCGTCGATGCGGTGCTGATGCAGGAAGTCTATGATGCCGACGCGCAGTCTGCGCATGTGGCAGCCTACGACGAGGCCCTGTCGCAGTACTATCTGTCACGTACCGGTGGCAACAAGGACAGCAACTGGAGTCGCGAGATGAAGGCGCTGGTCGGCAAGGAATCACGGCCGCATATGCGAGGCTTTCTGGCCGATCGCGGATTCACGATGCGCTGAGGTGTCGCTGCGGCGTGCCGGTGCTGCTTGCAGCAAGACTGGCACGGGATTTCTGCTTTCTGACAAATCAGGCAGGTGACACACTAGGCGTGTCGCAGCGATTGCCCTTGCTGGTCAAAGCCATGCAGATGAGGCAGATCGAGCTGCAGTCCCAGAGAAACTCCGGGTTTCAGGCTTGTATTGCCCTTGCTGCGACAGAGCAGACGCCCGGCACCGGGCACCTGGGCGTAGATGAAGGAATCCGCGCCCAGGCGCTCCACCACCTCGACCGTACCTTGCAGATGGCCGGCACCTGCATCGACCGGTGTCAGGTGTTCCGGTCGAATGCCCAACTGACTGGCTTCCGAGAGGAAGGCTGGCTGGCCCAGCGCTTGTGAGAGGACATTGATATCCATCAGGTTCATGGTGGGTGAGCCGATGAAGCGCGCGACGAACAGATTGGCCGGTGACTCGTAGAGTTCCATCGGCGTGCCTACTTGTTGCACGACGCCGCCATCGAGCACGACAATGCGGTCTGCCAGTGTCAGCGCCTCGACCTGATCATGCGTCACATACACCATGGTGGTGCCCAGTTGTTGATGCAGGCGGGCAATCTCCAGACGCATTTCCACCCGCAGTGCTGCATCCAGGTTCGACAGCGGTTCATCGAACAGGAAGGCGCTGGGATCTCGCACGATGGCACGTCCCATGGCAACACGCTGACGTTGCCCGCCCGAGAGCGCGCGAGGCAGACGTTTCAGAAGCCGATTCAATCCCAATACTTCGGCGGCCTGCTCGATCTTGCCACGCTTCTCCTCGTCGGGTCTGCCTTGTATTTCCATGCTGAAGCCCATGTTGCGGGCAACATCCATATGTGGATAGAGCGCATAGGACTGGAACACCATGGCGATATCTCGATCACGTGGTGGCAGATCGTTCATGCGTTTTCCATCCATGCGAATTTCACCGCCGCTGATGCTTTCCAGTCCGGCAATCATGCGCAGCAATGTCGATTTGCCACAACCGGAAGGGCCCACCAATACGATGAACTCGCCTTCTTCAAACGACAGGTTGACGTCGTTGATGACGGTGTCTGCACCAAAGCGCTTGTGCAGACTGTCTATGTCGATTCGGGCCATGAGCGGTTCTCAACCTTTGACGGCACCAGCGGTCAGACCCTGAACGAGGTAGCGCTGGATGAAGATGAAAAACAGACAGCTGGGGACCAGTGCCAGCACACCGGCTGCCATCATCTGCCCCCAGTCCACGGAAAACTTGGATACGAAGGTCAGCAGACCCACCGGAAACGTCATGCTGTCATTGGAATTGATCAGCATCAGGGCAAACAGCAGTTCGCTCCAGGCGGCCGTGAAGATGAAACCGAGGGTGGCGGCAAGACCGGGTAGCGTCAGCGGCAGAATGACCTTGCGGAAGGCCTGCAATCGCGTACAGCCATCCATCATGGCCGCCTCATCCAGGTCCCTGGGGATGCCATCGAAGAAGGACTGCATCAGGAAGGTGGCGAATGGAATATTGAAGGCGGTGTAGACCACGATCAGGCTGGTCAGGGTGTTGAGCAATCCCAGTGAGGCCACGATCCTGTATATCGGGGCGATGATCATCAACAGGGGGAACATCTGCGTGATCAGCAGTATCACGACCACCAGTGATTTTCCCCGGAAGCGGAACCGGGAAAAGGCATAGCCGGCAGCGGCCGCGATGACGGTGGTCAAGGCGGCGCTGACCAGCGAGACCGTGACACTGTTGCGAAAGTACGCCATGAAATCCGAGGCGAAGATCACCGATCGAAAGTTCTCCAGCGTGATGCTGCCGGGCCACAGCGCCGTGCCCTGTGTGTAGATCAGCTTTTCCGGCGTGATGGCGATCTTCAACAGCCAGTACAGAGGAAACAGTGCGAAGAGCACATAGGCAGCGATCGCCAGATAGCGACTGCCGGTGAGAAATGTTTTCATGCATCCACCATCTTCAGGCTCTTGCGCAGGCGCAACAACACAGCGGCGTAGGCCAGCAGCAGCAACAGCAGAATCACGGCAATGGCCGAGGCATAACCGAAGTCGAGTTTGCGAAATGCGGTGGTGAAGATATAGGTGGAGAGGATCTGTGTGGAATTGGCCGGACCGCCTCCCGTCATGACGAAGATCAGATCGGCAAAGTTGGCCACCCAGATGGCTCTGAGCATGACGGTGATCAGGATCATCGGGGCCAGAAAGGGCAGGGTGATCTTGATGAAGCATTGCCAGGCGGTTGCGCCATCAATGGCCGCGGCCTCATACAGGTCGTTCGGGATCGATTGCAAGGCGGCCAGCAGAGTGATGGCAAAGAAGGGAATGCCGAACCACACATTGGCAATGATCGGTCCCCAGAGCGCGGTATCGGGGTCGGACAGGATATTGTACGGCTCGCTGAGTATGCCGATGGCTGCCAGCCAGTGAGGGATGGGGCCGATGACCGGGTTGAACAGCCATGACCAGGTCAGCGCCGAGAGAAACGTGGGTACTGCCCAGGGCAGGAATACCAGTGCCTGCACGAATTTGCGACCGTGAAAACCGCGGTTGAGCAGCAGGGCCAGTCCCAGACCCAGCAGAAACTGCAGGATTACCGACGCCAGCGTCCAGTGAAAGGTGTTCTTCAGCGACTTCCAGAATTTGGCATCGTCCATCAGAGTGCTGAAGTTCTGCAGACCGATCCAGCCGGTGTCGAACGGGTTCATCAGCGAGATCGCCTGAAAGGCGTAGGAGATGCCGATGACCAGTGGCAGCAGCATCACCAGAGTAATCAGAATCAGACCCGGAGAGAGATACAGCCACGGCTCAGCGGCTACCGCCAGCCGCGCACGCCATGGCGTGGCAGCTGGAGGCATTTTTCGAGCGCTTGCGAAACCGGCTATTGGTCTGCCTTCCATTTCGCGTATTCCGCGGTCAGAAAGTCAGCCCATTCGCTGGCGATATCCTCGGCACTGCGCTGACCCAGCAAGGCTTCCTGGCTGGATTCCAGAGCGATGGAGTCGGCAAAGAAGCCGAACTTCTCGAGGTAGGTGGGCATGATGGTGGGTTCGTACTGAGGTTCGTTGAGCTCGGTGAACCAGCCCTTGAACTGATCGGTCTGGAAGTAGGGGTCCTGGTCGGCACCTTCGTGAATCGGAATGACGCCAACTCGCTTGGCCCAGGTCTTGTTGCTTTCGGGCGAGGACAGATGAGCCACCAGGTCCCAGGACTCGCTGGCATGCTCGGTTGACTTGAAGACAGACCAGCCGGCATAGCCGATGGTGGGGAAGGCCTTGCCTGCCGGACCGACTGGCATCGGGGCGACGGCAAAATCTTCAGCGTCCATACGTTCGGCCACGGCAATCAACGCATCCGGGTCCTGGTCAAGAAAGGCACAGGTTCCCGAGTAGAAGCCTGCCACGATCTCGTTGAATCCCCAGCTGACCGAATCCTTGGGGGCGTAGCCCTTCTGATACATGTCGATCAGAAACTGGATACCTTCGATGGAGCCCGGTTCATCCAGGCGGCTCTTGCCGTCTTCGGTGAAGAATTCGTTGGTGCCGTTCATGGTGGCTGCAAACATGATCCAGCCATTGAGGCCGCCGGGTCCACCGCGCAGACAATAGCCACTCTTGCCATCCAGCTCGGAGATTCTGGCGGAGGCTTCCATGAATTCCGCCATGGTGGCCGGAGGTGCATCGATACCGGCTTCGGCCAGCAACTTGCGGTTGTAGAACATGGCACGCAGGTAGAAGCCGTAAGGTACCGTGTACATGGTGCCGCCTGCATAGCGTCCCATGTCCAGGGATTTCTGTGTCAGGGTATCGCCGTGCTCCCAATTGCTGATGTTGTCCTCGAGTGACATGAGCATGTCGTTGCCCGCGTACAGGGCCAGCCAGCGGTCCGGCATTTCCACCACATCGGGTACGTCGCCTCCGGCGACCATGGTGGCGAATTTCTCGAATGCCTGACCCCAGGGCAGGGAGACGATTTCCACTTCCACACCCGGATTGGCTGCTTCGTAGTCATCGACCATGGCCTGCAGGGTCTGGGTACGTTCGGGACTGGTAATCACTTCCACCAGTTTCAGTTTCGTTTCGGCGGAGGCCGCTCCAGACCCCAGCAACAGTGCCAGAGATACACCGACCAGCTGTCTCATCATCATGCCTTGTTCCTCGCTGTGTGTTTCAGTTGTCGTTCAGGTACTGATGTGTCTCAGCTTCGTGCCTGTGCAATGGCCTGGCTGAGGTCCTTCCATAAATCATCTGCGCCTTCAAGCCCGATACTGATGCGCACCAGGTTGTCCGGCACCTTGAAGCGTTGCATGGAGTTCTCGGCACTGGCCTGGGCCAGTCCGACGCGGGCAGGCAGGGCGAGGCTTTCAAAGCCACCCCAGCTGACGCCGAGCTTGAAGATGCTCAGCGCGTTGCACAGGCGCCGAATATCCACCGATTCATCGAATTGAACCGAGAACAGACCTGAGCGGCCCAGGATGCCTCTCTCGGGGGACACGATTGCTGTATTGATCTTTTCAACACCGTCGACATTCATCAGTTGATCGATGATCGAATTGGTGCTCTCCTGATGTCTCTGCATGCGCGGGACCAGGGTGCGAAGTCCGCGCATCAGCAAGAAGGCTTCGAACGGCGCCAGTTTCGCACCCAGCAGTGGCAGTGTCAGATCGCGGATATGATGGATGATGTCTTTGCTGGAAACCACGACTCCTGCAACCGTATCCGAGTGCCCGGAGATGTATTTCGACGCCGAATGCAGGGTGACGTCGATACCCTGCTCCAGTGGGCGCTGGAATACCGGTGTGGCCCAGGAATTGTCGATGACCGTGCAAGCGCCGTGGCGCTTCGCGTGGGCTGCGACGGTGCTCAGCTTCAGTGAATCGAACATGAGGCTGTTCGGGCTTTCCAGATAGGCGACGCTAACACCATCGAGCAGCTCCGGATCGTTCTCGAAAGCACTGAGAGGGTGGTAGCTGATGTCTACACCGAAGGGGCGAAGCAGCCTTTCGAACAAGCGATAGGAGTCCGGGTAGACATGTTCGACACAGGCAATGCGATCACCGGGCTTGACCAGTGCCAGCATGGTTGCCGAGATGGCGCCCATGCCAGAGGCGAAGGACACTGCGGTGTCGCCGCCTTCGGCACTGGCCATGGCCGATTCGAAAGCCGAGACCGTCGGGTTCTGCACCCGGGTGTACAAGGCTGTATCGGTACGGCCGGCCATGCGGTCTTCGAAGGCTTCGTAGCTGTCAAAGGCAAACAGCGATGACTGTACGATCGGAGGTGTGATACTGCCGCCACTGTCACCGCCATAGGCCTCGCTGAGCAATGTTGCCAGTGAGTCTGCATGCGAGTTCGCGAGCGACTCGATGTGGATGTCCGGCAAAGTGGTTTCAGAGCTCATCGAGTTGTTTCCTGACTGCGTCGTCGACGATTTGCGAGATGTCCAGCATGTACTGCACCGCAGCTGCAGTATCGGCGGCTGAAATCGCATCGGCCAGCTGCCTGTGAACGGGAATGGATTCCTCACCCAGCAACGGCATGTCGAAGGGGTCCTTGTAGATGTCGTGGAACACGGCATGGATCCTGGTGCTCAGTTGACCGAACAGCGGATTGCCACAAGCCTTGTGAACGGCGGAGTGAAACTGCGAGTCCACCTTGCGCCAGTCTTCACCTCGCTGGTAGACCTCCATCAGGATGTCGGCTCGACGCTGGATCTCGTCCCGATCGTTCTGGCTGGCATGTCCGCAGGCCAGCCGAATGGCTTCCACTTCCAGTGGTCGACGAACACCATTGGTTCGCAGCAGGCTTTCGGCCTCCAGCTTCAGCGTGATGGGAATATTGACCGAGTTGGAGGTGACTTCGGCGGCGAGGATCGTGCCGGCACCCTTGTTGCGGGTCACGATCCCCATGCTCTGCCATGCCTTGAGTGCTTCGCGGATGGTGGATCGGCCGACGCCCAGGCGACTGGCCAGTGTCTGTTCCGGTGGCAGGCGATCGCCGACCTTCAACTGCGCCTTTTCGATCATGACGATCAGCGCATTGATGACGGATTTGTCCAGGCTCGGCTGGTTCAGGGGACGCAGAAGTTCCACGGGTGAGCTGGCGGATTTGTCGCGCACACGCGTTGGCGTGTCCGTACCGAGGCCTTGTCTGATCGATGATTTGCCTGTCACATCGTGTATCCGTCATCTACTGAGGCTTCATTAATATCAGATTGTCTGACAATGTTCAAGATTGTCAGACAATGATGAATTGTGCCGGTCGACCCGTACATGCGTGCTAATGTGCCGCGCTGATGATTCTGCAAAAGGAATTTACTGCCATGTCGTGGCTTCCCATCGGTCTTTCGATTCTGCTGGGCATGCTGTTCTCTCAGCAGCCTGTCATCAATACGGCGGTGTCCCGAATCCTGGGCTCGCCAGTGGCAGCTGCGGCCTGTTCGGTGTTTGTCACCCTGGTGTGTTTGCTGATCCTGCTACCGTTCTCCGGTGGGTCGCTACGCCCCAGCCTGTTGGCCGCCTTGCCATGGTGGTCCTTGCTTGGAGGGATGATTGGTGTGGGTATCGTTGCTGGCGCTGCAGCACTGGCCCCGATCACGGGCGCCGCACTGTTCTTCGTCTGCCTGGTAGGAGGGCAGCTCATGGGGGCTGCCCTGGCCGATCACTTCGGTGCTTTCGGTCTGCCGCTACGCAGCCTGTCCTGGACAAGGTTGGCGGGGCTGGGACTGGTGTTTGTCGGCGCCCTGCTGGTGCATCGGGGCTGAACGAGCAGGGGCGATATTGTCCAGGGTCAGCGACTCTGTTTGACGTCTGGAAATTGCTCGGAGCAGGCTTTCAGGGAGAGGGCGCGCCGGTGCTAGTACCAGTGTCGATGTCGGTGCCGATGTCGGTGCCGATGCCGATGCCGATGCCGATGCCGATGCTGGTGCTGGTGCTGGTGCTGGTGCTGGTGCACAGGATGATTGTTCGGCGTTGGTGCCTAGCCAGTGCGGGATAGAGGGGTCACGGTTTCGTCGACGCTCGTGGGGTTATCCCGACGCTTTGCGTCGATCCAGCGTTGCATTGCTGCGGGCATTTCGGGGGGCTGAACGTCGATCTCGAGCACTGACAGCAGCTCATTGACGCTGACCTTGCCGCCACCGCGAACCAGAAAGCGTGCATCGATGAAGGCCTGCGCCATCAGCGTATCGCCTTGCATGAAATTCTGTTCGACATAGATGGCACGATCATCCCAGCCGGCAATGCGTGTATGAATGTTGAAGCGCTGCCCCAGCGTCAGTGATTTGCGGAAGCGGATGCTCGCTTCGGCCGCAACCGGGTACCAGCCTTGTTTGCGGACACGGGCGAACGTGCCGCTGCGCAGCATCAGATCGGTGCGTCCGAGATCGGCGTAGGTCAGGTACACGCCGTTGTTGACGTGCATGAAGATATCGAGATCGTTGGGCAGTACGCGCAGCGGCGTCTCGGAGGTATCCAGGATGCCCAGCCGGGGGCGGCGTGACTGAGTGAGTATCAGCCAGAACAATCGCAGAAACAGTTTCATGAGGCCAGCCAGTCTCGGACCGGCAGGAACCGGCTGGTCAGTTCGGCTTCCGGACTATCCGGTTCCGGCTGGAAATTGTAGTGCCAGCTGACGTGTGGCGGCAGTGACATCAGAATGGACTCGGTGCGTCCGCCTGACTGCAGACCGAACAATGTTCCCCGGTCGAACACGAGGTTGAATTCGACATAGCGACCACGACGATAGAGTTGAAAGTCTCGTTCGCGTTGTGTGTAGTGAAGCGCACGGCGACTCTGTGCAATGGGGGCATAAGCCGGGAAGAAATGATTGCCAACCGATTGCATCAGACCAAAGGCATGTTCGAAGTTCTCACCGGAGAAATCATCAAAGAAGAGACCGCCTATGCCTCGAGCCTCGTCTCGATGCTTGAGGTAGAAGTACTCGTCACACCAGGACTTGAAGCGTTCGTGCAAGCCATCACCGAAAGGGGCAACGGCATCTCGTGCCGTCTGATGCCAGTGCACGCAGTCCTCCTCGAAGCCGTAGTAGGGGGTCAGGTCAAAGCCTCCACCGAACCACCACACGGGTGACTCGCCATCCTTGTCGGCGCGGAAAAAGCGGATGTTGGCGTGTGTGGTGGGTACATAGGGGTTATGCGGATGAAGAACCAGAGAAACCCCCATGGCCTCCCAGCTGCGACCAGCAAGCTCCGGACGGTGAGCCGAAGCGGAAGGCGGCAGGGTGGTTCCACTGACGCGGGAGAAGGCCACGCCGGCCTTCTCGAATAGATCGCCTTCCGTCATGATGCGCGTCAAACCACCACCGCCTTCCGGTCGCGTCCACTCATCGTTGAGGAAGGTGGCTCCTCCATCGAGTTCTTCCAGCTGCAGGCACAGCGTGTCATGAAAATGAGTCAGGTAATCGTGGACAGCGTCACTGTCGACTGTGCCATGGCTTGTGTTTGACATGATGAAGTAAAGCTCGTAATGGAATATCGAGAGGCTGCTTGCCGACTTGGATTCTACCTCAGGCAGGCAATGGTCGCTTCCGAGCGGGATCAATGGCCATGGACATGCCTGCCAGTAGGACGTAGAGTAATCCCGCTTCCATTCACAGCACACATTCGGAGAATCTCTTGACAGGTACACGCGTTGCACTGATTGGCCTTGGCATGGCGTCAAAGCCACATCTGGAAGCTCTCAAACAGCTCACGGGAAAGGTGGATCTGGCCGGGGTATACAATCGCAGTCAGCCACGGGCGCTGGAGGTTGCCGAGGCCTACGGTGTAACAGCATTCGATACCATCGACGCCATTGCTGCAGATGCGTCGGTTGAAGCTGTCATTCTGGTAACGCCACCAGATCAACGGGAAGATCTGGTCAGAACTTTTGCTGCCGCCGGAAAGCACATCCTGACGGAAAAGCCCATCGAGCGCAGCAGTGAGCAGGCGACGGCTCTGGTTGAAACCTGCGAAGCCGCCGGCGTGAAATTCGGCGTGGTGTTCCAGCATCGCTTTCGAGTGGGCGCACAACGTTTGACAACCATCATGCGAGAAGGCTTGCTGGGTGATATCGCCAGCGTGAGGGTACAGGTTCCCTGGTGGCGCGAGCAGTCCTATTACGATGTTCCCGGGCGCGGCAGTTATGCACGAGACGGCGGTGGTGTCCTGATCAGTCAGGCCATTCATGTCATGGATCTGATGCTGAGTCTGACAGGGCCTGCCAGCTCGGTGCAGGCGATGTGCGCCACGACGCCGCTGCACACACTCGAGGCCGAGGATTTTGCTGCGGGTTGTGTGCGTTTTGCGTCAGGTGCCGTGGGCTCCATTGTCGCAACGACGGCGGCTTATCCCGGTGGGGCGGAGACACTCAGTATCGACGGTACAAATGGCAGTGCCACGCTGGAAGCGGGTCGATTGCTCGTGCATTACCGGGATGGCAGCAGTGAAGAGCTCGGAGAGACCACGGGGACAGGTGGTGGTGCGGACCCCATGGCTTTCCCTTGCGACTGGCATCGCGACCTCATCGAGGATTTCGTTGACAGCATCCGGTCTGGAACACAACCACGCATCAGTGGTCGTGAGGGTCTGCGGGTGCATCATCTGATCGATGCGCTGGTCGCTTCATCGCAGCAAGGCAAGCAGGTGGATGTCACGCCGGAGACAGTCGGCTGAAGCGCTTTTCCCCGCTCGGAGAAGCACGCAGCCGCTACTGGTCGGTTGCGTGCTTCATGATGCGGGGCAATGTCCTTGCTGGCTGCTGGCCATGATGCATCAGTGAATTAGTGCATTCGTGCATTCGTGCGTCAGAGCTGTCCGGGTGCCATGCCGGACGCGGACAAGGCGCGGGCAGGCACCGCGCACATTGAACCGATTTTAACCGCTTTGGCGCCTGCTCAGCACTCTCGAGCGCGGCTGATCATTTCCTGCAGTACTTCATCCGGATCGCGCTTCCACCAGTTTTCAGCCGAAAAGATCTCGACCTCATTGAGCCCGTTGAAGCCCTGATGCTCGACCATGGCTCGATAGTGTCTGATGTCGATGACACCATCACCCATCATGCCGCGGTCTGTCAGCATGTCGCTGGTCGGAGATAACCAGTCACAGATGTGAAAGGCGAGCAAGCGTTCCTTGCCGGCGCGCTGAATCTGCGCACGAATATCCGGATCCCACCAGATGTGATAGACGTCCAGCGCCACACCGATACCATCTCCGAGTTCGTCACAGATATCCAGCGCCTGGCCGGTGGTATTCACGCAGGCACGATCCGCGGCATACATCGGGTGCAGCGGTTCGATGGCAATGGGCATATTGACCGTGCGGGCGTACTCAAGCGTCTTGCCCAGGCCTTCGGTGACAATCTGGCGAGCGCCAATGAGATCACGAGAGCCGGGCGCAAGGCCACCGACGACCATTACAAGGCAGGCGGCACCGATGGCTACGGCTTCATCCACCGCTGCCTTGTTGTCATCGATGACCGACTGCGTCAGTGCGCCTTCGGCGGTGTACCAGCCACCCCGGCAGAGTCCTGATACGGCCAATCCCGACTCGCGAATCATGCGAGCACCCTGACTGACCCCGGCTTCGTGCAGTTTGTCCCGCCAGGGTGCAATGCCGCCGATACCATGTCGCAGACAGCCTTCCACCGCTTGCTGCAGATTCCACTGCTTGCTGACAGTGGCCGTGTTCAGCGACAGCTTCTCTGGTGTGATCATGCAAGTATCTCCACACCACGAGCGGAGAATACCGCACTGGCTCGACGTGCGGCCTCTTGCGGATCGGTAAACAGCTGCGCATCGTTGGCCAGACGCATGAGTTCGGCCAGGTGCAGGGTGGAACGCGTGCTCTCCTGCCCACCGACCATGGTGAAATGGTTCTGATGACCGTTCAGATAGGCCATGAAGACAACACCGGTCTTGTAGTATCGGGTCGGTGCCTTGAAGATATGGCGTGACAGCGGCACGGTTGGATCGAAGGCTTGTCGGTATGCAGCGTTATCTCCGGCACCCAGAGCCGACAGCGCTCTGGCCGCTGCCCCTGCGATGGGATCGAATATACCCAGCAAGGCATGGGAAAAACCGTCTTCATCACCCTGAATGAGGTCGGGGTAGTTGAAGTCATCGCCGGTGTACATCTTCACGCCTTCCGGCAGGCGATTGCGCATGTGGATTTCCTTGTCAGCCGACAGCAGGGAAATCTTGATTCCATCGATATTGTCAGCATTGTCCTTGAGGATCTCAAGGCAAGTGCCCATCGCTGTCATGTGATCGTCAGAGCCCCAGTAGCCTTTCAGGGCCGGGTCGAACATCTCACCCAGCCAATGAAGGATGGCTGGTTGCTTCAGGCCTCCGAGAACACGTGCGTAGACCTTTGCATAGTCCTCCGGTCCCGAGGCTACCGCTGTCAGTGCTCTGGATGCCATAAGGATGACACGGCTACCGGTGGCCTCAATGGCCTCGCACTGCATTTCGTAGGCGGCGATGACATCATCGAGCGTCAGATCCGGCGTTATCTCCAGATGATCGGTACCGGCACCGCTGGCGATCAGATGACCGCCGGCATTGGCAAGTTCCATACTGCGCTGAACCAGCTCCAGCGAGGTTTCCCAGCTCAGCCCCATGCCACGTTGTGCGGTGTCCATTGCCTCGGCCACGCCCAGGCCGATACTCCACAGGTATTCGCGGTACGCCAGTGTGCGATCCCAGTCGACAGCGGTATCGATCCAGGGGTCGTTGTCAGCCAGTGGGTCACAGACCACGTGGGCGGCTGCGTAACCGATACGGTTCCATTGGCCATCAGCTGCGGCCGGTTCTGGACCGGCAAGCAGTGTGATGCGCTCGAGCGAGCCATCGGCAACAGGTAGTTGAATGGTGACCGACATGCTTCAGCCCTCCAGAGACGGAATGTCTATCCAGCGGCGCTCCTTCCAGCTCTGGTGTCCCAGTTCGGCCAGCTGCACACCCTTCGCGCCTTCCATCAGTGTGTAGTTCCATGGGCCATCTTCGGCCACATGTCTGAGGAACTGTTCCCACTGCACCTTGAAACCATTATCGAAATCATGATTGTCAGGGACTTCTTCCCAGTCCTCCATGAAATTCATGGTTTGCGGCTGATCCGGATTCCAGACCGGTTTGGGGGTATTGACGCGATGCTGACTGACGCAGCTGTGCAGACCGGCAACGGCCGAACCATGGGTGCCGTCAACCTGAAAGGTGACGAGATCATCACGACGTACCCGCACACACCAGCTCGAATTGATATTGGCAATGATGCCGCCTTCCAGCTCGAAGGTGGCATAGGCAGCATCATCGGCGTCAGCCTTGTAGTGTTCTCCGTTTTCGTCCCAGCGATCCGGAATGTGTACAGCGCCGGTGCAGGACACCGCCTTGACCGGTGCGAAGACATTGTCCAGAACATAGCGCCAGTGGCACAGCATGTCGGAGATGATGCCACCACCGTCTGCTGCGCGGTAGTTCCAGCTGGGTCGCTGTGCCGGCATCCAGTCGCCTTCGAATACCCAGTAACCGAACTCACCGCGCACCGACAGGATCTTGCCGAAAAAACCGCTGTCTCGCAATCGTTTGAGCTTCAGCAGACCGGGCAGGTCCAGCTTGTCGTGCACGATGCCATTCTTGACACCTTTCGACTTGGCGTAGTTGGCAATCTCCAGTGCCTGCTCGAGTTTCTCGGAAATCGGTTTCTCGCAGTAGATGTGCTTGCCGGCGTCGATGGCCTGTCGCAGCAGTTCGGGGCGCAGTTGAGTGGAGGCGGCATCGAAGAATACCGTGTCGTCCGGATTGGCCAGGGCCGCTTCCATGTCGGTGGTGTAGCGTTCCACGCCATGCGCCTTGGCCAGTTCGGCAATCTTGGCTTCGTTGCGTCCCACGATGATCGGATCCGGCATCAGGCGAGTGCCGTCTCTGAGTAATACTCCACCCTGATCTCGAATGGCCAGTACCGAGCGGATGAGATGCTGGTTCATTCCCATGCGGCCGGTGACCCCGTGCATGATGATACCGATGCGTTGCTGCGTCATGATGTCGTTCTCTGATGTCTTTAGTGAAATTCAGGGTTGTAGAAAGCGGATGACCATGTCCTCGGCGTCCTGGCGGCGCTGTTCCAGCCAGTCGTCTTCGTCAACCGGTTTGTTGAACACAACGCGCAGCGTGTGCGCATTGGAAATGGGGAAGTAGCACAGAGAGGCGATGGTGATATACAGGTCCACCGGGTCGATCCCCTGGCGGAAAATGCCATCGCTCTGACCACGTTTCAGAATGACTTCGAGCTCCTGCACCAGGCGCGACTGGATCTCGCCGACATCATGAATCTTCTTGATGGTCGTGCCCTGATGCAGGTTCTCGGTGTTGAGCATGGAGATGAACCAGGGCTTCGACTTGAAGTGATTCAGTGTGAAACTCACCAGTGCACGTATGGCTTCTTCGGGGGACTTGTGCTGCAGGTCCAGTTCCTGTTCTCCCGCTCGAATCTGGATATAGGCTTCGCGCAGAGCGGCGGCGTACAGGTCATCCTTGTCGCCATAGTAGCTGTAGATCATGGGCTTGGAGACACCGGCAGCAGCCGCAATGGTGTCGATACGAGCACCCGAGAAACCCTTCTCAGAGAACTCGACCAGTGCCGCATCCAGAATCATGCGGCGTGAGAGTTCCGCGTCGCGTCGTCCTGTGTTCGCTTTCGCTTTCATGATTCATCCTGGATCGGGATATTCCGCTTGCCGGGCAGCAGGCGAAGCAGAGCGCGGCGGACCGCAGGAATGCTGAGAAGAATGGAGAGGCCGATGATGATGGCGAAGGTGGCAGAAATGGGACGGGTGAAGAATGGCGACAGATCACCATTGCTGAGCGTCAGTCCACGACGCAGACTCTTGTCCAGCAAGGTGCCCAGAATGATGCCCAGCACCAGCGGCGCCATGGGGTAGTTCATGCGTCGCAGAATGAATCCGGCGAGTCCGAAGAACAGCATGACCCAGATGTCGAACACGCGTTGGGTCAGGGCATAGGGACCGATGACGCAGAGTGTGAAGACGATCGGCATCAGCAGTTCACGAGGTACCTTGAGTATCTTGATGAATACCCGAGTCAGGGACAGACCGAAAGCGGCTATTGCAATGGTGGCCAGGATCAGCATGGCTGCAATGTTGTAGATGAAGTCGGGCTGCTCGATCATGATCATGGGACCCGGACGAATGCCATGAATGAACAGTGCTGCAATCAGCACAGCGGCTGGTGCTGAACCGGGTACCGCCAGCGTCAATGCCGGTATCAGGGCGCCGGGTACCACGGCGCTGTTGCCGGTCTCGGCTGCGGTCAAACCCTCGGTGGAGCCCTTGCCATACATCTCGGGTTCCTTGCTGAGTTTCTTGGCGGCAGCGTAGGAAGACCAGGCGCCGATGTCTTCACCGACTCCGGGTATGATGCCGACGATGGTGCCGATGACGCCGGAGCGTACGATCGTGAACTTGTAGCGCCACAGATCGATCAGTCTGGGCAAGGCGCTGGTAGATCTGGCGCTTGCTTCCACCATTTCGCCCTTGGGACGCCACATCACGGTCAGCACTTCGGCAAAGCCGAAGGCGCCGACCATGGCCGGAATGAGTGCGATACCGCCGTTCAGGTCGCTCAGCCCGAGGTTGAAGCGCACATGTGCATGAATGCCTTCGCTGCCGATCATGGCAACCATCAAGCCCAGCAGCCCGGCTATATATCCCTTGAGCGCTGAACCGCCGCCGGTCAACTGACCCGATATGACGATACCGAACAGAGCCAGCCAGAAGAATTCGAAGGAGCCGAAATCCAGTGCAATTTCGGCCAGAGGCGGTGCCAGCATCACCAGCAGCACGATGCCAACCAGTGTTCCCAGTGCAGATCCAGCAGTTGCGAGCGCCATGGCATTGGCCGCCTGGCCTTTCTGTGCGAGCGGGTAGCCATCAAGCGAGGTTGCGGCACTGGCAGGCGTGCCTGGAATATTGAGCAGGATGGCGCTGCGCGAGCCACCGTATATGGCGCCCACATACATGCAGATCAATACAAGTATGGCGGCGTCTCGATCCAGTGTGTAGGTGAGTGTGGTCAGCAAGGCCACACCCATGGTGGCCGTGAGTCCGGGCAGGCTTCCGACAAAGATGCCGAGCAGGCTCGCCCAGATCACGTGGAACACGGACATGGGCGTGAGGAGGTTGAACAGCGCGTCGAACAGTGATTGCAGCGCTTGCATCAGGGTAACCTCACGAGAAATCCGTACTGGAAGAGCAGGGAGATGGCGCCTGAGAACACAGCGGCAAACAGGGCCGTCAGAATCACGAGTTTCGGTGTCGAGTGGTTCTTGCCACTGTCAGCTGTCCAGCTGAAATACAGGGAAAACACGAAGATGAAAATGCCGGTAGCCAGAACGAAAGGCATCTTTCCCAGTAGACCGATGGCATAGCCGATACACAGGATGATGCTGATGAAGAGGTTCTTGAAAGATCCCTGTTCTGCCGTGCTCTTCTGATCATTGCCTGCACCGGCGGACAGGATCAGCAGCAGGGAGCAGATGATCATGGCGGCGCCAAGGCCCATGGGAACCAGACCCGGAATGCTGGCCGGATGTATCTGACGTATCTCCAGGCGGTCCATGGTGTAGCCGCCGACCAGCATGGCAATGCCCAGCATGAGCAGCACCAGTCCGGTTATTCGATCGGCAGTTCTTGGGTCAGAGAACATGGTTTCTATCGACAGAGAGTGTGGGACAGGTCTCGAGGTGATGTCGGAGTACGGCCCTGGAGGCCGCACTCCGGGGGGCTGGTGGAAATTACTCGGCAGGGCAGTCGATGCCGATCGTGGAAGGATCGACCACGGCTTCGCCGCGCGTGACGCGGGCACAGGCTTCTGCAATGACTACCGGCATGGCAACGGCACGTGCTGCTTCACCGTGGCTTGGCGCAAATACGGCACCGCGCTCCGAGGCATAGGTCTTCATCTCTTCGGAGTCCATGACGTTCTCCTCCCATACCTTTGCGACCGTGTCATACACGTCCTGCGGAGCACCTTTGGGAATGAACACCCCGAAATAGTCTGCGGCGATCGGCATGTCGGCCAGCCAGTCGGTAACTGGTGGGATCGGATCGATACCTTCCACCACCAGCGGCTTGTCTGACAGGACTGCCAGAGCGCGTAACTTGCCGGCACGGATCATCTCCGTCTGCTCGGTAGCCAGCTGGGTAGTCACGGCAACTTCACCACTGGCAGCTGCCATGA
The DNA here is from genome assembly GCF_052681095.1 of Granulosicoccus sp. 3-233. Lineage (NCBI taxonomy): Bacteria > Pseudomonadati > Pseudomonadota > Gammaproteobacteria > Chromatiales > Granulosicoccaceae > Granulosicoccus > Granulosicoccus sp. 3-233. Next base: position 135,632 of record NZ_JBQYLE010000013.1, read on the forward strand.
CGGCCGGGTTGCCACCGTCATAAGTGACCATACGGGCACCCAGCTCCCCCTCTATTTCTTCCTTGATGGCTGCCAGAGCCATGCCGCCGGATGAGTTGACGCCAGCGGTACCCACGGTAACGTCGTCACCCTTCATGGCTTCCAGCAACTCACCAAAATCCTGATAGGGAGCATCGGCATTGACACTGACCACGGGCACATTGGCAACGTGCAGGTAGATCTCATAATCATCGATGGAGGTGTTTTCGACCAAGCCGGTGATGGCGTAGGTGGCATTGTTGGCAATCGCGTTCGCTGTCCAGGTGTATCCGTCGCGTGGCGCATCGAGAGCTGCCTGGGTGCCTTGTGAACCAGAGGCACCTGGCTGGTTGACGATGACGATCTTGGTGCCCAGACCTTCTTCCAGAAGCGGCGCCACGACGCGGGTGACCTGATCGGTGGAACCACCGGCTGACCAGGGGACGATGATGTTGATGGGACGATCCGGCTGCCATTCCGCCAGGGCAGGTGTACTTGCGGCCAGCAGCGTGGCTGTGGTGACTGAGGCTGCAATGAGGTGTTTGAACTGCATTGATTTCTCCTTCCCGTTGTTTTTGTTACCAACTAGTAGGTAATATAAATAGGCGTTTCAAAGGTGTCAAGAACATTTGTCATGGGTAATGAAATTATGAGAAACGCGTAGGAGAGCGACCGGGTGCCAGCGCGAGCTTGCTCGCTGATGGGCGGTCAGAGGCGCTTTGTCGTTGGCTGAAAAGGGTGGAAACCGCCCGGATGGGCATGCCTGACTGCCGAGAGCAGGAACGGATATTATTGTTGGCAGTCAGGCAGTCAGGCAGTCAGGCAGTCAGGCAGTCAGGCAGTCAGGCAGTCAGGCAGTCAGGCAGTCAGGCAGTCAGGCAGTCA
>NZ_JBQYLE010000013.1:136630-140302 GCF_052681095.1 Granulosicoccus sp. 3-233
GTTATGCAGTTATGCAATCATGAGCACACTGGTACGTCCGACGGGCATCGTTTTCCTTATGCAGTCGAGAGTGCTTCGCCCGATGGGGATTCTGTCACCAGTTGTGGATCAGTTGCCTGTACCGTTTTTCCGGTCAGAGTCGCTTGACCGATCAGAGTGGCAAAGGCCACGTCCGCAGCGTCACGGCCGGCACCAATTCGTACGAAACCGGCGATGGGGGCCAGACGAGTAGCGTCGAACAGGATCCAGTCGCCACCCAGATAGGCTTCGAAGAACCCATGAAAATCGGGTGGGTTCAGATTCACGGCGTAGCCAGAGACGTATCGTGCAGGAATTCCCAAAGCCCGGCACAGGGCAATGGCCACATGCGCATAATCTCGACAGACACCGGTACGCTGCAGCAGTACATCACAGGCAGTACTACTGGGACCCGTGCTGCCGGGGGTATACGAGAGATTGTTGAAAACCCACTCACTGATCTGGCTGACACGATTGAAACCGCGATCGATATGGCCGAAATTATCGGCGGCGAACTTGCCAAGCTTGTCCGACTCGCAATAGCGGCTGGGGTTGAGATAAGGCAGCACTTCGGCAGGCAATTCGGTGTAATCGAGTTCATTCAGATCCGCATTGGAGGGGTGCTTGGGCTCGATGGCGGCCGTTGCGGAGTAGTGAATGGTTGTCGAACCCGGTTGCAGACTGAGTCGACACGCCCGGTTCCCGAGAGGCCCTTCCTGCAGATAATCGACAGAAGTTGATGGATTGACTGTCAGGATTTCATCGCTGATTGCCTGACGAGCTGTCCGCATGGCAGCCACTTTCAACAGGATGGTAGTGGGTGCGTGAACGGAATAGGTCAATTCACTGTGGAGATTGATGATTCTTTCAGTCATTGCTGTCTACAGCCTCTGGGAGCAAGGTGGGCTACCTCGCATCGCCTGAACGGTATCACCGTAGTGCTGTCATTGCGTGAGATCGTAGAATCCACCCTGCATGTCACCCTGAATGAATCATGACGTGGCGACGCCGGCGGTTTGACGTTACTTGCCGAGATTCATTAGTGTCGTGCAGACCGACATGCGATTGCAACCGAATTCACATCGGGTTTTCGTCCCCTGAATTGGGGCGAGGCGTCAATCAGGTTGAAAATGAAATAAATGCAAGGCGCGGTCAGATCGCTTCTGGCAGGGCTAACATTCTGTCGGCCGTAGCCACGGTTGCAAATTATGGAGAGAAAACATGACAGTCAGAAACGTGATGAAGATGCTGCTGGTAGCTACTGTGCTGGCAACAGTAACAGCCTGTACGGCAAGCCCTACAAGGGAAAGCACCGGTGAATTCGTTGACAATACCGTCGTCACAGCAAAGGTGAAGTCTGCACTGGCCAAGGATTCCCTGGGAACACTGGTTGATGTTGAAGTGGAAACTTTCCGTGATGTCGTGCAACTGAGCGGTTTTGTCGATTCCGAGGAAGACAAGGCACGGGCTGAGGAGTTGGCCAGCGCCGTGGAGGGAGTTGGCAGTGTGGAGAACAGTCTGATCGTCAAGCAGTAGCGCTCATCAGATTCCCTGCCAGGTCTGTGACCCGCGGGGATGATCGGTGATTTCGGTCGCGAAGCGGTGGGTAGCCAGATGGTGATGGTTGCCCACCAGCGGATGGCGACTTGGCATCAAGGTAGTTCTGGCCAAGTGAGCCGATGAATCTGGCAACTGGAATCGGCACAGGTGGATGGTACGTGAGTCCTCATGCAGACATGATGGTGGTAGCGTGCGCGGATGATTGTTGGACCATGAATACCGCGGTTGCTTCCTTGTTCTCTGCTGTGGGAATCCATTCGGTATCATCGTCAAGGCGATTCTCCTGCCTGACATCATTCACGGGCAAGAGCAGGTCGGCATCCACCGGCGCGCCGCGAAAGGCTGGCCAAGTGTTGTTCAGCATATTGGCTTGCTGAGCCCGCAGAATGACCTGACGTATCCCACCACGCGCATCGCCGGTTGCTTGCGGCACGATAGAGCGAAAATTGACTTTCGGATGCTATCCAACGACGGCGTCTCCGAGCTTGCGCATCATTCGGTTTTACCCACCGCCCAGCCAGTTGTCCATGACCAGGTTGCCAGTCAGTTCTGCGGCGTGGATGGTACGAACCGCTGAACCGATAGCAGCATCGGCCAATGTCGTCTTGACGAATCTGTTCGGGGAGGGGGCAGTCCATTGCGTCCGGAACGCTACGAAACAAATTCCCGAAGTGTGGGTAATAAGGGCATTGCCAAGCACTGTCCGCCAGCGCATTATCCGCGCTCCTGATAACCCCTTCACCCTCATCGCCAGAGCGATTAATGAAAGCCTTCCGACGCACTTCCCTGACCGTTGCCATCACCTCCGTTCTGGCAATTTCAGCGTGTAGTACATCCGGTGAAACCTCGGTTCCTTTCAACGTTAGTACAGAGGCCGCATTGGACGGAACCGTGTCGCAGTCACCGGTTGCCGAGGAAGCAACATTGCAGGGATCGGGCATACTGAAACTGGATGCCGACTATCCTTCCATGCTGGAAGCTTTGGCAGGCTATCGTCTCGAGACGCAGGCGGAAGAGATGATGCTGCTGGGTGATAGTGTTGCCTTGTCGGCAATTGGCAGCACCGAACTCGAGACAGCCACGTTCGACGTGTTGGATCGTGATGAGACACTGACACCCGATTTGGTGAGAACAGCCTACAGTTGCGAGTTGGGCGGCGAGATGGTTATTGAAAGCGGCGCACTTCTTCTCGACGAGGAGAGTTACACGCATCGGGTCTCGATGGATAGCTACCACTTCGATCAGTGCCGAGTGGCAATCGATGGCGAACAGCTTTTCAATGGTTCCCTGAGTGTGCTTGACGACTACACCTCAGGCCGTCATTTTACCGTCAGATCAGGACGTGTCGTCTGGCAAGGCTTCGAATGGCAACGCGGTCATGGCGTCAATATCAGTGGCAATGCCATGATTGAAACGTACAATTTCAACTCGTTCGACTCGCAACAGTATCGCAAGGCCAGTATTCAGGATTACTCCATGAGCCGCGGCAGCGAGATCGTGGAGCAGGTGAGCGATGGCGTGTTTACGCAGACAGCGGAATCCTCCGCCAACGGTGGCATCAATGACTATGTGATGAGTGCTTCCGGCAGTGTGGTCAATGCCTCTGGCATAGCCGTCCACATCAAGACGGACCCTGCCATTTCCAGCCATATTGCAGCGGCATCTCTGGACATCGAGTCTGCGTTCGACGGGCAGGTGCTGTTGACTGCCGACGATGGCAGCGAATTGAGTCTGGTGGCCAATCAGCTCGCTGATTCGAGAGCGCTGCTGGTGGACGTTGACTACCGTAACGCGGCTGGTGTGTTGCGATCTCAGGTGGGTGAGCGGTTTGCGGAGTTGGGGTTTGTGGCTCCGTAGGATTTCGTTCAGTGATTTCGGGAACGATGTTCGATGCTATCAGTGAGTTGTGCATGGTCAATCGTGCTTTGAATATCATGGCATGTAAGAGCTAGCCTCAATGTGACAAAACTACGCCGCATTTTGAGCGGATCGCTCGTATGCCTAGAAGGTTGCCAGTAGTTTTGGGTTGATTCCGATCTCCAGAATAGCTTTGCCTGCATTATTCACCAAACGCCCGGCTCGATTGATCAGCTC
>NZ_JBQYLE010000014.1:0-53266 GCF_052681095.1 Granulosicoccus sp. 3-233
GATCAATCGAGCCGGGCGTTTGGTGAATAATGCAGGCAAAGCTATTCTGGAGATCGGAATCAACCCAAAACTACTGGTAACCTTCCAGGCATACGAGCGATCCGCTCAAAACGCGGCGTAGTTTTTGTCACATTGAGGTTAACGATGGACTGCCTTGGCTTTGAATAATTCAAGCCGAGGTGGCAGAGTGCCAGGTAGAGTCGACGACTGGCGCGGTGACGAGTTGGCATATTGCCAAGATCTCCTCAACGCTCCTGCAGCTTGACCGGAAACTCACGTCAATGCATCTCGTGCTCACTCAACGACACCGAGAACCCCGGCACTTGTCGACGCCCGCTCTCAGTCACCCCTAACGCTATCAACAAAGCACAATCGACGACTCGACACACCGTGTCGAACTGTCTGATACCGGGCATCGAGAAAGGCATAGGGAGTCAAGCCCAGTGGCCGCTTTCGCTTGTTGATAGACCTCATCACGCCTAGCCATTAATTCAATGTCTTCTCCACGGTGACGCTGAGCGGGAGCAACAATCTTCAAGGCACTGTGCTTGTGCTTGTGCTTGTGCTTGTGCTTGTGCTCGTGGTTGTAGCAGTACATGAACTCGTTAACCCATTGTCGAGCAGCGTCCAGGCGTTCATGGGAATGGCGTGGCATTGCGTTGCTTCAACACCGCCCCCCCGGTGATTCCGGGTTTGGCGAGCAACTGTACTGACGTAAACACGCCTGTCATGAAAGTCGGGTATTTTCCCGAACTCTTTTACGACTCTGGTAACCGGTTTCATGGAACTCAAAGCACTACCGTATGCCTGCATGCTGGCACTGGCGGGAGTCACCGCCCTGCCCGCCAGCGCAGGCAGCACTGTTTTTCATTCTCAATTCGCAGATACTTACGATGAATACTGCGGTGAAGACAACGGCGACGAAGGCTGCGCGGAAATAGGCGCTTATGATGCGAGCTCCGGCCGGTTTTTCACCACCAATGCAGGCGGCAATGCACTGCGTGTACTCAGCATCAGCAGCGAAGGCAGCATCAGCGATGTTGCGAAGTTACCGCTCGAGAGTTACGGCGCAGGACCAAACAGCGTGGCCACGTTCAACGGCATGGTTGCCGTAGCCATTGAAGCTGACAACAAACAGATGCCAGGTTCTATCGTATTGTTTGATGCGATGACGCTGAACCTGCTGGCCAATATCACCGCCGGTGCTTTGCCGGATATGGTGACATTTACCCCGGATGGCAAGTATTTGCTGGTTGCGAACGAAGGCGAGCCTAGCGACGACTACACTGTCGATCCTGAAGGCAGTATCACCATCATCGATATGGCCACGTATGCCGCTCGCACCGCCACTTTTACCGCTTTCAACGACAGCTACGATGCTGACATCCGCGTGTTCGGCCCGGGCGCCTCTCTGGCACAGGACCTTGAACCGGAATACATAGCCGTCTCCAGAGACTCCGGCACAGCCTGGGTCAGCCTGCAGGAAAACAATGCATTTGCCATCGTTGACATCGCCTCAGCGACCGTTACCAGCGTTGTGGCACTGGGCAGCAAGGACCACAGCCTTGACATCAACGCGCTTGACAGCAGTGACCGCGTCGGTGGAGAACTGTGCGCCACAACGCTCGAAGATGACGAGCAGTGCATAAACATTGGCCCACAGCCGGTCAAGGGTTTTTATATGCCGGACGCGATTGCCTCGTATGCGGTTGATGGTCAGGACTACATTATCTCCGCCAACGAGGGTGATGCGCGCGATTATGACGGCTACTCGGAAGAAGCCCGTGTCGGAGATGACGAGTATGTGCTTGATGAGAGTATTGTCAATGCCGATCTGCTCAAAGACGACAGTGTACTGGGGCGCCTGAAAACCACAATCGCCAATGGCGATACGGACGGTGACGGTGATTACGACGTTATCTATTCGTATGGTGCTCGTTCATTCTCGATCTGGAATGCTGCCGGTGAGCTGGTATTTGACAGCGGCGATCAGTTTGAACGACAACTGGCGACACTGCAGGAGGCTGGTTTCGATGTCTGGACAGACAATCGCAGTGACGACAAGGGCCCTGAGCCTGAGTCAGTCACTATCGGAGAGCTTGCAGGAAAACCGGTAGCGTTCATTGGTCTGGAGCGAACCTCTGGTGTTTTTGTTTATGATGTCAGCACGCCGACATCACCGGCGTACCTCGGCTATATCGATACCAAGCATGCCGGTGACGTCTCTCCAGAAGGGCTGGTATACATCGCCAGAGACGCCAGCAATGGTGTGCTGGTGGTTACCAACGAGCTGAGCAACACCACGTCCACCTACAAGGTCAGCCTCTCCGCTGATGCGGATGCAGGCGGTTCCGAAGCGCCCATGATTGTCGGCAATACCATTCTGTGGGAATCTGACGACTATTACCAGGTGCAGACAGTCGGCGACTACCAGAGTGTCTGCGAAGGCAGCAATCTTGGCAGCTGTGAAGTCAGCAACGGCACATACAATGTCATCAACCTGACAACCGGTGAACGTTTTGAAAACATCGTGGTTGCCGGCAGCAGTCAGAGCGAACCACAGGTCTCCGGCAATGTGATCAGCTGGCAGTCCGCCGACTACTACCAGGTGCAGTCAGCCGACACCTACCAGAGTCTCTGTGAGGGTGCAGCGCTTTATCAGTGCACGGTAGCAACCGGCACATACCATGTCATCAACCATACCACTGGCGAGCGTTTTGAGAACGTTATTGTCGAGGGTGATTCCACTGGCGGATCCGATGCCTTTTCCTTGAAAATCCTGCACATCAACGATCACCATTCACATCTGGAAGCCGATGGTTTGACACTGGACATCAACGGGGTGGAAACGGATGTTGAATCCGGCGGTTTTCCTCGTGTTGTTGGCAAAATCAAACAACTGGAAAGTACCTCGGATTCTGTGTTGAAACTGCATGCTGGCGATGCCATTACCGGCTCTCTGTACTACACGCTGTTTCAGGGAGAAGCCGATGCCGCGCTGATGAATGAAGTCTGTTTCGATGCCTTTGCACTCGGCAACCATGAATTTGACGATGGTGATACAGGGCTTGCAGGCTTTCTTGATTTCCTCAACGCGGATGACTGCAAAACTGACGTACTGGCAGCGAATGTGGTTCCCGAGCTGGGTGTTTCTGCGCTGACGCAACACAGCGCAACCGACTATATCCAGCCTTATACCGTGAAAACCGTAAACGGGGAGAAGGTTGGAATTATCGGAATTGATATTGCCAACAAAACCAAGAACTCATCCAACCCGGATGAAACCACACAGTTTCTTGATGAAGCCACAACGGCTCAGCAGTACATCGATGAGTTGCAGGCCGATGGCGTCAACAAGATCGTATTGCTGACACACTACCAGTATGCCAATGACGTGGCACTGGCCGCAAAACTCAACGGCGTGGATGTTATTGTCGGTGGTGATTCGCACACGCTGCTGGGCGAAGGGCTGGCCGGTCTTGGCCTGAGTCCGCAGGGTCCGTACCCAACGCATGCGACCAGCGCTGATGGACACCCTGTCTGTGTTGTACAAGCCTGGCAATACAGCCAGATTGTCGGTGAACTGGACGTGGTGTTTGACAGCAACGGCCATGTTACTGCCTGTGACGGAATACCGCATCTGATGCTCGGTGATACGTTCGAGCAGGAAAACGACGCTGGAGAATCAGAAGTTGTCAGTGGAGATGCGCTGGCGGCGCTGCTGGCAGATATCGACGCAAGCCCGGAAATGTCCGTGGTCGAACCCGATGCAGACAGCGCTCTGACTCTGTCGATTTACGCTCACGCTGTTGAGGAACTGAGTCTGGAAGTCATCGGCACTGCCAATGATGATCTGTGTCTGGAGCGCATACCGGGACAGGGACAAAGTCAGATTTGTGATGTCAGTGAGACGTTCAGCCAGGGTTCGGATATTTCCAACCTGGTGGCACTTGCCTTCAAAATGAAAAGCAATACGTCCGATATCGCGATTCAGAACGCTGGTGGTGTTCGCATCGACATTCCGGCCGGTGAAGTCACGATTGCCGATGCCTACACGTTGCTGCCGTTTTCCAACACACTGCTGGAGATGGACATGACCGGTCAACAAATCATCGACACACTCGAAGACGCCCTGGATTTTGCATTGAGTGAAGACGGTTCCACCGGCGCCTATCCGTATGCGTCAGGTCTGCGTTGGAATATCGACGCCAGAGAGCCCAAGGGGTCTCGCTTCAGCGCCGTGCAAGTCAAGCTCAAAGACGATGCCGAATGGTCTGCAATTGATACCGATCGCATCTACAAGGTCGTTACCAATGACTTTATTGCCGGTGGGCAGGATGGCTACACCACTCTTGGCGAAATCAGCGATGACCTGAAAGTGGATACATTCCTGGATTATGCCGAGTCGTTTGTCAGCTATGTCAAAGAAGTCGGCACGATTGAAAGACTGCCTCTCTCAGACTACAGCACTCAGTCCTATATCAATCAGGATGGTGAGCTGCAGTAAGCTGCCAGAGCTGAACCGGTTTCCGGGAGGACGCAGCAGCACTTGCTGCTGCGTCCTCCCGGGCGCTGCGAAGAGAACATTCCCTGGGCGGCCTCTCATTCGCGCATCACCTACCGCTTCGAGCACACCCTGCTCAGCCTCTGCAAGAGCATGACCCGGAAAGCGGCAGCGTAGCTGCTCCAGACTGTTCCTTCAACGCTCTCGAATCTGCTGCATCGAAGCATCGAGCAACATCGTCACGGTCACAAGATCCGAGGCTGCGCACTCTCGGTATCGCCGAGATCTCCTACCAAGAGCGACACAAGTATGCGACGCTGATCTACGGTCCGGATACGTCCAAGGTGGTCTGGATCGGCAAGGGCAGAGTCCGAGACACGATAGACCGTTTCTTCACCGAAGCGCTCAGCCCCTGGCATCGCCAGCAGGTCCGTGCCGCCTGCTGCGAGGAGAGCCGGAACTCGGGATTGAGCTGATTGTTCCTGCCTTCGGATCAGGTTGTAGCAATACAACCTACACATCTCACGCAATTTGTCTCAATGCCTTGACTGAAACATGTGACTTCCCTTTTGCGGCAAGTGATACCTGTCAGTAACAGCGTCTGAAGTGGACGGTGCGGCTCTTTGGATGAACTGCCGCGCTGGCAGTTCAACACCGGGACCCACCTTCGACTCGGCTTCTATCGGCCTGACACTGCGCGAATTCAGTTGAGGGTTCAGTGCAGGCGAACCAGAGCCGCTGATTTGGGTATCTCCAGCATCTTGTAATTGTGTCATGGCTCGACAATCCTCCTTGTCACTGTGGCTGACATTCCCTTGGTGGTTTCTGATGTTGCTTGCCGCCATTGTTTATGCGATCGGTGTCTTTGGGTTGCCGAGCCTTCCGATTGAGCAGCCATTGCTGGCAGGACTGGCCAGCCGAATGCCATCACTGGCGAGGCCATTGTGTGTGGTGTTGTTGCTACTGAGCGCAGGTTCGGCAGTTCGCTCGATGTTCATGCGCCAGCAACGACGAAAGCTTCTGGCCCGGCAAAGCGGAATCGAGTCGATCCGCTCGCTCTCCTGGAACAAGTTCGAACAGCTCGTTGGAGAAGCTTACCGGCAGCAGGGCTATCGAGTGAACGAGAACGGACGGTCTGGGCCTGATGACGGCATTGACCTGATCCTGACGCGTGCAGGCATACGCACGCTGGTGCAGTGCAAGCATTGGCGCTCGAACAAGATCGGCGTACCGATTGTGCGTGAGCATCTTGGCGTCATGACCGCTTGTAAAGCAGATCACGGAGTCATCGTGTGCAGCGGGGAATTTACTGCTCCGGCAATTGCCTTTGCCGTCAACAACGGCATCGAGCTGATAGACGGGGCGGCACTGATCAAACTGGTCTCGCATGTGCAGGGCAAAACGCCCAGGGTAAATGCCGACAAGCCTCCAGTGCCCGCCAACCACTCGCAGTGCCCTTTGTGCAAGGCAGACATGGTAAGGCGCGTTGCCAGACGAGGACCCCGTGCAGGCAGCGCCTTCATGGGTTGCTCAACCTACCCTGCTTGCCGTGGAACGCGCGATATCAGAGTGGCTTGACAACTGCTAAGCGAGCTCGGTGAGCGAAACAGCCGCTGAGTGATCTTGGCGAAGTTGGTGGTCTTTGCATACAGGCCAGACGATCAATCGGAACCAGTCAGATCTTCAGCCAACATCATCGCATTTCCATCAGGGTCATAGAAGGTTGCAATACTCACCATACCTTCCATGGTTATCGTATCGCCATCGAATTTCACCGACTGTTTTTCTAGCGACGATCGAGCTTCGTTTATATCGGAGACACCAAATACCGGTACGCAGTTTCCTGGGGAAGCTTTGTCAGTGTCTCCCAAACCAAGGGTGACGCCTGGTACTGTGGTTTTCAGCTCCGTCCAGCCAGCCTCATCGATGGATACCATTTCTTCAAAGCCCAGGTGGGTGCAATACCATTCTGACGATCGAGCGCGGTCTGTAACCGATATCGACAAGGTTAGTTGATCATTGAGCTTTACAGTGGCCATCGTAGCTTCCCTCGGTTGATGGTTATAAGGTATAGTAACTATATAAAATGGTCAACAACGAATTCATACAACTCTGCTCAAGAGCCTGGGCGCTACGCATTCTGTCTTGTCTCGGACAGGGAGTTGATGCGCGTATCTCTCCTCTGTCGCACACTCTCTCGGCGGGTCGCACTGCAATCACTGCCTCAATGGAGTATTTGATTGAGCTTGGGTATGTGCAAAGAACCAGAGGTCATGGGCATCCACTCCGACCAGCGTTCGAACTGACCAGAAAAGGTGAAGTCGTAGCTGAATGGGCGATTGAACTGGACAGCATTCTCATACCGGAGAATTGGTTCATTGCCGCGCGAACCTGGTCTCTGCCCGTCATGCGACTGACTGATTCAACACCAAGATTCGGGGAGTTGCGATCGGAGTTGAAACCCGTGACAGACCGTGCCCTATCCCAGACGTTGAAAATACTGACGAAACACGAATGGGTAACCAGGGGTGTCAACACTGAAGCCGCCCCGCCCGAGGTGTCCTACGCGCCAAGTGGTATTGGCGAGATCTTGATACCGTGTCTGGAAAGGAGTTTTGATCTGTAGCGTGCTCATGCAGGGATGGTGCTGATGCGTACAGACTGGGCAAGCCCTTGCCTCTGCCAGCACAATGACGCGACCTGGTCAGGCCATGTGGCGTATAGCTGTTCAAACGCAGGTACAGCTGCTCCCTGAGTGACGTTCCACGTCAGAATAAGCATGGATAACGGTCACTGGCCAAGTATTGAAATGTGTCTCAGAAATAGCACAGTTGTTGTTGCCACTGTGCTCTGGAAAGATTGATTGGTTGATCAGGTAGACATTACGCACAACGGTTTTCAGTCAAGCGGTTTGGTTATTATCGAGTGCAGTATCAGGTAACTGGTTGCCCTGAACTATCCTGCTCAACGACATGCAAAAGCATACAGGTGAATATTGAAGGCTCCAGGTCGTCGGGCGTGGTTTCTACTTGAGTCACGAGCAGGATACAAGGTGAGCAGAACCCACTGATAAAGAGACTACGACTATTTCACAACCGCACACGCAATCAAAGGAAGGAAGGTAATGAGCAACAGGACTGCCCCGAACCAGGAAACTGAAGTGGTGAGTGAGGAACTCATAGTTCCCGTGGTTGCAGTCAATCCATTGTTCATCGGTCGAGTCATGTCACTGGTTGTGTTCGTCTTGATTCTGGCTAGCACGGTTTCCATGTATCTTGATAGTAAGTTGGAGGGGTATTCTGCAAGGCTGTTCCTTTTGGACAAAGAAGGCAATATTCCTACCTTGTATGCCGGCTTGTCACTGTTTTTCTGTGCAATTTTGCTGGCGATTGAATACTGGCTAGCGGTAAAACAGATCTCGCCGCAAAGATTCTACTGGTTAGGCCTGTCCGTCATTTTTTCGTTGTTCGCTGTTGACGAGATGTGCAGCATTCATGAAATATTTATTGCACTTCGACCCGTGTTGGGTACCAGTGGCTTTTTGTACTTCGCATGGGTCATCCCAGGGGCCTTGTTTGTCGTCGTCGTTGTTGGAATCTACTGGAAATTTGTGCTCTCATTGCCAGAGAAAACGCGGAACCTTTTTTTGATTGCCGGGGCTACCTATGTCTCCGGAGTGCTCGGTGTAGAGATGATCGGCGCTTATTGCGCACAGTACGGCAGCGAACATCTCGTATACCTCGCCATAACGACGATAGAAGAAACACTGGAAATGACAGGCATAATCATCTTCAGCTATGCGCTGCTCAATCACATATCATCACAACTTGATTCACTGAAGTTCAAATTGGTATTCGAGGAGTCCTGAATAGCATTGCTGCTCGCCCGCGCGCACTAAGTTCAGAATTTTGCAATTCCATGTATGAACCAATCCCTGACATTTCGCAATGTCAGTTTGTCATCAAATCGAGACTGTAAAGCAGTTTTTCCTGAATTCATGGGGGCCTTTTGAACGTTGAATTCTTGAGGGTGATAACCCGAGAAAAATGGTGTCATAGGTGTTCCCTTGCTGATACCTGCATCGAAGATTGGTCGCACTGAATCAATTCGAGAAATCGCGACAAACACAACTGGAACGCACGACGAGTGCGAGTCGTTGCATGTTCAGAAGTAGGCGAAAACATGATCTGGCAACTCGAACTTGCGATTTCTGACGATGAATAGATTTCAGCAGCTCATGGTCACTGGTTCGAGCTTGCACTTTCTATCTGAGAGTGCTTCGAACTCACCACCTGCTCTCTCTACTGATTGAACGGCGTGATCAGTTGAACATTCTGTCGAGTAGGGTCAATCGGATCGCTTGCCAGTAAACCGACGAAGCAATCGACGAACGCCGCGCCAGATGGCAGCGAGCAGTATCGTACCGCAGACAAACGCTGTGGCGACAATGTAACTGCTCTCGATCTGCACACCCAGCAAGCCAAGCGTTGTGAAGGAAACGGTTGCCACCAATGCCAGGATTATCGCGGTGTTGATGGTCAGGAATTTCAGCATGACTGTGCCTTCAGTTGGAATGTAGTGACGTTCGTAACGATCAGCCTCTTGCCTTCTGGTTCAGTGCATTCTTCCAGGTATGACCGACGATCGAGGATTGTTATTGGCAGTCGCGTTCTACCAGCAACTGCACAAACTTGCAATTGACTGACTTCCAAAGCGTCCGGGGCGTGCCTGCCATTTGGCTTCCCGCCACTTCTCCGCTATCATGTTGAGTCAGAGGCGTATCAGAACGCACCCGATCCGCGGGAAGGGCCAAGCCCATCTGAGGTCAGATTGCACACCATCGAACCACCTTCTTTCTGGTCCGAGGGCGCGGATACCGGATGATGGAAGGAGGAAACATGTCTGAACTCCCTGCACGACCCTCACTCGAGCACCTGAAGAAGCAGGCCAAACGGTTACTGGCCGCCGCCGGAGCCCATGATCGCGAAGCCTTGATGCGGATCGGTCCATATTTCGGCAAGCCAGACGACATCACGTTGCAGCAAGCCCAGCTCGTCATCGCTCGCGATCATGGCTTCTCCAGCTGGACTCGGCTGAAGCGTTATGTGGAATCCGGTGCTGGATCTGACGCATCAACCGAACAGCACGCGAATCGCTTTCTGGATCTGGTCTGTCTGCACTACGGTCCTGACGATCGAGGTCCTGCCCAGTTCGAGCAGGCCGCAGCCCTGCTCGAGGCGCACCCGGAGATCGCGTCGCATAGCTTGCACACCGCAGCCGCCGCCGGTGATGTGGAAGCTGTGCAACGCCTGCTGGCAAACCAACCAGACCAAGTGGATACGAAAGGCGGCCCGTTCCAGTGGACGCCATTGATGTACGCAGCCTATGCGCGCCTGCCGGGCGTCTCCACCTACCCTGCCGGCAGAGTCTTGCTGGATGCCGGTGCGGACCCGAACGCGCACTACTTCTGGGACGGCACCTATCGCTTTGCGGTACTCACCGGTGTTTTCGGGGACGGTGAAGGCGGCATTGTTCGACTGCCCCCGCACCCGGACATGGAAGCATTTGCCCGTGCCCTGCTGGATGCCGCGGCCAATCCCAATGACAGCCAGGGAGCTTACAACCGCTGCTTCAGCCCGGACGATACCCACCTGAAACTGATGCTCGAATACGGCCTGAAGGACAGCGACCCCTCGGACTGGTGGTTGCAGGATGAAGGGCACAAGCCGGAGGAGCACCGCACCATGCACTTCCAGCTGATCATCGCCTTGCGCTGGGGATTCGCCGATCGTGCTCGCCTGCTGATCGAGCACGGAGTGGACATCGATTCGCCGGACAATAATTATTATCCGACCTACACCGTAGGCCATACCCCCTATCAGGTGGCGATGATGCGCGGCATGCCCGAGATTGCCGAGCTCATCAAATCAAGGGGCGGGTCCGCCGAACCGCTGAGCGGCTACGAATCCTTTCAAGCCGCTTGTATGTGCGGCGATCTGGACGCGGCAAAGGCACTGGGAACCGATCACCAGGGGATCAAGCCAGAGAAGGATCGGGAGTTGTTGCGCGAGGCCGCCGGCAATGGCAACTGCGATGCCGTCAGAACGATGATCGCTCTCGGATTCGAACTCAGTCCGCGTGGCACATGCACACCTCTGCATGCCGCGGCATGGAAGGGCCACCTCGATGTGATTCGCTTGCTGGTCGAGGCCGGAGCTGACACGGCGCTTCGCGACCCGGACCATCATTCACCGCCGATCTCGCATGCCCTGTATGGCCACCAGACCGCCGTCGTGGACCTGTTGATGGAACAACCCATGGACATCTTCACTGCAGCTGCACTGGGACGCCTGGACCATCTGGAAATCACGCTCAACAACAATCCGGAACTTGTGAATGCCCGCTTTCGCAGCGTTCGTACCGGCTCACAGGAGCAACATCCGAACGACTGGGCCACACCTTTGTGGTTTGCCGTTGTGAATAACCGAATTGATACTGCCAGAGCTTTGCTGGCAAGAGGCGCGGAGCGAACGGTCAGCGATGCCGAAGGGCGCAGTATAGTCGATCTTGCCGTCATATCCGGGAATCAGGACATACTTGCACTATTGAAATCGTGATTCAACGGGCTGGGCAGTCATCACACGAGCGGACGCCGCCTTGCCATTGTCCGCTGCAATATCCACAAAGGTTTCGTAATCTGACAACCTGAGCATCTCGACTCCAATGTTGCTTGCCACGGATGGAAAACTCGTGCTGTCTTCCAGCGGCACAACGGATATAGATGTATCTTCCAGTGGTAAATCGGTAATCGGATCCGCCCCGGGAGCGGCCGGATCGACGGATGATCAATTACGCCGTTCAAGGATGATGCCGGCGTGCAAACGCAAGCTGGATGAGATCAGCCAGAAATCCATTCAAACGCTGAACCAATCACCAGAAACTTCCGTAACGCTGAGTGTCATTCAAATCGGTGGCACGCAGGCCCCCAAACACTCCTTGAAACGGACAGAAACCAACATGGCAAAACTCGTAGTTGTCGGCGGTAGCAGTGGTGTCGGGCTTGCGTGCGTGAAGGATGCGCTGTCGCGTGGGCATGAGGTCACCCTGTTTGCACGTTCCGCAAGCAGCACCGGGCTCTCCCACGAACGATTACAAGCCGTGGACGGCGACGCGCTGGTCAAGGCTGACGTGCTACAGGCTCTGTCAGGTGCGAACGCGGTGTTGCAGACGCTGGGCGTACCCTTCGACCTGAAACTCTTCACCGGTCCGATTACGCTGTTTTCAGAGAGTACGAAAGTGCTGTTGGATGCCATGGGTTCTACGGGAGTGTCTCGACTTGTCGCACTGACCGGTTTTGGTGCCGGGGATTCAAAATCTGCTGTAAGTGCGCTTCAACGTCCGGGATTCAACCTGGTGTTTGGCAAGGCTTATGCTGACAAGAGTGAGCAGGAGCGGATGATCAAGGCATCGGGGCTCGACTGGACGATGGCACGCCCGGGTGTGCTTCGCAACGGTTCGAAGACCGGCAAGTACCGTGTACTTGCTGATTCGGAGGAGTGGCGCAATGGTGTCATCCGACGTGCAGACGTCGCTGATTTCATGGTCGGGGCAGCAGATTCCAACGAGTATGTACATCAGGCACCTGTCCTGATATCGCACGGTTTGGTGCCTTTCACATAATCCGCAACGACAGATTATGGCCTTCCAAACCTCATCATCCGCTGGAGCCTCGTATCACGTTCCCGATTATCTGGGCAACCCCAGCTTCATTGACGACAACCGAGAGCTCCATACTTCTTTTGAACGTGAGTGGCACCGGCCATCCAAAGGTGAGGTTCTGAACAGGGCCACCCTTCAGAAGAACAAGCCCGTAGGGGTTGTCTTGAGTGAGCCCCAGGTTACTGGCCGCGGCAAAAGACAGATTCACCACGCTTTCCCCGTCAATTTCGAGCGATACGAACGTGAGGTCATTCGCCCCACCCTGTTTCGAGACATGTCCGGCTAGAAACAAGCCTGGCCCCTTTATCGATACCAGTTTGTGAGTACTTCCCTTCTTGATATTGGACTTGAGGCCCTGAACCCTTTGAGGATTGCACATGCCAACTGCGCAGTGCGTTCTCGATTCGTCGGATATTCTGGATTTGTCCGATTTGGTTTTCTTCTTGGTTGCCATTGTTTATCTCCTTGCGGTCTTGTCGCGTACGAAGACAGCGACCGCGTCTGGTCTATCCAATGACAACCCTACGCCGGAGACTTTCACAGGTAAAGTTACTGACGCCTATATTCGACCTATGCATAGTGGTTCAGATTTTTATCCATCGAAGCAATCAGGCGAAAGGCGATAGCTCGGTAAGCGCACAGCAGATCATCGTAGTCAGCAAAATTGAGTCCGCCAAGACAGCAATCGCTACACTGTGCGCCCCTCGCCGTCTTCCTCCTCCGTACGCCCGTCACGAATATGATAGAACCGCTTGGACGTCATGATGAACTTTTCGTCGTGTGTGACCACGATGTTCGGCTTGACCGCCAGAACAGGCAGCAATGGGACATTGTCGGCGACGTCCGGAATCAGAACGTGCTTGGCAAATATTGGCGCCCGGACCATGGCGGAGCTCTTGCCGACCTGGAATCCGATCAAGCCGAGTCTGACGGCCTGTTGCAGGATCATCGCCGGGCGTGTGTGCCGATTGGAATTGCTGGCCCTGGCGTACAGGCATGGCCGTTCTTTACCACTGGCAGCACAGTGTTTGACCTGCGCTGCCAGTTCCATTTCTTCAACGGGCCGGAGAAGGACCTGCCCTGAGCACGCTGTCCCAATCGGACCATGGCTTGTCGAAACTCTCGAGCTGACCATCATAGGCAAGCGTCACACGAGCGGACGTAGCATCGCCATTGTCCGCTTCTATCAGAACGCTGCTGCCATCCGACGCGGTGATACGCAGAATCCCGCTGCTATAGAACCAGTTTCGCGGGCTGTAGTTCAGGTCGTCGTAATCCAGCCGATCCGACTGCAGCGCTTCCACCGTTTGTACTTGCACGATGTAGTCTTCGGTCGTCAACGTGAAACCGCCGCTCATGTTGTGGGCGAAGCCGCCGTCGATTCGGTAGCTCGTGTTCGCATTGCTTATCGCAAATTCGATCTGGTCTTCGGAACTGACTGACCAGTTCAGTTCACTGGCGCCCCACCAACGTTCACTGCTGCCACCGTAGTTGTTGCCATCTCCATAGCCCACACCGCCAGAAAAGGATTTCGTACTACCTTCTCCCGTAATGGTCAGCCCGGACGAGACGACACTGATATTGTCGTATTCCAGTGTTTGAAACTCACCATCGAGCACCAGCGTGTCGTATTGGCAATTATCAAAGAACGCCTGGCGGTCGTTCAATATGACGCGTGAGCCACTCCAGCTCAACGAGATATTGGCAGAACCACCGTTGTCACACACTTCGGAGATAGAGGTGGAGCTGTCGTTGTAATCACCACCGATTTCCAGTGCCCGAAACCCCGGGTATGGCGGGAGTGCAAGTACTTCGCTGCCATAGGCAGCGCCGGTGAAGACAGCGAACACCTCATCTACGACCGAGTCGTAGTTTGATGGCGATAACATCGCGACTTCACCGCTGCTTGCCGCGGCAGGAACGCTTGAGCCGTCATCCAACTGCACAACGGCTGGAGAAGCCTCTTCCAGTGGTAAACCGGTAATCGGATCCGCACCGGGAGCGGTCGGATCGGCGAACGACTCATTGTCGGATTGACAGGCGACCAGGTTGCCAGCCAAAACAGTAGCGATTGCGAGAAACAGGGGTGTCTTGGTGTTCATGTATGTCCCTTGAGGGACTCCTGAAATAGGGTGATTGCCGGCCTCTGCCGGCGCGCGGATTATGCGCGATCGTGCGTGAAGCTCAAGGGGGTAAAACGTCTTTTTCGAGATATTTTTAACCCCGTGCCAGACACCCGCCAACGTCTCGGTGACGGTTGGGCTGTGATCTGAGCAATCACGCAGGGCTGTCTATCCAGCAACCCGGACAGCCATGCACACCTGCGAGAATACAATCTGACGACTTTGACCGACCCTCTCTCCTTCGGACCATGCAGATCCATGACCAATCTGACCAGACGCAGATCCTGTATGAGATTGTATGTATATAGCCTTGTCGGTGATGATCAGGCAGGCGGACCACGTAGCTCTGCAGCGCCTTTGATAGGCGGGATGACACAGAGCTTCATGAAGGAGTTTTCTGAGATGGGCGATACTGCAGTCTTCGAAGCCACTATTCCTACACTATCTCCAATGCATGAAGCGGCTTCTGACAAGGATATCGGACGAGCACGAACCGTTGCTTGAACAGCGACTCTCGACTCATGCGTTCACCGCGTCCGAGCACTTGCAGGCTGCGATTGGTTTCGTCCCTCCCAACTTTCTTTGCCACTTCTTCATGGTATTCACGATTTTTCGGCAAGGTGGTGCGAAAATCGGCAAGGCAGATTTCGACGAGCCACACCGCAACGCGGCTGACCTTCACATCCGACCAGATCTGCGAACATCTGCATCTCCCGTTCCCTATTGACGGTCCACTGAAAGTCCCTCAAGGCTCTCCCACAGCGCTGTTGCTACCGGACCGATGACAGGTCGAGGCTGCCGGAAGGCAAAGATCTTCGTCTCAGAGGGCAGATGCGTGTGAGGGAGGGAGATCTCCTGCAGGCCGTCTTCGGCAAGCTCATCGACAATCATGTGCTCCGGCAGGCGACCCCACCCCAGCCCAGCGACAAGGAGTGCCTTCTTGGTGTGCAAATCACTGACATACCAGCGACGCTGACCCTTCTGGACTCCGAGTTCGCGATTGAACAGTCCGGCGGCCTGGCCACTGTCGCGGACGATCACCTGAGTAAAGCGGCGCAGCTCAGACAGTCGTTCCGGTTCGTTCATCGAGTCGATCATCACCGGGGCAGCCACATTGCGAAGAATGACCTGGCCAATACGCATATGATCGAAGCCCTCCTCTTCCAGCATCACCGACAGCATCGGCGCAATGGCAAGTACGGCCTCTCCAGAATGCAACGCCCCGATAGCACCCGACAGCATCTCGGTTTTCAGCACCACCCGCGTTTCGGGAAATTTTTCTTGTAGTGCCGCCATCACTGGCATCAAGAGGGAGATATCAGTGCTCGCGTCAATGGCGATGGCGATTGTCTCCTCTTCGCCCCTCTCGAAATGACGCACCAGCTGTGACAGATCCTCTGCTTCCGCCAGCACGCGTAGCGACTGGAGATAGACTCGCTGCCCGACGGGGGTCAGTTCGAGTCGGTATCCAGTGCGGTCGAACAGCTCTGTTCCGGTCAGATGCTCCAGCGCCTTGAGTCCTTGGCTCACCGCCGGCTGTGTGCGGTTGAGCCGCTCGGAGGCTGCCTTGACCGAGCCGGTCTCGACGACGGCGCGTAGCACCTTCAATTGATCGAGCTTCATCCAGTCATCCTGTTAAGTGATTCTTATGATGATAATCGGAAAGTATAAATATCAATGCGACCGTTGTGTTCCTACTATTCGTCCCTACACCAGAAACAGACATCCTTCCATGACCCAACAGATCGCGATCGTTGGCGGCGGCTATATTGGCGCCGAGCTAGCCAGATCCCTCGACGCCAGGGCCGACGTGGTGCTGGTCGAACCGCGCAGTCACTTCGTCCACGCTCCGGCGATGATCAGAGGTGTCGTCGATCCCACCTTGATGAGCCAGGCACTCATCCCCTACGACAGCCTGCTGACTCGAGGCCGCGTGGTGCGCGCGCGTGCCGCATCGGTCGATGATGCGGGCATAACGCTTGGAGACGGTAGCCGAATCGTTGCCGATCAGGTGGTGGTTGCTACCGGTTCCGGCAATGCCACGCCCTTCAAACCCAAAGGGGATGACATCGCAGCCTTTCGCGCCGAAAGTGTCCGCATTCACGCACTGTTGACGGCCGCCGACAATGTAGCCATCGTTGGTGGCGGCGCCGTCGGTACCGAGCTTGCTGGTGAGATCGCCCATGCGATGCCCGGTAAACGGGTCACACTGATATCCGCTCAGCCCCGGCTGTTTCCCGACAAGCCGTTGGCCTTCGGGGATGCCCTGACGAAGAAACTCGAGCGGGCTGGCGTGCGGCTGGTACTCGGGCACAGGGCTCAGAACCTCCAGAGCCTGACCGAGCCCTTCGCAGGCAGCCTGAGGCTTCAGGACGACTCGGAGCATGAATTCGACCTGATATTTCCAGTCATCGGCGCGCGGGCCAACGGGGAGCTGTTGCAGGCCCTGCCCGGGACCGAAACCAGCTCGGCAGGTCGGATCAAGGTCGACGCCTGGCTGCGACCCTCTACCTCCTTTCCCAATGTCTTCGCCGCAGGCGACGTGGCAGATGCCGGTGATGCAATGACCATCGTTGCTACGAGTCGGCAATTGCCCTGGCTGAAGAACACCTTGCTGGGCCTTGGTAAAGGCAAGTCTATCGAGCGGATGAAGCCCTATGCACCATGGGGTAGCAAAGCCCCGATCATCGTGCCGCTTGGACCGGACCGAGGCAATTCCTTTCTTGGCTTCATGACTGTGGGCAATCTGATAACACGGAAGTTGAAAGGTGAAAACCTGTTCGTGCGCAAATACAGAGCATTGTTTGGGCAATCCTGAAGCTCAAGCGTGGGTCTCGACTTCTCTCACATCCATCTCTCTTGATGAGCTCAACCACGATACACTGCTCGAAGCTTGATTATGGCCTGCTTGTTCATCAGAAGAATGGTGGGGCCATCATTTCTGATTGACCAACACTTGGATGAATGGGCGAAGTCATGGTCTGTGACGTACTGCAGCGACACTGGTTTCCATGAAAAAAAGCGTCGCCATCCATTCAAGGCCAACCATTGATCAGGGCAACGATCATGATACTTCAAAATATCCCAAACACACGCTGCATCCAGATCATCAAGAGCCCATCGGCGTCCTATTTCATGCATGGAAAGTTTTGTTGCTGCACTGGTGGGACTGGCGTCAGGTTGAACCTCCTCAATGAGATTATCTGAATTTTTCAACTGGCTGACAATTGAATCAAGAAGCTCGTATCCCTTCTCGCCCTCAAGTCTTTGAAGCAGTTCCTGACGATGAGCTCCATGTGGTCGAAGCTCCTTGTGCTGTGCCAGAATCGAACCAGCGTCATAGTGTTCTGTGAGTCGGTGCACCGACACCCCCATATACTCGACTTGATCGACTACCTGCCAAATCAAGGGGTCTGCTCCTCGGTATGCCGGTAACAACGAGGGATGGAGATTGACCCCTCCAAATCGAGTTGCGTGTAGCGCCTGCACAGGTACCCAAGGGCATCCGGAAGTGATTACGAGATCAGGCTTCCAGCTGGCCAGAATGTCGTGTAGCGCTCGGTGTTGGCTCTTTTGAATGTTGGCGTAGAGCAGATTGTTTTCGCTGCATAAATGTGACAGTGACGCATACGCTCGTCGCCGAAGGCGGGCATAGAGAGGAGCGAGAAACCTCGATTTTTCAATGTACTTGACCAAGCCACCTGATTCCGCACCGTACCAGGAGACGATTCCGATCGGGTTTCCTTGCAGCTCCGCGAATCGATAGGTTAAAGGACGCAACCCATTGGTGATCAATACCAGCCGGGGAGACTTGCTTTCACTGGAAATGTCGGGAGTCTTCACTGTTGTGTTCAATTCAGCCCTGCCTGAACATGCCTATGCATCTCGCAACTTCCTCCGTAGTAAATATCTGATTACCAGAATGACTTTCTCGCACTTGCACAAGAACAACGGGAAGCTTACATTTCAACTTCAGTCTGCATTTGACAAAGTACGACCGAATTGTTTGCAAGGCATTCATTATAGCAATGGATCGATTACACAAGGAACGTTGTTTTGGCCGTTGTTACCCCCTTGAACAGCCGATCAGGTCAGGCGTTGGTGGCATAAATGCACAGCTGTGATGGGAGCATCAAGACAAGGGTGAAGCTTGCTGAGATCTGATGCAACTGGCCAGGTTCGGTCGTCTTTCTGTGGGGGCACTCTTCTGCCCACCTGACAGCACGTAGTCCGCTACCCCCTGACAACGCACGCAGGCCCTCACGACCCGAGTGCAAGTCAATGAAGCAATCACTTCAGTGGGTTTTCATCTTCGTGACGCGAACCGAGAATGGTGAAGATCAAGTGCCGAGTCGATTGAGCAATTGACTTGATCGAACTCAACAAGGTTTCCACGCGGAGTAATGTGAACGTAATCCCACTGATCGCTGCTTGTTAACCGCGCGCGCTAACCTGCTGCAAGCGGCGACGAGTTAACCAGAGTCTGCCGTCATGAACAACTTTCGAGTTGTATTACCAGAACCCTTGAATATACCAATACGCCACTATGAAACTGTTCATCGCTGTGACATTACTTGCCTTGTTTGTGACGTTCGGCAATACCTACGCATCACATGAAATTGTACAAACCCCGATCCAAAAAGATCCTGTTGATACTCATATTTCATGGCATGAGTTCAGGCACGATCTGGGATCCTATCCGAGTGTGAACGCAACCATGGATAGTAGCGGTATCATCACATTGTCAGGACATACAGACAGTGTTTATGAGAAAGCCCAACTGGGAAGACTGGCCATGCGTGTTCTGGGAGCTTCCGACATCAGAAACATGATCTTTACAGACTAGTCGATCTCCAGAGTCATGCTCGTAAAAAATGATCCTGCTGGCAAACAGGCAGGACCATGGGATTTTCGCAGTCTTTGCTATCACTCTGCTGCAGGCAAGGTACCTGCCGGGCGACAGAGCGACGCTCTCCACATTGACAGAATTTCAGAGTGCCCCGCTTTCACTTCATCCTCGTGTGGTTCGTGACTGGTGGGGCATCTGAATGATGATACCCCAACAGCCAGATTACTTTTCTGTTATCCGTGTGAACTGTCGAACGATGATCGCATTGCACATGTCGCTGCAGGAGTGATTGTCAGCAATTTGTAATCTCGCTGGAGCTGAAATGTAAGGTGATTGCGCCAACATCATTTGCCTTGCTATCGCCATGAGTTGGCAATGAGCAGCAGCCCTGACGGCGTACCCCTGAATCATCAAATCAGAAACCAAACGGACCCATATTCTTGACAATGCCTAAAAAAATTCCGATCAATTATTCAGGAACCGCGTTCATGCTCACACTGTCGATTTCCGCCTTCGGAACCTCGGGGATCATGCCCGTGTACGCGGACGCGCATGAACCAACACCGACCGCGTCTGGTGGGCTCGGTTATGAATCCTCCTTGATTGGTTACAGAACGCTGGATGGTGGCGAGCGTAGCAGCTGGAAGGAATCCAATGACACCGTGGGTGAGATCGGTGGATGGCGTAGCTATGCAAATGAGGCCTACCAGGCAACTCAGGCTGAGGCTAACGCGAAGAGCGAAGTCGAGGCGCATGTTGAGAGTGAGGCGATGGAAGCCGCTGTTGTAACCACCCCCATCCCCGCGGCAACTGCCAAGCGAATCGACTCCACTGACACGGCCTTGACGATGGAAACAGCGGTCAACAAGAATGCTATTGCACAACCAATGACATTGTCCTACCAGTCGGCCACAAGCGGTCATCGTTTTTATGATGACAACCCGCCTGGGGATTGGAAAGCCGCCAATGATCGCGTTGGTGAGATAGGCGGTTGGAGAACCTACGCGAAAGAGGCCTATGAAGCTACCAGGCGTAATGTTCAGAAGGATGCTGAAGTCGGGAGCCCGGAATGAACCTTTCACGGAATCGAGTTGTAAAACCACTGACCGTCGCATTCCTGACGACTACCGTATTGAGTGGTTGTGTCACCTTTGATGTGAATGAGTCGATTGCATGGACAAACGATGAGGCTTCGGTTTTCACGGGTGGAAATCTGGAGCTGGCGCGTACGAATCGCCAAAGGATTGCAAGATCTGACACTGCGAATGCCTTGTTGGCTGAACCACTGACACGCGACGGTGCAGTACATTTGGCACTTGCGAACAGCCCCTCCATCCAGGCATTGATCGCACGAGGATGGGAAAGTGGTGCGAGCGCTGCTCAGTCGGGTCGCATTCCCAATCCGATATTTTCATTTGAACGCCTTGTGTCAGACGATAATGCAACCAAGGATGTAGAGAAATTCATGGCTTTTGGTTTGTTGGACGTGCTTTTGCTACCGATGAAACAAGGTGCGGCGAAACGTGGTGTGGAGCGTGCTCGAATTCAGTTGACTGCAGATGTTGTGTCCGAAGTGACGGCCGTGCGACAGGCATGGACACAAGCTGTAGCGGCCAAGCAAGTCGCTGCATTTGCGGAGCAAGTCAGAACCAGCGCTGACGCATCGGCTGAGATGGGCCGCAGACTGGAAAGCGTTGGCAACTTCAGCCGTCTGGAAAGGGCTCGACAGCAAGTGTTCTATGCTGATGCCACAATGCAGTTGGCCACCGCACGGCACGAGGCTGTAGCGGCCAGGGAGAGGCTGGTCAGGGCTTTGGGACTGGATGATCTGCAGGCAGCTAACCTGAAGCTACCGGAACAGTTGCCTGAGCTGCCCTCCCAACCGATCCTGCCAGGAGAGGCCAGTGAAACACTCGGAGACAGGCGTCTTGATATCCGGATGGCAAAGGCAAGCCTTGAGCGCGTTGCCCGCTCAGAAGGTATTACCAACATAACATCGTTCACAGATATCGAGTTGGGCTACCGGCAGACAGAGGCAAGCGGTCCTGAAGAGTCGGAATCTCTGAGCGGTTACGAAGTCGCGGTGAGTCTGCCGTTTTTCGATTGGGGTGGCATGAAGCGGGAAGCCATGAGTGCCCGAACTCTGGCTGCAGCCAACGACTATGCGGCTACGCTGCGAAATGCCTCTTCAAGCCTTCGGGAGACCTACTCCGCTTATCGAACCAGTTATGACCTTTCGAGTTTCTATCGCGACGAGGTAGTTCCACTACGTAGTCTGATTTCTGAAGAGAACGTCATGCAGTACAACGGCATGTTGATTGGCGTGTTTGAACTACTGGCTGATTCTCGCACACAGATTTCATCGGTGATGTCCGCGATCAAGGCGTCCGAACAGTTCTGGATGGCAGATTCTGCCCTGCAGGCAGCCATGATGGGACAACCCATGAATGTCTCTGTCGGCGCCATGGCCGCCGCCGGTGGTGACGAAGGAGCGGGTCACTAGTGTGTAAACATTTGATCGACAACCTCATCGAGCCAGCTGTGCCTGACAACGTACACGGGATAGCTTGGACACCTTACCTGATTCACAGGACACCGATAAGATATGAGTTCAAGACGTGATTTCATGAAGTACGCCACCATGACCGGTGGAGCTGTGGCGGCAGGTAGCGTCAGCCGAAATCTGATGGCAGCTTTGCCAGAACCAGTGATGCAAACTGAGGTAACTACAATGCCTCCTTTGTATCCGGACAGCGGTCCTGACTACAATCCGGTAGTGACACCCAACAGCTGGACCCTGCCCTTTCGCATGCGAAACAATGTCAAGGAATTCCACCTGATTGCCGAGCCGGTTGTGCGAGAAATGACGCCGGGTTTCAACGCTAATCTATGGGGTTACAACGGACAAAGCCCGGGACCCACGATTGAAGTTGTTGAGGGTGACCGGGTCCGAATCTACGTAACCAATAATCTGCCTGAACACACGAGTATTCACTGGCATGGTCAACGCCTGCCCAACGGTATGGACGGTGTTTCCGGCCTCAATCAGCCGGCGATCCCCGCGGGCAAGACGTACGTTTACGAATTTGTGGCAAAGCGGCCCGGCACGTTCATGTACCACCCCCACGGGGATGAAATGGTCCAGATGGCCATGGGCATGATGGGTTCCTGGGTTACGCATCCAAAAGGGAAACACAAATTGATCAGTGATGTGGATCGGGACTTCTGCGTCATCATGAATGCCTATGACATTGTGCCCGGGGCTGCAACTCCGAAGATCATGACCATGCTGGATTTTAATCTGTGGTCCTGGAACAGTCGGATTTTTCCAGGACTTGATTCATTCAATGTGCGTCAAGGTGACAAGGTTCGTATGCGTTTCGGAAACCTGACCATGACCAACCATCCGATCCATTTGCACGGACATGAGTTTGTTGTAACCGGGACGGATGGCGGACCAACCCAAACCTCTGCCAGGCAGTGGGAGGTAACAACTGATATTGCAGTTGGTCAGATGAGGCAGTTTGAATTTGTCGCTGACGAGCCAGGCGATTGGGCCTTTCACTGTCACAAGAGCCACCATACGATGAATGCCATGGGGCACGATGTGCCCACCATGATTGGTGTCGATCATTCAGGCATGGCTCAGCAGATTGGCAGTGTCATTCCCGATTACATGGTAATGGGAGAGCGAGGCATGGCCGACATGACCGAAATGGAGATGCCCTTGCCTGATAACACGGCGAAAATGATGACCGGTGATGGCCCGTTTGGCTCGGTTGAGATGGGCGGTATGTTCTCCATGCTCAAGGTTCGTGCTGACCAGCCACGAGGTGACTATTCCGATCCAGGATGGTACGAGCACCCTCCCGGCACTATCGCCTGGGAATATACCGGAGAACTGGATCAGCCTGCACGCTTCAAATCTGAAGTGTCTTCGTCAAGTATGGCACCTTCCAAACCAACCGAAACTGTTGAATTTGATGTCAGAAAGCCTTCAAGACGACTCGGTTAGATACATGTATAAAGCCCACAATTCAGAGAAAAAAACTATGAAAAATACTGTATTGGCAGCGTTGACACTGATCGCGGTATCTTCAGTACCTGCTGCTTACGCACATGGTGACAAAGCCGGAAAAGACGACCACAACGCCAACATGGAAGTCGTGAAGGAACAGAAGCCCTGGGGTATCGCGGGAGATGCGGGACAGGTATCACGCACCATCGATGTTTCGATGTTGGACAGTATGACGTTCGTACCATCAATGCTGAATATCAAACAGGGTGAGACTGTTCGATTTACCGCGAAAAACGATGGGCAGGTATTGCACGAATTTGTACTGGGCACCACCGAGACCAACGACGAACATGCAGAAATGATGCTCAAGTTTCCTGGAATGGAGCACGATGAGCCCTACATGACTCATGTGTCCGCTGGAGGACAAGGAGAAATAATCTGGACTTTCAATCGAGCAGGTGAGTTTGATTTTGCATGCTTGATTGCAGGTCACTACCAGGCAGGTATGAAAGGCACTATTTCAGTCGAATCTGATAGTTGAATCAAAGGTTCAAAAATACTACAACTCACGTTCAATCAGGAATCATAAAGTAATGAAACTCCGTTCCATGTTATTACCCATCGCGCTGCTTGCATCAATTATCGTGACACCAGCAGCATTTGCCAGTGGAGATCATCCGATGACCGAAGGTGTCATCAAGAAAATCGATACGAGTACCGGAAAGATCACCATCAAGCACGGACCTATCGTGAATCTGGATATGCCGCCAATGAGCATGGTTTTCGGGGTTCAGGACACTAGCATGCTGGATGGCCTGGCGAAGGGAGACAATGTGAAGTTCTACGTGGTTGATCAAGGAGGAAAGATGGTTATTGAAGAGCTGGAAGCTGCCCACTGATCAACAACCGCTAGCAAGTATTTCTCGACATGCACATGAACGAGTTTCATACAAGTTCGTGTGCATGTTGCTTTTGAACTCGCCAGTTTATATCACGATGATAATTTCCAGATATTCGAGGACATGGTTACGCACACGTTCAGGTATGTTCTTTGCTGAATCAGTTTGAGTCCGGCGGACTCCCCTTCCTTGAACTGATGTGAATCCTGTCCTCTTCCACACGCCGCCGGCAAAGTTGAGCTGGTTTACAACGTCAAAATCACCATCGGTTCGATCGGTAGTATTGATTCAGGACTTGTGAATCGCCTGGGGCGGTTGATATGCCTCCATGAGTCGTAATAGTCCTTCTGGATCTGCCTCAGCCAGTTCCTTGAGTGCGAGTTCGGCACGCTGTTGCACAGACTTGCGATGCGCCCGCTTCGTTGATTCTACCTGTTCGGCAATTGTTTGCAATTCCTGTAGCGCTTCGCTGTCAGTCAGCTTGATGGTCTGAGCCAATGCCAGTACGACATCGGTCAATTCACCGAGCTGTTTTCCATACGTCGCCACTTCCGTGACAATTCTTTGTTCCAGTTCAGGTTCGCCAAGGCCTGTCACAATGATATTGGTTGAGAACCAGCTCGGCAGAATTTCCTGATCAACTTCCCCGTGCATGGGGTTGTTCAGGAACAGTTGCCAGAACTCGGTCGACCAGGGAAACAGCATGTAGTTGCCGGACATGTCCCACCTTTCGCTTGATCTGATGAACAGGCTGTCTATCCTTGCCCTCAGCCTTCAGCCTTCAGCCTTCAGCCTTCAGCCCTCAGCCCTCAGCCCTCAGCCCTCAGCCCTCAGCCCTCAGCCCTCAGCTCGCAGCCCTCAGCTCGCAGCTCGAACAGCCCTCGCAGCAAAGCTGCAAACCAGTTGAAGTGAACGCAAGCTAGCACGGGTCCTTGGCATCAAACAACAGCTTGCATAGAGGTTGCGACCAATGGCTAGTCAATGGTCGGAGCAATCCGGTTCATGTCATTCCTATTGTCGCGTCTCGCACAAGGGGCGCGCTTTGTAACCTGCGCATACAGCATTTCGATCCGGTAGTTCATCCTGTACAGAAGTGTAATTGTCTGTTGAGCCGGGCCCTCACCGCTTGTTTGCACTAGAGGATTATGCTAAAAAATTGTCGCCACACACTTTCTCTGCGAATCAGGCGACAAACAGAATGCGATCTGTCAATGCTCGAACGGTGATTGCCTTCACCGTTGCTGTTGCCGGGACTGCATCAGCACAACCGCTTCCGGAGTTGGAACTGGATGCCACCGGCACGACAGTTTCTGGTCTGTCCAGTGGTGCGTACATGGCGGTACAGTTTCATGTGACCTTTTCCCGAAATATTGCAGGAGCTGGTGTGGTTGCGGGTGGGCCCTACTACTGTGCACGCGGAAGTGTTCTGACGGCGTTGAACCAATGCATGCAAACACTGCCAGGTGGTCCGGACGATGCCGCATTGCTACAGGTAGCTCGGTCTCTTGCAGAAGATGAGAAAATTGATGCGCTGGCCGGGTTGGCAGAGGATCGACTCTATCTTTTCAGCGGTACGTCAGACAATACGGTCACACCTCCGGTGATGGACGCGGCGCGCGACTTTTATCGAGGAGCTGGTGTGGCGGCCCAGAACATGCGCTACGTGACGGATGTTCCAGCGGGCCACGCATTCCTTGCGGAAGGCGCGCCCAACAGTTGTGGCGTGACCCAGCCTGATTTCATCAACGACTGCGGAATCGATCAGGCCGGGGATATCCTGTCCTGGCTCTATGGTGATTTGAATGCGCCGAGAGCGCCAGACCCGACTCACCTGCGCGTATTCGAGCAGGATGAATTCCTTGCCAATTCGGAAGCGCACGGTATGGACCAGCTTGGATACGTGTACGTGCCGGAAACCTGTGCAGCGGGCGAATCCTGCAAACTGCATGTCGTGTTTCACGGCTGCCAGCAGACACTGGACCAGATAGGTGATCTGTATGTCCGCACCACTGGCTACAATCGCTGGGCAGAGACCAACGACATTGTTGTGCTCTATCCTCAGGCGCACATCGTCTCGGCATCGTCGACCGACCCCCTTGGTGGCAATCCGAATGGATGCTGGGATTGGTGGGGATACGACGACCCGGACTACGCCCTACGCAGCGGTCGGCAGATGGCAGCTGTTGCCGGCATGGCCGACAAACTCGGTGCACCGTTGATTGGTAACCCAGACCCAGATCCAGATCCAGATCCAGACGAGTATTGCGTGCGCCATGCGACCTCGAACTGGCGGCACTTTGTGGAAGGTCGAGCTGAATTCTGCGGGCTCTTCACGCTGTGTGCGATTGGCTCCGATGAGATAATTGGCGGCTTCTTCGGTGCTAGCATCCTGTTTGAAAGCCCGCAGGGAGAATTTGCGACAACGTCCTGTCAATCATGACGCCAAGAAACTACGGGGCAGACACCGGCCCGCATCAATATCGACTACCGATAGGCTCACCGGCTTGTATTACGTACGGTAGCGGCAGGGGCTGATTTTTGATTGAACAGAGCTTGGCTATCGTCGAACAGTTTTTTCACGAATGGCAGAATACCGGAGAGGTCAACAGCCATCGCAAGTCGAGCGTTCGAGGGACGCTCGACTTGCAATATTAAACGGAAATACTAGTTTCCGGTCGTCGCTTCGATGGCCGCTGAACCCGCAGATTCATTGGCAAGGTTATCGATTGCCACTACGCTATACGAGTAAGTGGTACCTGGACTCAGATCTTCATCGAAATAGCTGTTTCCCTGAGCAGAGCTGTGAAATTGTCCGTCGCGATAGACTGCATAGGCGACAACAAAGCCGTCAGTGTCCGTCGAACGGTCCCAGAACAATTCGAGTGCGCTGGACGAATACACCTGAGCTGACAGGTTCATTGGAACCGACGGTGCATCGCCATCCGAAGGTTCCATATCACCATGGTCATGCTCGTGCAGCTGACTTTTCAATTGCCCGCGTATAGCCCCATCGGGGTACGCCGGATTGTGTACATTGATATAAAATTGTTCCGGATTGTTCAGAATCCGTTGCACAATGCCGGCCTCTTCGGTCGGGAATTTGCCGGTCTCCCCTTCTGTCAGACAATCACCTGCATTGCCATCTTCCGGCCCTGCCAATGCCGCCACAACGGGGCCATTACTGTCACGCACACCTTCGTGAATATGTGCTGCCATCCCTTCTCCGACAGGTACGAGTTGTATTTTCTTGACTGTCAACACATAACACAATGTCGTTGTGTCCCCATCGATACCAAACACATAGGCTTCGCCCTTGCCATCGGGGTCGCCGACAAGCCGTTGAGACGGATCAGCGCCAACTTCCTCGCGTCCATCCAGTTCCGCTTCCAGTACTTCATTGGTGTGGCCTGCCCAGATACCCGTGCTTGCGCACAGGGCACCCAGTGCGGCGATGTTCTTGATAGATCTGTTCATCCTTTTCTCCCGTTGATGCCTCAGCATTTTGTCTATTCCGTGGGGATGTCTTCAAAGCACACTCTGCTGGTCGAAGATTGAGCTCCCACACAGAACCATACGTGGCACATGGTTGCAAAGATGCAAGAATGCAAAAATTATCGAGAACACCAATAAATCGTTACCTACCGGGAAAATTCTTCATCATGCGTATGCAAGAAACAAC
Organism: Granulosicoccus sp. 3-233; assembly: GCF_052681095.1. NCBI lineage: Bacteria > Pseudomonadati > Pseudomonadota > Gammaproteobacteria > Chromatiales > Granulosicoccaceae > Granulosicoccus > Granulosicoccus sp. 3-233. Next base: position 27,792 of record NZ_JBQYLE010000014.1, read on the forward strand.
TGCCATTGCCATAGGGATGAAGGTCTACTGGGCAGTGATGACAGTCATCACCAACTTGCCATCCACCCGGATTGGACCGTCTTCCGTAGCGCCTAGAGTATATTCAAAGATACCTTTGGCCATACCTCCATCTTCTGCATGAACCATCAACATCAGCATATCTCCAGGTGCGACGGATTCTTGCAAGATGGCTGCAACATCGATATTTCCGCCCTTGCGGATCGGAGCGTAGCCCACAACGGGGCCAGGTTTCATTTCAGCGTCAGTACGATGCACAACCATCCAGCCGTTTGCGTCGGCATTGACCATCCTCGCACTGACAATACCGTTCGAAACGTCCTGATCTGTCGCTTCCACTGTAGGGCTCATGGAATGGGCGCCAGCAAAGACCAAACTTGACGTCATTGCAAGAATGGCGACTGTAATGGTAGAGATTTTCATTGTTTTAATCCTGAGTTTGCTTGTCGTTCAATGGATATACGCAGCGCGCAGGAAAAAAGTTGCAATGGCATTTCTCCAACTTTGGTTGTTTGGGCTTTCTTGAATGTGACGCACAGAATTCGATCGGGCTGACAGGGTGAATGAAATGATGGAGGTAATTGCGGATGAAGCCTGCAATGAGAATTCTCCCTGTGTTGAAGCACGGGTCGGAGCGCCAGGTTACCCGCGTTGCTCAACTGCGGACCGAGATCTTCTCCGGAAGTACTCGCATCTGACGTAGTTCAATCCGGTACAATAATACCGTCCTGAGAATTCCAGTTGCTTTCCACGCCAATAAGCAAGATTTTCACTGTGCTATCGCGTAGGCTATCGGTATGCCCGACTGGATGCGGTTTTCTCTGCTATGTCTGATCATCGTCTGTCCGACGTCTGTATCGTCGGCGGATGAGAAGCGGTGGCGTATGAACAGCCTGTTGCACCCCCACCTCTTCGGGGAGTCCGCGCGTGTCTTTGCTGACGAAGTCAATGCCTTGGCAAATGGGGAACTTCATATCGAGGTGCATGATCAGCTTGTTCTTGATGTGGATGCCTTCGAGGCGCTCCATTCGGGCCTTGTGGATGCGGTCTGGGGTTCACCAGGACATCACCATCGCGAGGAGCCGGCACTGATTCTCTTCGGGGGTTTTCCGTTCGGACCTGATCCGGATGAGTTTTCCGCATGGATGAAGGAAGGTGAAGGCGCCAGTGCACTTGACGAGATATACTCACATCATGGGCTGCGGAGCATCTACTGCGGCGTCCTGCCCGAAGAAGCTGGAGGATGGTTTCGCTTTCCCATCAATACGACGCATGATCTGAATGGTCTGGCCATGCGAAGTTTCGGATACGGCGCTCAGACGTTGAGAAACCTTGGTGTTACGACCTATGAACTCCCGGCGAGCGACATTCGTCCAGCCTTTGAGAATGGGGTGATCGATGCGGCTGAGTTCGCGATGCCGTCGATTGATTCCCTGCTGGGATTTCCGGAATATGCACCGTATCTCTACATCCCGGGTTGGCAGCAGCCTTCCACAGCACTTGAACTGCTTGTACTGGAAAAGACATGGCTTGCGTTGTCGGAGAGCATTCGTGGCTCGATCGAGCGTGCCTGCGATGAAGCTCTCCGTTGGACGCGTGATATTGCAGTTCAGCATCAGGACAATGCGATTGCTGATTTCCGCGCGCGCGGGGTGAAAGTCCTCGAGTGGCCCCCTCAGCTTCTTGATGCCCTGGAGCTTTCGTGGACGCAAGTGATCAAGGCCGAAACTGCCGCAGATCCGAGAGTCGCCATGGCTTGGAAGAGTTACCTCGATTTCAAAGGCGATGGAGCCCAATCCTCGGGGCGATAATCGAGACGCAGCCAAACCGATGTCGATTTCTGCTGGTATCTCGATGAACCATCAAGGATCAACCCGGCATTCCCGCCAGTCTCAGGCCGTCCAGTACTGTATCAAGAGCGCCCTTGTCAGCTAGCCGGTTCAGCGAAACTGCCACACCTTGCAGTGTTCGCTCGGGCCGTGAAATTCGTGCTTGCCTGACCACTGTCGACGCTTCATCGATCCGACCTGCATGAGCCAGGCTTGCTGCCAGAAACCATCCGGTGTAATCACGCATTCCAGAGAACGTACCGGCCCCGTGAAGGCGTCCGAACTCTTCAACAGCCTTTGACGATTCGCCCGCTACGAGATAGATCAGTCCCGCAATTTCCCGATACCGGTCTGGCGGCGTCGCAAGCGCTGCGAGCGGCTGTTCAATCAGCGGAATTGCGTCTTCAGCGTGCCCATTGGCCAGGAGAGCATCGGCAAGGATCATCTGAGCATTGGGATCGACTGGGTCGAGATGGATCGCGGCTTGCGCGGCCGCAAGCGCATCTACTACAGACCTGGCATCGCGGAACGGCGCATCGAGCCGCACTTCGGCCAGCGTACGATAGGCAAGCGCTCCCCCGCCAAGAAGAAGCGAGCGTTCAAGCGCTGACAGCGACAGTGCAAGCTCACGGCGACCACCGCCCCACGCGCTGTGCTTGACCTCCAGCCAGAAGGTGACACCCAACTGCGCCCATGCATCTGCATTCCGAGGGTCGGATACCAGAGTATCCTGCAACTCCGCACGCAAGGCATCGTTGGCATCCCGCTCGCGCCAGTCCTGGCCCCTTGGATCTACTCGTGGAGCGTCATGACTGTCGGCCACCTCCTGTGTCGCCATGTAAGTCGCCTTGGGGCTCATGGTTGTGACGAACAAGGAGATCGACAGTACGGCAGTAATTGCGACCGATACCACTGCCCGAACCACCCATGCTGGTGAAGCGGGATTCGACAGGATCTCAGCCTCCGCCTCCGCCTCGAGCACATAACCGCGTCGTGGCACCGTACGCAGCAGTTTCGCGTCATCCTTTCCTAGAGCACGGCGGATATCGCTGATGCATTGTGACAGCGATTCATCTGTCACTACCGATCCATTCCACGCCCCAGCGATGAGGTCGTCCTTTGAAACCAGCGCGCCTCTGTGTTCAGCCAATATCTCGAGAACTCGGTAGGATTTTGGCCGAAGGTGGCACATATTGCCATGTCGATCCTCCAGACACCCCAGGCGCTGGCTCAACGTGAGATGACCGATGCTGATTCTGGATGCGTTCATCTTCGACTCCGCCCAGGATTCAGGAAATATCAACCGAATTTCCAACTTCTTTCAGGCTTCTTTCATGACTCCACTGTAGCAGCGTTCGATGCTCGTGACGACACATCCTCTTCACGAGAATCGTCATGCTCAATGCAATTTTTTGCAGAATTCTGGCGACCTGCGTCCTCTCAGCCGTCTCTGTCATCGCTTCCGCGGAACAGCGCACGGGACCGACATTTCTTGATTTCACCGTTCTATGGCTGGACTCGCATTATCAACTTGGAATTCCGACGTCCCATCCGGACATCATTGCACTGCCACAGTCTGAGCTTGTCGCACGGCGATATGGTACAGAGGCAGACGAGGCTCAAGTTGAAATCGTAGCCTTGTACGACAAGGAGCTGCGCGCGATTCTTGTATCCAGTGAGTGGACAGGCAAATCACTCGCGGAGCTTTCCATTCTCGTTCACGAAATGGTGCACTATCTACAGGATGAATCAGGGACGGTTTTCGCCTGTCCTGCCGAGAGGGAAAAACTGGCTTACCGGGCGCAGAATGACTGGCTGAGACTTTCCGACGAGAGCCTGGAAAGCACTTTCGGTATCGATCCAGCTCTGATTCTGGTAGCTACCGCCTGCATCCACTGAGGTCTGGTAACTGGATCGTGCAACGTAGCGCTTGACACGATATTGGCGGCTGAATCATATGAGTACGCACGGAATGTCTGTACTCCTGTGACTGGAGCTGCGGTTGTAGATCCGTTTCCGCACTACCGGAACCTGATAAGTGCGATCGGTCTTGCCGCCTGAAGCCGGACCTCTCGCCAGGAAGCTGGAGTATTCCGAGTGTTTCAAGTACTTCGTTTACAACTGCAGCGCGGTCAGTGCTGCGAGTTTGCAACTTGCAGTCCCGCCTCTTTCCAGCCCTTCATGCCGCCTTCGACTACCGTTGCATCATAGCCCATTGTATTCAGCGTCTGTGCAGCCAGAACGGCGCGTCCGCCCGAGGCGCACAGCACATGGACCTTGAGACCCTGCGCCTTCGCAATAGTCAGCGCTTCTTCGGCGGTGTCGGTTTCAGGATCGGCCTTGAACTCCAGCAAGCCGCGCGGCACGTGTATGCTGCCCACTGGCGTTCCCACGGACGACAGCTCTGCAGCTTCCCGCACATCAAGGATGATCGCGTACCCGGCGTCCGCATCAGCACGGGCATCGATCGGCATTGTGGCTGGAACGGTCTTTCTCGCCTCGTTGACAAGGCTGTCTGCCGTGCTGGTCATGCGCCATCTCCCTTGAAACGGTTCAGCGGAATTGTCAGCGATGGTTTGTCGCCGCTGGGCAGTTTGCCTGCTCTCAGGTTCACCTGCAAAGCAGCAAGCATTCTGTCTGGAAGACTCAATGTCTTGTCACGTTCACGCCGCAGCGACAGAAACTCTTCCATCGACGTGTCAGCAAGATGCACATTGCCTGACTTGTGTTCCGCCACCGTAGCTTCCCACATCGGCTCGTCTCGCTCGTCACTGCAATAGTCGTGACCGACGAACAGCCGGGTTTCGTCTGGCAACGACAGTATTCGCTGGATGGAATTCCAGAGCTCTGTGGTCGACCCACCCGGAAAATCAGAGCGAGATGTTCCAGTGTCAGGGAACATCAGCGTGTCATGAACAAAGGCAGAGTCCCCGACGAGATAGGTAACAGACCCCAGTGTGTGTCCCGGTGATAGCCAGACTTCAACGTCGAGATCACCGATCTTGAATGTATCGCCCTCTGCGAGGAGTCTGTCAAAATCAGCTTCCGGATCGAATGCGTCGGGAATGCTGTATATCTCTTCCCAGAGATCAGCAATTTCTCTGGTTTTTTCGCCTATGGCGTTGGGTGCCCCGGTCTTCTCTCTGAGATAAGACGAGGCCATCAGGTGATCCGCATGCGGATGAGTGTCGAGAATATGCACGATTTCAAGCTCTTCGCGCTTGACCAGGTCGAGCACCTTATCGGCTGATTCGAACCCGGTTCTCGCAGACGCCGGATCATAGTCCTGCACGATGTCAATCAGCGCCGCCTGTTTCGTATCCGGGTCGGCGCAAATGTACTGGATCGATCCTGTTGCCGATTCATAGATGCCCCAGATGTCTGGACTGTTGTTGCCCTGCGACTCACTGTACTTTATCGTCGTCATTTATCCTCCTCCTACAAAGCACACGTTTTATCTCTCGGCAACTCTACGGTAGTCATACCTGCATGTGAGAGGATTGTATGAATGAGTGAGGACTGAACATCTCCGACATGCAATGGTGTGAACCCTCACAGGACCTTCGCCGAAATGGTCGGGAAGGCGGAAGGTTTCATCTCTTGACACGCTGGTTCTCCGAGTCGGAATAAGGTACAGCAGTTTTTCCGGACGCCTGGGGTTGACTCCACACTGGAATCTTCTCGGGGATGGATACCATCGGGCCTTCGCGCCTGGCTGCGGTGAATAACCACTCATTGACACCTGGTCGCGAACGCATGATCCTGTCACTCTTTCGAGAAACCGATCCGTAAATCGGTACCTCAGCGGCTGGCCTGCCGGAACCAAAACACCACCGCAAATTGCCGTAGGTCGCGGGATCTCTTCCATCCAGACTGAATCGATCATTCAGGTAGCAGGCAGTGTCCCAGGCCGCCTCAGGCGTTTCGGTCCACTCAATCAGTCTTTTGCCCCAATACATGCGCAGGTTGTTGTGCATCCAGCCATCGATCAGGAACTGGCGTTGCGCAGCGTTCCAGGTTTCATCGTCCGTCTGTCCATGAACAAGAGCATGCAAATCGTATTTTACCGGTCGAGGATCCGATGCATGCAAGGCAAGAGTCTGTCTTGCCCACTCTGGAAAATTGCCAAATGCCGTGGGGTCGTCAAACCTCAGGGACGTGTGATGAAAGAACTCTCTCCACACGAGCAACTCATCGAGAAACTTCCATTGGTCGCGCGGCGCTTCTATCTGGGATGCCACCCCAACCACATCCTGCGGGCCCAGCACACCAAAATGCAGGTAAGGGGAAAGACAGGTCGTACCATATACAGCTGGATTGTTGCGATTTGATGCATAGCCGGGGATGACCTTGCTACCAGCCCAGTACAATTGCTGCAGACCAGCCTCTCGAGTTCCCGTACACCAGGACGCTGCAGGCAGGGAGTGATCGATATCGCACTCTCGAATCAGTGTGGAAATTCCTTTACGCCAGTTGTGTCCGAGAGCATCGTGTCTGGATGCCAGCTCGTTTTCAAAGGGTGCCACTGACGCCTCTATACTGGCGTAATCACCACTCCACTCTTCACGCAAGTCGCCGACTCTTGCGCGGAACTGGCGAGTAGTAGGGCAATCACAGCCAATTGCCTGTTCAGGAACCAGGCGTGCGGCATCGACTGCTATAACCGCAATGTCAAGACGTTTGGCTACTCGCATGGCCTGCCATCGGCCGACGAAAGCACTCAAGTCATCGATCACTAGGGCAGCAGCAGCTGTAGCGAGGCGATAAACGAGGCCTTTTGCGGGTTGCTCCTGACGCTCCACGACACGCAGAAAACGCAACCCGCGATCGTTGACATCCCGTTCGAGTGAGTAAGATGCCTCCAGAATGAACTGGTGAAGTCGGTCAGATGCATGTGGATAGTGCTGACCGATTCCATGATAGACGACCACCGGAAGATCAAGGGAGTTACCCAGCGCAATTGCGGCATCGATGACTGGGTTTGCTGCTCCACGAAGGGTCTGCTGTAGCCAGCACAGGACATACTGACCATCGTCGCGCCCTATCGGCGCTGAGTTCAAGCGACGACATCGAGAGGTCAATTGGCGTTCGATGTCGCTTTGGAGTTTGTTGCTCACGCTTCTTCCTGTTTCATGCAGGAATACCACATCGTCATGCCTTGCAACCGTGTCAGGACCGAATTTCAAAGCTCGGGACATCGACTGGACAGTCGAACAGTACCCTGCGTCAACTGGAATCTTGCCGAAAGCGGCGCTACCTGTCTTCCACGGAATATTCGAAGTATAGCTTCGTCTCCTTGCAAAGTTTCTTGAATGCCTGCCATTCGGCAGTACACATCACGGCCTCATCTGGCTGTTCGATTGCATCGCGATCGCTTCGGAATACGCGACCACGAGTTTTCTTGGTCAGAGCCTCTTCGATCTGTGGCAGAGGATGCATCCAGGGTTTCGATTTGCCGAGTGCCCAGGGTGTGTTTGCAGGAATCATTGCCACGAAGTCGTCTGCGAATTCGCCTCTTGCCATCCAGCCCAGGTTGGCATGGTCGTCGGCACTGGTGCCGTTGAGGGTGGCGTTGTGTGAGCCATGGTGCCCGACCTTGTACAACACGCAGCGAGCAAGCAGATCACGTACGGTTGTCGTCCTGTTCTCATCGTCGGTCCATTCGAGGTCCGACCAGCCAATCCAGCTTCCCCGTTGTGCATCACCGGTGAAGAGAAGCACCTTGCCTGTCTTTGGCAGCTGAAAGGCAAGAACCAGACTGGTATTGTTGACCTCATTGTTCAATCGGAGTGCCAGACCCTCTGCGGTACCGAGCCATTCTTCGTCAATGCGGCGCCAGTCTGTCGCCTCATCGTTTTCATCAGGACCCGTTCCGCCATAGACTTGTCGCAGATAATCCAGTCGCGCTTGCTGCGATGACTGGGCTCCTGCAGACGCGTTCGGTAGGGTACGGGTCAGTATATCGTCCTGAGGTATGCCGTGACGTTTACTGAAGGGCTGAAATTCCGCGTTCGTAGCCGTGTCAGTCGCGACTGCCTGTGCGAAGCCCCGTGTGTCTCCTCCCAGATTCCGGTTACGCCCGGATAAACCCAGGTGGAATTCTTCATCGCCTACCGGGTCGAGGTCGACCAACAGGGCTTCGTTTCGCGGTGGACCCAGTGTGTAGATCCGAAGGTCCTTCACGAGAGGAATCGATGCAGGAGGAGAATCAGGACTGAGATACACTGTCGATTCCTCTGATCGATTCCTGAGGTATTTGATGGCATTCTTGTTCGTGATACCACGAACCGCTGATGCTGCCAGTTCGGATGTTGTCAGGAACGGGTTGGCTTTCTTCTCCATCCGGAAGGCCTCCAGAATTCCCCGCCCCTCTTCCCCTGGCTTTACTGGACGACCATCATCACCTGTCTCGGTACTCAACAGGTCCGATAATCGAGCGGCCAGGTCGCTGTCCTTGTTCCGCGATTCAACCTTCTCCTGAGCGTAAGCCAGAGTGACCAGGGTGTCGCGGAACCTCTCTCGCAGTGCGTTGGCCAGTTCATCCGACCCATCTTCCGTCCAGGCCAACCAGCACTGTCCAATGGTGATCTTGTCGAACAGGTGTTTGCGATTCTTCTTTTTCGCAAAGCCGTTGACGTGGTCTTGATGCTCATGCGTAGCGATCACGATATCGACATGCCCGTTCGTTGCATCGTGGATATCGTTGATCACCGCTTCGATCTTCTGATCGTTGACTTCGGAACCGGGTTTCAAGCCACAATCGATCAGCACGTAGACAGTTCGCTTTCTTCTTCCCTCGCGGCCAGCGAAAGCGAGTAGAAAGCAGTCTCCATGTCCTTGCCGATACATGCGCACCTTGACACCACTTGTCGGGGAGCTCATCCTGGCCATCAGAACCGACCTCTCTCGACATGTCGGTGCAGTTCTGCAAAGGCGTTGCACGTTCCCTGGCCATCTGTGGGGTCATCGAAGGCATTGCGAGCCTGCCACGTCGAACCTTTGAGAAAGCGCCGCATTCGCTCCAGCCCTTCATCCTCATCTGCACGATATCTGGTTCGAATGACACGGCGTATTTCAAAGCTCTTCGTGTCGATCAACAAGGTACAGCCGCAGCGATACAGGAAATCACGCCGGTAAGGCTTTTGACCATGCAACTTGCGCCACGCCCGAGTGATTGCTGTCCTGGTTCCCTTGTCCGCAAGTGCCTGAATCTGTCGATCGAGGAAACCATCACGCGACTGGATGATCTCGACTACGTATTCGCTCTCTGTCTGGCCACGTTTGCCAACCCGGTTGGCCATTCTGACTGAGCCCACCTGGAAGGTCGGCAGCCCGGTAATCTCTGATCGACTGATCGTATTCGGCGCATCATTCTCCAGCGTAATGCCGATCATGTGCAAGAGTTCGTTATCCTGCTGACCTGATATGATTCCCCAGAAAATCAGGGAGTAGAATTCCCGCGCCAGGAAGACCACCGCGCGATCATTGGAGAATTCCGATCCGAGCAGGTTCCTCTGCAGCACGTCATTCTTGCTGAATGCTCTGAGGCTGCGCCTCGCCGATGTCGTTTGTGTCGAACTTTCCTGTTTTTCCTGCAAGCGATGAACGAGCCTGTCTTTCAGTGACTCCAGTTCCCTGATCAGCTCGCGGCCTGCATTGTCTCGCATGTCGTTACGCCGTTTGAGTTCCTTGAATATTTCATCAGGACGAGAAATCAAACCGCGAAAGTCGGCTTCCAGGGAATCGATATCATGCTCTCTTTGATGATCCGCTGCGGCTTCACGAAATTCCGGCCAGATGAGCGACCTCTCAGTGATCACCGGGGTGCCTTCAGGAACAATCCCCCATGCGGTGAAGGCTTCGATGAAGGCCCTTCGGTAGTGGTAATCATCTTCCGGGTAAAGATCGTGATCGGCAGTGATGACAGCCCGAAGAAAGCAGCCAAAATCGACGTTGACCGGTGGCACGTAGTCCATGGCCCGAATGCACATTCGGAGGATGTGTTGCGCGGACGTCGCCGCCTCGTGGGCAAGCCGCTTTACCAGATCCGGGTCTATCTCGCCGTCTCGCAGAATGCCGCTACCTCCGGATGCGATGCGCAGGAGGTCTGCAACGCGAGCGCGATATATCGACAAGAAAGCGCGGAAGACAGCTGCCACCAGTATCGCCCCTCTGGCATGAGGACCAGCCAGATGGTCCAGGGTTTCATTATCGGGTTCACGGGGCTGCCATTTGCCGTCAACATACTGCCCAAGAGCATCCCGGAGTGCCCCTGCATGTCCAATGGCCTGGCCAAACTCCTGTGCCAATGCCCCCAACAGGCTTTGTCTTTCAAGATCACCTCGCGTGCGGGCTATCTGGTCCTCCAGCACTCGAGGGTGGGAGAAATGCTGAAAAACTGCAACGATATCGGCAAAGGCTTCATGCAGTGCCAACATGTCCCGGTTGCTGTTTTCCACATAGTGGGGGTGCATGCCGTCCAGGATGGCGTGGCACGTTTCGTGGACCACGATATCGTGAGACAAGCAGGTAAAGACAACCGAATCAGGTGGTGCTGATCGACTGAAACGGCCCGCCGTGAAATACCCGAACAACAGTGCAATCCTGTGAGGGTCATAAAACGCATTGGCTTCTCGCAGAGCGTGCGGATACACACGAAGCTTGCCGACGTATCGATCCTGATCGGGATGGTCTGGATCATGTCGTCGTGGTGCCCAGAGCACAACCCTGCCCAGCGCTCGCTCGAATACCGAAATTGTGTTCATCGCGACGGCATACACCATCTGTTGATGAAAAAACGGATTCTCTTCAGACGGCGAAAGGCCGTTGTTATGAAGTACTTCGGGGTCATTGAGATCAATGGGTTCGTAAAAGAGACCACTTGCCGGATCAAAGTCAACGATCTGCAGATACTCGCCATCCGGACCGATGAAGGCTTGGTCACGAGGAATCGGATCAAGCTCCCAGGGAATCGATATCGTCATCTCGCGAATTCTGCGATTGGCATGACGATTGCCGGTGGCCGGGTCGAAAGCGAAGACTCTCAGCTTCCTGGGCGGTTGAAAGGACACCGATCTATTCATGGATAAGGCCGGAGAACAAGCTACCCGGAAAAGGTTTGATCAATTGTATGAAGAGTGTTGCTTGCGAGGCGACGGGTCGGCCGTTTGGTTTGCTTACACACGACGTTCGACATCCGCTTTGCCGAAGTTGAATGTCCCTGGCTTGCTTGCCTGTGTCCAGCGTGGATTCTGAAAAAACGCTCTTCATGAGAAGCCCCATGACCAAGCATCCAATGTATAACTGTCTTTCGAATATTACGACTGCCAATTCGGGTAGTGAAAGCCCTGGAAGGTTCGTGAGGACTCGACGCCAAATCAGAACGATGTCATTACTGGCCATGTCGATGGCGACCTTGGTACTGTTCATCCAGTTTGGTCGCAAGGCGTTCACTCACAGCGTCTCGAGCTATCTGATATCCAGTTATGGCGTATTTCCCGAGTGTTGCGACAAGTCACTTGCCTGCGCGAGGTTTGCACTAGTGTCAGATTGGCTTTCGGTGTAAGGTGGCTGTTATACGATCGCACTGCAGGGACAGCAAGGCTGTCCGGGGTAAGCGGTGAGTCTTTCGTGAGGAGACAACAATGATTTGTTTGTTTGACTTTCGAAGAATTCCAACCGGACGTCGGCATTCATCAGCAGTCATGAACACAGGTCGCTGCTTGCCTGTTTCGATTGCCGCGTATTTCCTTACGGCCTCGCTCGCTTTTGCCCAGGTGGGATTGAACTGTCCAGTTGCATCGCTTCCAGCGAATATGGATAGTTATACAGAAGATTGCCTGAACGATCTGGATGAAGTCTTGAGTCTGGACAGTCAGCCTCGCAAGACAAGAAACGGTCTGCTCTGGCGTCACGATCGGGCTGATCAGACACTGGTCATCGCTGTCATGTATTCCAGGTACTGCAGATTGTTGGAAGAGCATGCGACCAATCAGTCGCGATCGGAAATGGCGTCGTGGCTGGAAAGGGTGCACGACGAGCTCTACGAGAAGGAAGTACTGTCGCGAATCATCAGTGACTCGAGGGATACAGCAAGTCTGCCCATACATATTGGGCCCGCCAGAGCATTTCGTGTTCGTGCAACAGGTCAGTTCATAACGGTTGCCTCCAGAAAGGATGCAAACGCACCGCCTCCCCAGCCTGCCGGGCGAATGACTTCCACCAGCCGCTCCGAGCTTTATCTGCGCGATAGTCCCTACGTCGTGAACAACAACAACAAGTATTTCGTTCTGGTAGCTTCTGTATTCTCGGCGTCGGATGCGGCCAGGGAAATCGATCGGCTCAAGAGCAAGGCACCGCAATATGATTTCGTAGCCTATGCACCGTACCAGGGAAATCCGGCCTACGCCATCATGATGGCCACCTGGGTTTCGAAGGAAGTGGCTTACCAGGCGCTCGAAGAAGCGCGTCGTGACGTGGCTGGCGATGCCTTCGTCTGGAAGTGTCCTCAATCGGGTGAGATAGGCACTTGCTAGATGAAAGCACGAATTCAAGTGGATGTATGGGACGTTCTGGAATAACCTGCCCGTTGCCCGTTGCCCGTTGCCCGCTGCCCGCTGCCCGCTGCCCGCTGCCCGCTGCCCGCTGCCCGCTGCCCGCTGCCCGTTGCCCGTTGCCCGTTGCCCGCTGCCCGCTGCCCGCTGCCCGTTGCCCGTTGCCCGTTGCCCGCTTCATCCTTCACCCTTCACCCTTCACCCTTCACCCTTCACCCTTCACACCAAACACCAAACACCAAACACCAAACACCAAACACCAAACACCAAACACCAAACACCAAACACCAAACACTACGCCACACGCCGCAAACACTCTGTCCTGGCCTGAGACCCTCTATTGCAACGATTCGAGCACCCGGCGCATTCTGTTGATTGAAAAGTCCAGTTGATCCTGATACGTGTCAGGTTCCAGTTGTTGTGCCATTCGATAGTGATGAATGACTTTCCGAGCCATTTCAGCTCTGCTTTCCAGATCGTCGTCGTCACTGTCTTGCGTGGATATCAGTTCATCCAGCGCCCTGCCCAATCGCGCATGAGCATCCGCGAAATCCGGATCACTGACTAGTGCTGCTTCGAATTTACGGATGGCTTCCCGGTAATTTCCCTTGCCATCCAGGTTCATTCCCTGAGCGAACAATCTTCCCGTCATGGCCGTGACCAGATTCTGGTCCTTGGCAATCGCTGCCGAGAACTTCTCCTCTGCCTCTTCATAACGTTTGATATTGAGCAGGACATTTCCCCAGTTGTTATAGGCAAGAGCAAAATTCGAATCCCCTTCGATGGCGGATTTGTACTTCTCGATGGCTTCGATGAACTGTCCTTCCGATGCCAGCGACATTCCCCAAAGATTATTCGCCCAGCTATCATCTTCCCGGTTCTCATTCTCGAAACACATCTTGAGCAACGCTACGAATCTTTCACGGCCTTCCTCGGTCTCGACGCCGTTTCGGGGGTCGTCAAGTCCCCTGCCATAGAGATAGGCAGCCAGCAGGAACGGATTGACGATCTCCATGGACTTCTCTGCTCCCTCGTCAAGCAAACCATCAATGCTGTCGCTGTCCAATGGCGTTATCATCCTGAAGCTGGCACCGTCGATATATCTCAGATGCAGTCGGTAACCGGTGTCGGTTCGAACGATGTCGCCGCTTACGGAAGCCTCGGACATACCCAGGCTTTCCCTCAAGACTCTCCCTATGGTTTTGACCGACAGACCGGAGCCGGGCATCTCGATATCCAGTCTGGACGCGTCGGGGATGAGGTTGCGACGACTGATGCGAGTATTGGCCAATACCTGGATGGTCTGCATACCATCGACGATCAACTGCGCAGCAACCTCGCCCGTGTACCCCTGACTCTCGAGTTGGGAGGGAACGTTCAGCGCCTTGACCACGAGCGTATCACCGGTAAGTTGCCGCATGACGATGACAGACAGAGCCATGATCACTGCCAACAGGACAAGATTGATCACCATGGAAAACAGCTGTGCGAGATGCTTCGAGCATCCTTCGATATTCATCGGTTGTCTGGAACCGTTTTTTCATCTGTTGCAGAGGCACGACGAGACCAGGTTTCAAGAAGTCTCAGGATATTTTCGCGATTCCCCAGAGGGGCGCCGTGGTCCAGATATTTTCTGAATGCCTCTTCCGCTTCCACCAGGGTTTCGCGTTCGGTGAGGGCGCGTAACGATTGTGCAAAGTAGTAGTTCGCGGGAATATGGTTTGGCGTGATTTTCAATGCGCATCGCAGTTCATTGACAGCGCGCTCGAGTTCTCTGGTGGATTCGTTGGGCAAGTCATCTCTTTCATACAGTATCCTCCCCATGTAGTAGCGGGCTTCAGGGAGCTCGTTGACCTCCTCGTCCTCTTCAATAGACTGGTCGATTGCTCTCTGACTGAGCGCATATTCGCCCAGTGCCGCCAGTGCTATTCCGAGGTTGAGGTTGGCTCTTGAGGATTTGCCATCGTATCGTTCTATCAGACTACCGAGCAGCCTCACTGCTTCCTTGATCGGCTCCTGGCGAGTTTGCTCATATACCTGTCTGTGAATGCCCTGCTCTTGTTGAGGAGAGCTGAAAATCATTTCCTGTAGATTTTCTGCCAACAAGAAGGGTGTCAATTGGCCCAGTTTCCTTTCGACATCCGATAAAAGCCTGGTGTAAGTGAGCTCTTCGAGCTTTGCCTCTCCCAGTGAGTCCACCAGGGCATGGGTCAGCACACCGTGAATACAGGGAGGCTCTGTTGCCAATGCCTGCATGGCAGCTTGCATGAAACATCCGCCAGTTTCGGTGTCGAATTCGGCTTCCACCACCGTCTCGCCTCCATCACCGGGAGGCATGCCGTACAGGGATTGCAATGAAACATGAAAGATCGATACACGGCCAATCCTTGTACCTTCGATGAAGCTGGTCACCTTGTCGCGTTGCGGGCCCCAGGACAAATCAGTTTCTCGGTAATCCTGTGCATGTCCCCTGTCTGGAGTCGCTTCCCGCAGACCCCGGTTGAACGGTCTGACACTGGACCGAGGCAGGAAGCGACTTCCCCATGCTCGGCCCCAGGGCAATTGCACACCTCGTTGCCAACCGGCATCGAGGATTGTCACGAGATTTGTCCCCTTAGCCTTCGCAGCCAACTCGGAAAAGGTTATATCAACCGAGTGATCGGCCAGTCCATGATCGGCCGGAACGAGTGTCGGATCACCCTCCGTCGTATGTGACCCATAGCCGGCAAAATAGAACAAGGCTGGTTCATCCGTCGCTCGTTGTAGAAGCCTGGTGAGATGTCGTTCAATTGCGTCTCGGCTTGCTTCATCGTCAAGTAGCAGTGTCACATTGTCAGCCGCGAAACGGAACTTTTTCACAAGCAGGTGTTCGATCAGTCTTGCGTCATTGCACGCACCGCGCAAATTGGTCGCTGCCGGATACCTGTCTATCCCTACCACCAGAGCATGCTTGCATTGATTGCCCAGGTTCTGCATGATCTCGAGCGGCACCTTCAGATTCTCCTTGATTGCCGTGTCACTTCCGGCGTATTCCTGAAGACTGCTTCTGGCCCCACGGTAATCCTGAGTGTGAAGTTTTGCCATGGACAGGTACAGATCAGCTTCTGGTAGTGCCGAGCCGTGCTCTACAGACACACCCAGACAAGCTTCAAGGGCGCGGTGAAACTGTTTTTTCTCGAGCAAGGCTCTTCCATAGCTCAGTTCAAGTTGAGGAAAGGAGCAAACCTTGCCAGTTCGAATTCGATCAAAACCATCCAGGATTTCTCTGACATCAAGATCAGCATAACTCTGACGCATACTGAAGGCATGCGCATCGAGAAACTCATCAAGGTTGTCTGCATTCTCAAGCAGCGGATCGCTGAAGTTCTCTTTGACGTCGATGAAAATGGGCTCCTGAACATTGGGTGCCTGAATCAAGGCATCGGTAACACCCTGCAACACACGCGCAAGTGGTGTCGTCGGCTCATGTTCGGCGAGCCGAGTCACAAGTGCATGGGTAAATTGCCCGACGACCTGGGCGTCGGTATCCAGGCTCTCGTAGGCGAGCATTTCCGGACTGGTTCCGAGCATCAGTCGATAGCGCGCGTCTCGGTTGGCCAGAACCACAAAGCCTGCGGTTGCATGCGAATCGACAATCACAGTGGTTTGAGCCTGTTTGTCGGCAGCTGCGTTGGCGAAGTCGTGCAATTGTCTGGCAGAGATGCAGCCGGGATGATTCTGCTGGTAATCGTAGGGAATGAGGTATTGCTCTTTTTCGTCTCCTTGATGAGCATGGCCGGAGAAATAGAAGAGCACCTGATCGCCGGCATTTGCTTCTGAAGCAAGTCGAGCCAATGCCTTCATGATGGCTTCCTGGTCTGCATGCCTGTCTTGCAGCGTTTCAATGCAAGTCGAAGGAATCTGATAGTGATCACTCAGTAGGCTCTTCCAACGGCGGATATCATTGGCCGGACCTTTCAATGTCAGTTTTGAATCCGCATACTCGCTGATGCCGATCAGCAGAATTCGAATCTGTCTGGAACGCTGACCGAGACTGGCGATCCGTTCGATGAACAGTCGTATCCACTGAGCGTCCGGACTTGCTGGTCGCAATGCCAGGAACTGTCTCAGCGAGTTTATTGCACGATTGTTCCTGCCCAGTCTTGCCAGAGAGAGGCCCAGATGAAAATGAAGTTCCGGTAAAGACTGGGCTTCGTCGTCCTCGATCCCGCGCCGAAAGGCGGCAGCCGCTGCATCATGATGCCCGAGAGAGGCGTCCGCGAGTCCCAGTTGAAACAGGGCCTCGGGCATCTTCTCGCGGTACCGATGCGCAGTGGCCAGTGCCTCTTGCAATCGTTCCTTGGCATACTCGAATCGTTCCGGTTCGTTCAGTAGCCAGCCCAGCTGATTCAGGCAACATCCCAACCGATAGTCTTCTCGGGCATTGAGCCCTCCCACGATGGCCAGTGGCAGATCCCGATCAAAGTCATTGTTGCCGATGACAGGATGCTGCCGTTCTCCGGTTTCCCGGATGACTTCCCGACGCACGTATTCAAACAGTACACCAACGGGGACCACGCCGTTTCTTTGCGCCTTGCCTCGCAGTCCCTCCAACAGGAAATGAGTAAAGACTCCATGCCCGCCTCCCCAGCGCTCTGCCTCGAGGGACGACTCATTGGTTTCCGCCGAACTCAGCAACGCGAAGCTTTTCGTGGACTTGCCGAGCTCATCCAGGTAGGCATTGACGATAGCAGCATCGCCGACACCTCGTGTCAGATGATCCCCTCCCACGGCAGCACTGTGGCAGGTATCGGCGATCAGCACGACGCGCTCGGCGTGCAGGTTGTCTGACAGTGCGATCTTGATCGAACTCATGGGTATCGCAGTTGCTGCTATGTCGGCAGGGTCGGTGTCATGACCCAGCAGATAGACAACGTTTCGGCGATCAGGATCCGGTGCCCCATGACAGGCAAAATAGATCAGAACCAGATCTTCCTTTGCTGGTTTCTTGAGAAAGCTGCGCAAGGCGGCCAGGATATTGTCGCGTGTTGCCTCCTTCGCCGCGGGAAACCTTACCGGATTGGTCAGCAAGCAGATGTTGTCTGGTTCGAATGCTCCGCCGGCTGGCGTCAATAGCAGGTTGTAGAGTTCCTCCGCGTCCCTGTGCGCATAAGCAAGGTTCAGGCTCTCATCCTGGTATTCCGTGATGCCAACGATGATCGCCCAGCGATTGCGTTCAGGATGTCGCTGCGATGGTGGACGAAACGAGCTACCGGAAACTGACATGATCTGGTCGAATCCTCTGTAAACCAATCCAGCGAATATTCTGCGAAGTAGCCCGTAATGCCCGTCTCGCAGGTATCTACCAGCGAAGCTTGCCCAATGCGGCAACCCCGTAGCTGGAAACGAAGTAATTCATGTGGTGACATGGAACCGTCTGTTTGTAGGTGGTGGCATGTTCGACCACACTCTGTATGCTGGCAACCTCGACGGCAATATCATGTGGAGCGTCCGAATAGAGCTGACTGAACAGGTAACCCTGCCCTACCTTGTTCACGAGTCGCGCGACCCAGCCATCAGTTTCCTCGTCGTATTGATAGACATCACCTGCAATTATCGAATAGGGAATGCCCGGGTCGGGCGACTGTGCCAGCCTGGCAAGGAATGCTGAGCCGGGTTGCATCTGTTCCAGAGTGGGTGTGAGCTTTCGGGTGACATTCAGGCTGTACAGTACCGAGGCAAGGAATGGTGCTGTCGCAGGAAAGGTCGACATTGTCAAGGAGCCCAGCATCGATGCCACGGAGCGAACCGAGCCGACGTGACCAAACGGTGAACCACTGTTTGGAGTGCCGCACATGACGAGATGATCGACGACCTCATTGCCGCCTGACTGCTCGATGAACCAGCGAGATATCAGTCCCCCCATCGAGTGGGACAGAAGCGTGACGTTCACATGGTCGTCCTTGTGCAGACCCGCATTCTCGAGCAATGCTCCGAGAGTGCTGGCTGTTGATTCCAGCGGTGTATTCAGGTTCTCGTAGTCGTAGGTCAGCACGGCATCGAAGGTATCTTTCAATGTGCTGTCGCCTACACTGATATGCGGCAAGGCTTCGGCCATGTTTTTCGTATCGCCAATGATGCCGTGAATCAATACGAGCACCTTTGTCTTGCCGTCAAGATGTTCGCGAACGCCTTTTTCGTGTCGAGTCACTTTGCCGTCTGCCAGGAATTCCACCCAGCTCAGTTTGTTCACACTCTCCTTGCCCAGAACGCACTTGAAGAAGTAGAGTTTGAGCGCTTTGCCAAGACTCCGCTTTCTGTTGGGTGTTTCGGGTATATGATCGAGTTCGACGAGAACATTGCCCTGCTCGTCTTTCTGCGGTTGACCGGCGATTATCATGTTCTCACCGTCGAACACCATGGGGAGAATGAATTCGTTGCGCGCAAGCTGCGTATTCAGTTCAATCAGAAGCGGGTTTTCCCGCAAGTCGGCATCGTTTTCGATGGCAGACAGTTCGAGAACGCTGCAGTCCTCTCCACGAGTACGACTGAAATTGAGCAGTGTGGAGCCGGTTTGTTCCAGAGCATGAGTGAACCCTGTGTCGGATGATCCAACACCGCGTGTGGCAGGTTCCGCAGCTTCCAGTGCCACATTGGCGCGAAAGTCAGAATGACTGGTGATGGTGATCTGACCGTCAGCCAGTTGCAGTGGTTGGTTGCGCCGTACTTCGTCAACTGCTCGCACAAGGCGGACAGTGATCGTTCTGGTAAACCACTCGTTGGCAAAGACCTTCTTGCGCCTTGGCGGTGGTCCGAAAGAGCCTCCTCGTGCCGACTTGCTACCAGTGTCAGAAAATTCCTTGATACTGCCCAGCCCATCCAGTGGTGACCTTTCAAGAATCGGATGATCGATACGTTCGGTACTGACGAGCAATTTGTAGAAGAAGGTCTGTTCCCGCTTCTCCTCAGGCAATACCGGATAGATGTAAGGGGAATCCTCCAGTTCGCCTGACGAGTCTTCCTTCTGCATGGGATAGACGAATTCGAAGCTGGCATCGGTAGGTTCAATGGCCTCATTGAACGGGATATACACTGCATAGTCTTCTTCCATACCGAGCAGCGCAAAGTGCAACTCCTGATCGGATTGGTTGCTGGCAGTGAGTTTTCCTCGAAAATACGAGCCCCCGTTGCCGCTGCCGTGCACATTGAAGACGAATTCATCGCCATCCACCGTGGCCTCCACGCCACCTTCAGGGCATTCCGTCAATCTGAAATCGACGACCGCCGGATCCATCTCCGTACTGTCGTTCTGCAATTGCAGCAGTCGTTCCCAGTCAGCAATATGATTCAAGCCATTCAGTACATGCTCGGCGGATTTTTGCTGATCGCCGCTAGCACCCAGAATGAGGCTGCCGTTTGCCTGTCGTTCGAGACGCCATGTGCCAGCATCAATGCGCAGGACGTAGCGAACCGATTCCGAGGTATCGCGCAATAGCTCGAACTCGCGCAGCAGATCTTCATTGTCTGTCAGTAAGCCATCTATTGTTGCCGCTTCGTGTTCGCCTCCTTCGACGATCAAGCCGACCGGCATGCGCAGTACCGGCATGCTGGTCAGCTCGGCCTCGTATTGCACCTGGTCGTCGGGAATGAAGCCTTCGATATCCACCATGCTATGTTGTGCAGCAACTTGTGTCGTGTGAGCGTGCCCCAGCTTCTGTTGCGAGTTCGGCGCATAGAGCTCCATTTCCGTTGGTTTGTCCGGTGCTGTCGGCAAACCGAAGATGGCGCCTCTGTCCAGTTGCCATTGGCCTTTCCGACATTGCACGAACAGGCGCCTTCCGCGAGCGGATGCAGTGTGGCCCAGAAAGCCGTCATAGGCACGAAAGCCACCCATGGTCTCGAATTGTGGTTCCTGATTGCTGGTGCGGTTCCTGACCAGTTCGCGGCAGCGAACAAAGACATTGGCATAGGCCAGATCCTGATCCTTGCCACGCAACACTTCGAGGAGTGCCTGGCTGAACACACCCTGATGATCGTGTCCTTCCCATGCTTTCTGCTTGCGTTCGCATGCGGCCATGAGGATGTGTCGACTACCGGGTCGACGAAGCGGTTGGCCCTTGTCCAGCAACTGCTGGTAATAACCATCCAGATACGACTCCAGTGGCCTTGGGTCGTTCACCTGATGGGTCTGTCTGACCCGATTCAGCGCGAAATCATCCATGCTTCGAGTTGCTGTGCCTGAATGGCAGCAATCCAGCAGCACAGAGATGTTCGCTTGCTGGCGGCCCACTTCCGAGAGCAGGATGGCAAGTTCCTTGTCTGCCAGATCGAAGCTGTTGCCTCCGCGACTATCGAACAGGACCAGGCCTTCGTCCCAGCCGCCCGGGTTCCACTGTCTGAATTCAGGTGCGGATCGCCAGCGAGCCCCATGGCCCGAGTAATGAAACAACACCTGATCATTCTCCTTCGCCTGACACAGGTGTTCGCGAAAGGCCGTGATTACATTGGCGCGCGTTGCGTCTTCATCCAGTAGCTGCACTGCCTCCACCGAGTTTCCAGAACACTCGGACAGATAATCGCGGATGTTGTGGACGTCATTGACACAGCCCAACAAGGCACCGACCTGGGGAGAATAGGCGTTGATTCCTACCTGCAAGACGAATAGTTTTGACACGATGTCTCTCGAGAGCTCGGAACACACCCAAGGGTCGCAAATTGTCGCCCTCTGGCGGAGTCATTTGAGTTGAACTTTAGTCGAGTCTGCCAAGCTGTCCGAGAGTTGATCGCTGCCCTGTTGGTGGACCTGTGAGCTACAGATGTCGTCACTCATCCGAATCAGCAGGTCAGAATGCCCTGAGCGGCGAGCTGAAATCTCCCGTAACAACAAGTGAATAATCCTGATTGGGAAACAGGATGTTTCTGGCCTGTACGAACACGCTGTATCGGCCCTTATCGGGTGTCTGAATGCGGACAATCTGTACATTATTGACACTGTCTGGGCTGACAAGCTGCGTAACACGCTGCGCATTGCTCAACAGCTTCTGTCCATCGGGACGTTCAACGAACAGGCTGAGGCCGTTCTGGCAACTTCTTCCGGGGTGATCGGTATAGGTCAGACACACGCGCAACTCACGGGTGTCATCCACATCGATTGCAAACCGGTTCCTCGCTCCGGAGCGTGTAAAGCCTTCACCAGCGGATCTTCGCAGGTCGATGAACTCCAGATCGAAGGGTTCGACGTCTGGTACGGTTGTCTGATAGTTCAGTGCCCCGAACCCCTGATGAGGATTGGGAAAGGCTTCCTGCCACAATGTACCGCTCTCGCCTTGCAGTCGTCGTGTGCCGTTGATCAGGGTGGCTTTCAGTAATGCGGCTGTAGGCTGGTGGCCTCTGCGTTCCACATAGTACTGCCGCACCAGAGTAGCCATACCTGCGGCCAGGGGGGATGCCATGGAGGTGCCGCCCAGATAAGCGTATGATCGGTTGTCGTGATTGCCCCAGTAGTTCCGATCAGGCGCCGCAGCGGAGCGGGCGGACACAATGTCCGTGCCGGGCGCTATCACGTCGGGCTTGATACGCGTGCTTTGCATGGGGCCGCGACTGCTGAAGCCTGCCAGCTTGCTGTCATCGCCGCTGATGGACTCATCACGAATGGGAGCATCTGGAAAGCTTCGTGGCCAGAACTCGCCGTAGGTCAGGGATGCCCGCCCGCCCTCTCGCCGGCTTGAGCGAGACGCACCGACGGTCAGCACATTCTTTCCGGCCCCCAGTGAACCCATGGAAAGCAGATCGACCATTCCGGCCGGTTCATTGACACCCCCGGCAGAAGCGTTGTTGCCGGCTGATGTGACTATCAGCATGTCGGGGTTCTCGAACACGAACTCGTCCGCTTCCCTGGCATCAAGAACATACTCTGCATCAACCTTCGCCCCCCAGCTGTTGTTGTGAATCCTCACCCCATTGTCGAATGCTTCCTGAAAGAGGTCCTGCAAATCCACCGGCAACCCTTTCAACCTTCCTCTGGCATCCATCAGTGACTGAAACACGAAACGAGCTTCGGGAGCGACACCCTTGAATCGACCTCCGGAGGCGGCACCGGATCCCAGCATCGACCCTGCTACATGCGTTCCGTGACCGTGTAGATCCGAGCTGTCACCCTGTCGACCACGAGCGATGGCCGTGATCAGGCGATCGTGGAAATCCGGGTGCGTGTCGTCCAGTCCGGTATCGGCAATGCCGACCGTTTGAGACGCTCCGGTCAGGCTTGCCTGAAAGGCATCGGTGCTGACGCTCATGAATTCCCGTGCCACGTCATTGTGCAACTGAGGTTCCGTGTAATCCGCCAACTGCTCTACCAGATCCGTTTGATGTCGCAATGTGCTCAGCGCTGGGCTGCCCGCAGGAATTTCGAACCGAATCTTGCGCCGACCAGTCCCGATGATGCTCAGATCCAGCTCATCGAGCAGGTCACGTGCCGCGTCCATATGTACCGATGTTCGGACAATCATGTCCATGGTCAGAATCCCTGCTGACAGAGCACGAGACCTGGACTCCCGGGTACCCTCAGAACCTGTTGCCAACGGCTCGACTTCACGCACTGCACTGACAAAGGACAACGCTCGAACAGATCCGACCTCATGCACCGGTAAACGCGCCAGATAGCTGTCAGCCCCCACTCGTTCCAGAATTGTCACAGTGTGCCGCGCGAGTATGTCGCGCCATTCGCTGGTCAGGGTGTCCGGGATGACAAGATAGAACTCCTCAGCGCCTCCTGTTCGTTCGATGGCAGGGTTCTGGAGTTCGGAAGACGATGCCGACGAGGCGTTCAGGTTCTCCAGCTGTGAAGGTTTACGGGCAGTGCCTCTAGGCAAGGGTTGGGCTGGTTGGTCGAGAACCTCGACAATCAGCCCCTGCGCCTCGAGATTATCTATCTGCGCGGGTTCGAGCTCACCGACCTGATAGCTGTCGGTAACAGCGGTCGTGGCAGTCAGGGCAGTCGCCGCTATTCCTTGCTCTCGTTCGTGGAATGTGTGGACCATGACTCTGGTCATATCGACTCTCCAAATGCAACCATGGATGGAAACTACTGTCTGATGAAGATCGCTACCCCCTTTGAACCTGTCAATGGCAGCGTCAATTCATTGCCCTCCAGGCTTGCGATGCCCAGCTGTGCCATCGGCTTCGACAGGTCCAGTGGGAACTCAGGCCGCTCACCCTCGCATCCGCGCTGGGACCGTATCAGTGGTCGAGAAGATGAGAGATCTCCACCAAAATGGTTGCACCCGTCAAAACCGGAAATACGTGTGCCTTGCAGTTCGAACCAGAGCTCTGATCCGGCATTGTTCTTCGTTGTGTCGGTTGACAACAGTGTCCAGCGACCTTGCAGGGCGTCAATGTCCAACAGGCCCTCCTGAGCTGACAACAGGCCCGGCAAGGTGGCTGGGAGAAGAATCAGGCATGTAAATGCAAGCCTGCAAGCTTCCTTGATCGATTCCATCAGTGTCGTGGAGCCGCTTCAGCAATGATCGGGTATGGTTTCACAAGCCTCATCCACCAGAGAACGGATATTCGATTTTGTCGTGTAAGTGCTGTTTTTCGAAAAGCGGGATGCTCCTTGCAGTTTGACCGTATCTGAAGTGAAACCCCAACTGGTGGTGGCGACAACCTGATTGGGGAGATCGTCAGTGGCAGGTGTCCCGCCAAAGGAAGAGTTCACCCCGAAGTTCTGCAGCCAGGGACCGCCGCTGGAGCCGCCGGTCTGGTTCGAGCCGATGACAACATTGCCGGGAGAGTCCTGATAGCCAAGAGAATCGGTCCTGATCATCTTGTCGCCATCGAAATCCGCCGATGGATATCCCAGCTGTGTTATCTGAGTGCTCTTCTCTCCCAGAAAATCGACATAGCCGTAGCCGTTACCGTCGACTCCGTCATTGAAGTCGTACATGCCGGTGATATCGCCAATATACGTTCCCTGCTGCGGCGCGATGGCGATCACTGCGACATCATTCTCACAGACAACCCCGGGTGCTTCAGGCAGGCAGGTATCGCTTCCATCGAAGTAGGACTGTGGTATCCACCATTGAGATGCCGTCCATGTGCCAAATGGTCTTGCAAATTCGTGGCGAGCGGGTTCGAAGGTCAACGCGTCGGCAAACCCCGCTTCCTCCTGTCCGAAGTTGTGCACACAGTGGGCTGCGGAGACCAACAGACCCTTTCTGATGACTGATGCGGTGCAAACGAACTGGCTATTGCCGAAGGTCATGAACAACTTTCCGGTTGCGCTCCAGGGATATTCGTCAGTCGGAGAGTGGCTGTCCATTGCACTGGCTCGCTTGGTGGTAAACGGATGTCCGGCGTCACCAACTGCGTCGACTCCCGGCCCCATGCCGAGCGCACCCTGGATACCTTCCGACAATTGGTCTTCCGTCAGGTTTCGATCTGTTGGAGGACCGGCTTCGGCAGTTGATTCACTGCTTGCCGGGGTAACCGTAGCGGCAGGATCAACTGCGATGTGGCGTACATTCTCATTGGCGCTGGCAGGCGTCATGCATGAGAGCAATGCGAAACCCATGGACAGGAGTCCGGTAATATTCTTGTGCAATGGGCGAGTGTTCGGTATGTCCCCTTTTCTGGTGTTCACGGTGGCTTTCTCCCTTGGTGGTCTTGGCAGTATCCGAACGGAGTGCTGCATACTGATGACTCCGATCATCGTGCGCTTTGGTCATGTCTGCCTTCAAGTCGCAACCCACTATAACCTCGGAATGGCAAGCATGGAGCTCGATTATCCCAATGGATAGTTGGAATGCTGAACGTATCGAACAGCCACCCTACCCTGGTCAGATCGACCGTGATTTCTGCAGTAATTGCATGGCAAATCGATTGGAAAAGCCCTTTCGCTGTCCGATAAGCTCACGGTTCCTTGTTCCTTGTTCCTTGTTCCTTGTTCCTTGTTCCTTGTTCCTTGTTCCTTGTTCCTTGCTCCTTGTTCCTTGTTCCTTGTTCCTTGTTCCTTGTTCCTTGTTCCGTGTTCCGTGTTCCGTGTTCCGTGTTCCGTGTTCCGTGTTCCGTGTTCCGTGTTCCGTGTTCCGTGTTCCGT
>NZ_JBQYLE010000014.1:53364-130771 GCF_052681095.1 Granulosicoccus sp. 3-233
GTGTTCCGTGTTCCGTGTTCCGTGTTCCGTGTTCCGTGTTCCGTGTTCCGTGTTCCGTGTTCCGTGTTCCGTGTTCCGATTCTGTGTGATACAACTCTGGCTCTATACGTAGCAGATGATCCTTGTTCGAGTACATGGCCAGCTAGTTGGAGAGCGCTACAAATCAGCGCTCCAGGCTGCTACCGATTGTCACGTCTGGTCGTGAATAAAATATCAACCGATCGTCGACGATGCCGCTGCGCCCCCTTGTTGATTGATGTGCATGAACTCGAGGTGGGCAGTCTGGCTGCTTGACTCGCACAACGTCGTGAAGTTCCACGAGGGTTATCGATACACCCATTGCCGTTGACAAGCCCCTGTTTCAGATATTACTATTGGGTGTAACGATAACCCTTCAGTTACGTTTGCATCATGAGCGAGGAGCAAGCAGTGAACTTGAGCTTCAAAGCATGGGATGTACGACGACTGGCCAGCAATGATGGCTTCAGGTGTATCGTTAACCCACAATGGTGACATCTGTTAAGACTTTCGATATTCGCTTCGGCCAATTTGCGGGCAACGGTGGTCGGGCGCGATACCACCTTTCCCTGGTCTGACCTGGAGAACGATCATCTATGAATTTCATGCATGAAGAAGCCTGTCCTGTCCTGACGCTTGACTCCGGTTGGCAGCTCTCACTCGTTGGGGGCGAGACCAGTCTGCAAGTCGACATACCGTTCGATGTGCACTCCTCACTATTGCAAGCCGGACACATTCAAGATCCTTACTGGCGCGATCGCGAACCGGAAACCGATTGGGTCCATCAGAGTGATTGGCTATTGAGCCGTGAGTTTGATATCCGTTCGCTCGAAGGGCGTTATACCCTGACCATGGACAAGGTGGATTGCCATGCGGTTGTCAGTCTGAACGGTACTCGAATCGGAGAGCTCGGGAACCGATTTCAGCGTCACGATCTGGATGTGACTGATGCGCTTGTTGAAGGTTGCAACCGGCTGGAAATACGTTTTCTGTCGAACTCTGCGGAAGCCAGACAGCGTGCTGACAGTGCACCGTTTCCGGTACCTCATATCGACTGGAATAACCGTATTCCGCATTACAACTTTCTGCGAAAGCCTCAGTGTGATGCCGGCTGGGACTGGAATATCGCACTGAGCCCTCTGGGGATCTATGGTGAGGTGCGTCTGCAGCGAACTGGTCCGCTGCGCCTGGACGATATTCTCGTGCGTCAGTTTCATCATGACGGACGGGTTCGTGTCGAATTCGACTTGCATATCGATGCCACTCGGCCGGTAGAGACCGATGCCCGCATGAGCGTGGGTGAACAGAACATAACAAAACCGGTGCAGATCTGGCCGGGAACCAATACAGTGCGTATGTCTGTCGAGATCGAACAGCCGCGTCTCTGGTGGCCGGTAGGGCATGGCAATCAGGAGATGTATGATGTGTCGGTATCGATCGGCGGTCAGGTGCGCAATCTACGCATCGGATTGCGAGAGATCGAGTTACTGACCGATAAAGACGAGATCGGACAGCGATTCGCCTTTCGCGTCAATGGCCGTGAGATCTTCATGCGCGGTGCCAACTGGATTCCTGCAGACGCTCTACCGCAACGCGCAACCCCCGGAGCCGTGGAAGACCTGCTGGACAGTGCAATCGACGCCAACATGAACATGCTGCGCATCTGGGGGGGCGGCACCTATGAGCCGGATTGGTTCTACGAGATGTGTTCGGAGCGAGGTCTGATGATCTGGCAGGATTTCATGTTCGCCTGCAATCTCTACCCTGCGCAGGACCGTGCCTGGCTGAACGGCGTACGTAGCGAGGCACGACAGCAGGTCCGCCGCCTGTCAGTCCATCCCTGCATGGCGCTCTGGTGTGGTGACAACGAACTGGTCGGGGCTCTCAGTTGGTTCAAGGAAGCGCAGGAAGACAGGGATCGATATCTTGCGCTCTACGACCGCCTCAACCATGCGTTGGAAGAAGTCATCGCCGAGGAGTCGCCGGATATTCCCTGGTGGCCATCTTCACCGAGTGTCGGTCCGCTGAATTTCGGCGACGGCTGGCATGACGATACCTCGGGCGACATGCATTTCTGGGATGTCTGGCACTCGGCCAAGGACTTCGAACACTACCGTTCGGTGCGTCCGCGCTTCTGCTCCGAGTTCGGTTTTCAATCCTTCCCCTCCATGCGACAGATCGAGAGTTTCACCGAGGAACGGGATCGCAACGTCTCATCCAGGGTGATGGATGTACATCAGCGCAACCGCGGGGGCAACAGCCGGATCGTGGAAACCATGGCGCGCTATTTCCGTTTTCCGGAGAAATTCGAGGACATGGTCTGGCTCAGTCAGATTGGACAGGGTCTGGCGATGAAGACTGCCATCGAGTTCTGGCGTTCGAGCAAGCCACGCTGCATGGGTACTCTCTACTGGCAACTCAACGACACCTGGCCGGTGGCCAGCTGGTCGAGCCTGGAGTACGGTGGCGGCTGGAAAGCGACCCATTACCTGGCGCGGCGATTCCACGCGGCTGTGTTGGTCACGGCGCAGCCGGACGCTGAAAGCGGTGACATCGTGCTATGGGCGGTCAACGATACCGACAGTGATGTGTCGCTATGCATCAACGCCCGTTCTGTCCGTTTTCAGGGAGAGATCATGGAGCTGGGCCAATGGCAGGCAAGTTGTCCCACAGACCGTGCGGTGGAAGTCGCACGCATCGAGTCCGGTTCCCTGGCCGAGGATGCCTTTGTGCATTTCGATTGGACTGATCCGAGCGATACACACGAGGGGGAGAGCGAATATCTGCCCAAAAGACCCAAGGAGTACGACATCGGCCTTCCATCCATCACGGCAGAAAAAGGCACTGCCGCTGATGGCACACCTCAGGTCACTCTGCACACCAATCGCCCGGCACTGTGGGTGACGTGGGACCTGGGCGGCGATATGGTATGGTCTGACAACTGTTTGACTCTGCTGCCCGGGCGCCCGAGAGTTTTACGAGCTACCCGTAAGCGGCAGTCGCAACTCCCCGATCGCGCTCCCGAGGCGCTGTCTCTGAAAGGATAGAACATGGCCCGGAACAGTCTCGGCGGTGAGCCGGTGACCTTGAAAACCATTGCAGCCGAACTGGGTGTGTCGGTGACGACGGTTGCGCGTGCTCTGAAGGATGGCCACAAGGTCGGGCCTGAAATGGTGCTCAAGGTGCGCAAGACCGCCGACCGTCTGGGCTACGTTCGCAATCTTGAAGGTGCGAAACTGCGCACCGGCAAGACGCTGGTCATCATGGCCTTTCTCAGCTTCACCGAGGAAGAGGAAATCGGCGATTCAGGCTCGGTGGGGTTGCTGCAAGGCATTCACAAGCGGCTTGCCGACACCGATTATTCGGTGCGTGCGGTGCCGGTGGCAATGGGCGATCTGGCACTTGAACAGGTCAGCGATGTGGTTCGAGGACGCAGTGCTGACGGCCTGATACTGGATCACACCGAGCTGCAGGATGAACGTGTCAAGCTTCTGCTCGAGGTCGATGTTCCCTTCGTGACTTACGGTCGCACCGAATTGCTGTCGCCACACGCCTGGTTTGATATCGACAACGAGTTTGCCGTCTGGCAGAGCACCACTGCCCTGCTGCAGGACGGATACAGGCGCGTGGCACTGGTCGATGGTGATCTGCGTTACAGCTATGTTCGTCAGCGCGTACGAGGTTATGAAAAAGCGCTTCACGAGTATGGTATCGAACTCGACCCGGCGCTGATTCACCACGACATGCTCAATGCAGACCGCGCTCGCAAGGCTGCCGTCAAACTGCTGGATTCCGGTGCCGACAGTTTTGTCTGCGTCAACGAGCTCACGTTTCTCGGTGCTCGCGCTGGTGCGCGTGATCGGCTCGGAGCCGGTGTGAATCGCCTGGGCTTCGCGTTGCGCTCCGGCACCAATATTGGTGAATACGTAGCTACCAAGGTCTACACCTCACACTATTCCAGACAGGAGGCGGGTTGGAAATTGGCAGACCTGTTGCTCAAGCGCATTGAAGGCACTTCTCCTGAGGACTGTCAGGAACTGGTGAAAACCACCTTGCGTGTCAACGGTGCAAGCCATGAAGCGCTGTGATCATGGCTACGTTCAGCCTGTCGTGCATGATGGATTCACTGTTTCAGCAGTTGGCCATCGCAGGTGAATCGCAACGGCTCTGACTCGCCAGACACACTCAATTGGGGGTGGGAGTCAACGTCTGGCAATAGCGCTGGGGAGACTCGAATGTGACTGATTTCCAGTGTATTTCTGATCCTGACGATCCTTGCATTGTCCACTGTTGTGCGGTTGCAGGTTTTCAAGGCAACCGCTATTGCCTCTCGGTCCGAATTCATGATGATCGGGAGCTTGGCCGGACCGGGGATCGTCGCAGTGATTGCGTTGGTATACATGGCTCCGAGGTCGATTTTCTCCACGCAGTGGCGTGTGGTGAAGTCAGCCATGCCAATACCCACGGCGTTGCCCTGCGATTGCGGCGTGACATCAAGCACCACGATTTTCTGGATGTTCGGAGATTCAAAACCTGGCAGACCCGACCCGGGGCGGCCTGTCACATTCGGATCCATGCCTTCGCCACTGATGTTCTTGCCGATTTCATCGACAATCAGTAAATCGATATCGGTAAAAAGGAGGCGCGCCAATGAACCTTTTGCTCGTTCCAGAAGTGACATTTCTCGCGACATTATCTGCTCCGCCGGTATGACCTCAAGCTCCATCAATTCATCAAAGGCGTTCTCCAGTATGGCAAGCCCGAGGACTACCGGTAGCTTGTCCAGCAATAGCCTGGCAGCTGAGGGCAGTAGCTCGTGGAACCGGGAAAAACCATGGTCGTGCAAGGCAACAGCTCCCTTGTGTTTGGCCAGACCGATGCTCAGCATCTTGACCAGGCCACTTTCGTAGCTTCCCTTGAAATCGGCGTGGGGTTTGATCTTGTTTGCAACCACAATGGCGTCAGCTTCAAAGGCAATACGATCACAATACAGGGGCGTGCCATCCTCAAGCCGAGCGACTTGCACCACCTCCATTGAGGAACGTATCGGGGCGCCAATACGCTCTTCAGTAATGCCATAGCCGGCCAGGACCCGAGTTTGACCCTCGGCGGTTGCCCCGCCATGACTGCCCATGGCGGGCACAATGAAGGGTTCAGCGCCCTTGTTACGCAGGCCGTCAATCAGGGCTTTTGTTATCTCCTCGATTCGTGAAATTCCGCGACTGCCCACAGTCAAGGCAATGGACTTGCCACTGATCAGAGAATCCGGAATTTTCTGCAGTTCATCGGCAATGTGTGCCCCGACATCCTTCAGGCGTTGTCTCTCGAAGTGCTGTTCCACCGGTGTTAGCGGTGGAAAGGAGAAGTCGAGCCCTCCTTCCACCGTGACATTGATTGAATCCAGTTTCATGGGTCTCACCACAATGAGGGAAGGGTCAGAGACAATGAGGGTACATAGGTAATCAGCAGCAACAAGATGAGCATTCCCGCAAAATACGGCAGTATCGCGCGACTGATCCGCTCTATCGATACTCCGGAGATGCCGCTGGCAACGAACAGATTGACACCCAGTGGCGGAGTACAGAATCCGATGGCAAGATTGACAGTCATCATCACGCCAAAGGCAATCGGGTCTACGCCAATGGCTATTGCCACAGGCAACAGAATCGGGGTCATTATGATGATCGAGGAAATCGTTTCCATGAACATCCCGATGACCAGAAGCAGCAGGTTCATCAACAACAGTATGATGACGGGGTTGTCGGAGAGACCCGTGATTGTCGTTGCAAGAGTAGATGGTATTTGCAAAATGGTGATCATTCTGCCAAAGGCCGTGGCCATGATGACCAGTATCAGAATCGTGCCGCTTGTCTTGGCACTCTCGGCCAGGATTTCAGGCAAGTCGGTCAGTTTGATATTCTTGTAGACAAACAAGCCGACTATTGCCGCATACACAACCGCGACCGCACCTGCCTCTGTGGGGGTGAACACACCGCTATAGATTCCTCCGAGGATTATGCCCGGTACCAGCAATGCCCAGATGGATTCACGAAATGTCTGCCGTACGCGGCGCCATGCAAACGGATGGCTCGATTCCTTGCTGGTTGGGTCCTTGCGTAGTAGCAGCCACGATATGAACATGAACATCAGCGCAAAGAGAATTCCGGGTACCACGCCTGCGAGAAAGAGCTTGCCGATTGACACTTCAGCGGTGACACCATAGATGATGAACGGAATGCTGGGAGGTATGAGCACTCCAATCATTCCCGACGACGCTGTGAGCGAACTGCTGAAACTACGTGTGTAGCCCACCTTCTCCATTTCAGGGATGAGATTCGAGCCAATAGCCGCTACGGTTGCCGGTGAGGACCCGGAAATTGCTGCGAAGAAGACACAAGCCAGGACATTGACGTAGGCCAGACCCGCTCGCACATGGCCGATCAACGAATTTGCGAATGCAACAAGTCCACGCGACATGCCACCTTGCTGCATCAGATCACCGGCAAGTATGAACAGTGGTACTGCAATCAGTGGAAAGGAGTCGGCGCCCGTGACGACCGATCTGGCAAGCAGAACTATCGGTGGCGCCCCGTCAACAAACAACATCACGAACAGTGTTGCAAGGCCGAGACAGATGCCTATGGGCGCGCTGATCAACAGCAAGATCAGCAATACGGTAAACAGAACGCTGGCTATCATGTCAGGCAATTCCTGTAGTTGTCTGGCGCAATACCTTCAGGGTTGCGAGCAGATGCTGCACGATTCGCACAGACGATAACAATGCCCCGGCAGGCGCAGAGGCGTACAAAATGGGAATCGGCAACCCGAGAACAACCGAATTCTGGCTGGCCACGAAGGGCTGTCTCATCAGATCGAGACACTCCCAGGACAAGACGAGCATGAAGGCGAGAACAAGTAGATCGACCACCATGTTCATCATCAATCGACCGCGCTCAGGCAGTAAATCTCTGAATACGGTGATTCGCACGTGTGCGTTTCGCTGGAAGGCATAGCTGACAGACAGCCAGACAAACCAGACGAAAATCCACAATGTGAGTTCTTCCCCCCATGAGAGGGAATCGTTCATCACATAGCGCATTATCACGTTGACAGTAATCAGCACTACCGTTGCGGCCAGTAGTGTCGCGATCAGATACTTCTCCAGATTGGCGTCTAGCCACCTCAGAACTGCCATGATTTCCCTCCGATTCAAGCGTGTAAGGGGGCGCTCATTCCGAGCTGAGCACCCCTGCTGGAGATAACGATTGCGCAGAAATCAGTTGCCTGCTGCGTCGTCTATTGCCTGGATCCAGCCGTCATAGATCTCGGCACCGACTTCTTCCTTGTAGTCGCTGCGAACGGCCTCTGTCTGAATCGCAAAACCCTTGCGCTGCTCTGCAGTCAGATCGGATATCTGCACACCGGCTTCGCCGATTTTCTTCAATTGCCCTGCCTCTTCGGCATCGACCAGTTCCTGCTGGTAAGCGGCGGCCTCCTGCATGGCATCACGGAGCAGGGTTTGCTGTTCTTCAGGCAGACTGCTCATGAAATGCTGGCTGATTACCGGTATGTAGACGGTGAATACATGCCCGGTAAGAGACAGGTATTTCTGAACCTCCTGAAATCGTTGTGAATCGATGATCGCAATGGGGTTCTCCTGTCCATCGATTACGCCCTGCTGTAACGCCGAATAGACTTCACCGAAGTTCATGGGTGTGGGATTGGCACCCAGTGTCTCGAAGGTCGCCACGTGGGCGGGTACCTTCATCGTGCGTAGCTTGACGCCTTGCAAGTCTTCCGGGGTTTCGATGGCACGTACATTGTTCGTGATATGACGCAGGCCGTTTTCCATCCATCCCAGCCCTGTCAGGCCCAGAGGTTCCAGACGCTCCAGCATTTGCTTGCCTGTGTCTCCATTGAGTACGTCAAGCGCTACTTCCTTGCTGGGATACACATAAGGCAGTTCCACGACTGCAAAGGCAGGATCCCATCCGGCAAAGAATGAGGACGGCGAGACCGCCATTTCAAGAACACCGGACTGAACGCCTTCGATCATTTCCCGGTCTGGGCCCATCTGCGATGAAGGAAATATCTGTACATCGATCTCTCCCTCCGACCTCTCCTCCACCAGTTCTTCAAAGTGGAGCAGCGCTCGGTGCATATGGTACTGCTCGTTTGCACCATGACCGATTTTTATCGTCGTTGCCGCATTTACCTGCGTCATCACGCCAAGGGTCAGCGCAGTAGCGAGTGAGCAAGTGAGTAAATTCTTGTTGATCAAGACAGCCTCCAGTAGTTGATGTCAGACCCAATACATTGGAATCTGATGTGTAATGTATCAGACATCAAATTGCACTACAAGCATTTGTGGTAGCGTATCGTCCATCTTCAATTTCGTAGAACCACAGTTCGCATGCACAGCCATCAGATCGACAAGATAAAGACGCCGTCTGCGTTGTCAGACATCGCTGCCGATGCCATTCGGAATGCAATCGTCACGGGCCAATACGAGTTGGGTGCGCCGCTATCGGAGAACGCCCTGTCGGAGGCAACCGGGATCAGCAAGACACCGATTCGCGATGCGCTGGCTCAGCTCAGACACGAAGGTCTGGTGAGGA
The DNA here is from genome assembly GCF_052681095.1 of Granulosicoccus sp. 3-233. Lineage (NCBI taxonomy): Bacteria > Pseudomonadati > Pseudomonadota > Gammaproteobacteria > Chromatiales > Granulosicoccaceae > Granulosicoccus > Granulosicoccus sp. 3-233. The sequence goes on from NZ_JBQYLE010000014.1 coordinate 62,001, forward strand.
TCGTGCCGCGCAAAGGCACGTTCGTTTTCACGCTGAGTGTTGATGATGTCGCGCAGTTGGGACGCTACCGCTATCTGCTGGAATCTGCCGCGTTGGAACTGTCGTGGCGGCATAACGAGGAAGCTCTTCTCCAGGCTCTGAGAAAGACCTGCGAAGAGATGACACTGGCGCACGGAGAATCAGACCTGGCATCCTATCTCGCAATTGACGGACGTTTTCACCAGGAGCTCGTCAGCTTTTGCGACAACGATTTTCTGCTGCGGGGATACAAGGGAATCAGTAGTCAGGTAGCGGCAATTCGAACTCACTTGTCTCAGTATCCTGAACACACGGACAAATCCAAGCATGAGCACTTTGAAATTCTGAGGCTGCTGCAGAACCGCTCAATTGAAGAGGCGAAGCAGGTGCTGGAGCGACACGTCACGCGAGGTGAGCGTACATTTGCCGCGGGTACTGCTGATATCACCGCCGCAGGGCGCGACGGGAAAAAGACAAGAGGCAAGTGATCGAGGGCTTCTTGCAACAGGTACAAGAGCCCTCCGTATCGATTGAACTCGTCTCCTACTGATCCTGTGGGTTGACAAGTTTCGTATGTGCCTCGATAAATGCCGAGGCACGTTCGGCAATTTCCACGCTCTTGAGCTCTGGTTTGAACAGAGCCGATCCCAAGCCGAAACAATTGGCTCCCGCAGCATGATAGTGAGCCAGTGTCTCGGGTGTGATGCCCCCAACGACAGCAACCATCGTGTCGTCCGGCAGCACTGCCCGCACTGCCGAAATCGCTCCAGGAGAAACCAGTTCGGCTGGAAAGAACTTCAGTACCGATGCACCAAGGCTTAGCGCAGAAAACGCTTCGGTGGGTGAAAGCACACCGGGGCACCATGTTGCGCCGAGCTTCACCGCCCTTCTCCCTACCCGGGCATCCGTATTGGGCGAAACGATGATCCGCCCACCCGCTTCGACAACCGAGTCGACCTGGTTGGCGCTCAGTACCGTGCCAGCCCCCACGATGATCTGCTGGCCGTAGCGCCTGGCAATGCGTTGAATTGATTCCAGAGGTGCCGGGGAATTCAGGGGCACCTCCAGTATGCGAAAACCGGTTTCGACCAGCAGGTCGGCAACGTCGAGTGCTCGATCCGGGTCCAGTCCACGCAGGATTGCGATCAGTGGGCGCTCCGAGCTGGCTTCTTCCCAGGTAATCATGGTATGAGTCCTGCCGCTCGTGCGATCGCAATGTGGCCTCGTGAAACTACATTATCCGGTACTCTGGTGCAGGGTATTCCTGCGACACCCAACGCTACTTCGTAGCGTTGGGCCAGGTCGTCACGACACATGACGGCAACGCCGGTACATGTCTCGCGACCTCTGGCCAATGGTGAAGCTATCTCTGCGCCAATCAATAGTCCCGACAGATAATCACTGACCATGCTCTTGTCGATGATGTCGAACAGCGGCAAGGTGCGAACCCGAAACAATCGGTGCAGCAGATCCTGTCCCGCCTCCAGGCCTGCATTCACGCCCGACAGAAAGCCCTTCTTGCTGAATGAGGCGTCTTCGTCATCCATCAGCTTGCCTAGAACGGAGTGAGAACGAAGCAGGCTGAACATTTCCCCTGTCATGAAGGTGGAGAAACCCTCGATACAGCCCTTGTTGACTCTGATCCACTTGCTATGTGTGCCAGGAAGCACGAACAGATTCTCGTTCATGCCCGTATCCACCGCACCTAGAATCTGTGTTTCCTCGCCTCGCATGACATCGGGAGCACCGCCATGTTCCGCTTTCACGCCCGGAACAAGATGAACACGGTAGCCCTGGCTTGTCGTCCGGGTCGTCAAGGCACCAGCCAGAGTGTCCACTTGCGCAGGTGCCTCGATGTAGGGGGTTTCCATCCAGCCATTGCGACTGCCAATCATGCCCGATGCCACGATCGGTAGATCACGCCACTTCGCCCAGACCGCTACCTGTCGGTGTAGCTCTGCCTCGAAATCACAATCCCTGATTTGCATGATGCCCTTATCGCTGGATCGACAATCGAGTACAAGCCCTTCCCGGTCCAACAGGTGCGCACGAAACGAGGACGTGCCCCAATCAAGCCCGATGAGGGCGGGGTCAGATGCGACCGAACTCATTGAGCAGGTCCTCGATGGTCTTGCCTTGAGCGACCCATTCTCGCGTCGTTGCTTCGCGATCAGCCTGCTCCTGGGCCTTTTCAACGATTTCCTCCGCCTTGTCGAGAGGAATCACGGTCACTCCCATCAGGTCGGCGACAATGAAATCGCCGGGGTTGACGGCAACGCCACCACAGGCAATCGGTACATTGATGGACAGTTCTTCCTTGCGTCCGGAGAACATTGTATGAGTTCCCCTGGGTGTAATGGCCCGTGTCCAGATTGGCCAGTTGATGTCCTCGAGCTCATCGGTGTCACGCCCTGCACCATCCACGATCATGCCGCGAATGCCTCGGTTCTGCGCAAGCCCACCCATCAAGCCACCGCATACGGATGTATTGGTATCTCCGCCGGCGTCGACGACGATGATATCGCCATCCTGGCCCATTTCGAGTGCTTTCAGCGGATCCACCAGATCGCCCTTGGAAAGCTGCACGGTAATAGCCTGACCCGTGATCTTTGCGCGAAAAGCGGGCTTGATGCCACTGTCCATCACGCCTGTCCGGTATTGCACGTCGGCAAAGACAGCGGCAGCGGAGTAGCATTCCAGAACCTGGTCGAATTTCTTCAGAAGTTCCGGGCGACGTTCAAAGTCATTGTATATCTGTAGCATGTCTGTTTTCAGTCAGTGGTAGCGAGTTTGGGCGAGTGCATCGGCATTGACAGGGAAATCGGGAGATTGCCCGGTCAGGACCTTTGCAACCTGGGTTGCAGCACGTTCACGTGCGGATTGAATCGATTCTTCCGAATAATAAGCAGCGTGCGGTGTGACCAGCACGTTGGGTAGTGAGAACAAGGGATTGTCTTGCGGGCTCCATGAAGAGCACTTTGCCGGCTCCTCCTCGGGGTCATCGAGCCCTGCTGCGGCAACTTGTCCTTCCTTCAGTGCTCGATAGAGGGCCTTGTTGTCTATCGTCGGTCCGCGGCCTGTATTGACGACGATCGCGCCTGGCTTCATGGCGGCGAACTCGCTGTCAGACAGAAAGTGATGAGTCTGTGTCGACATCGGGGCCTGCATCAGCAAGTAGTCCGATCGGGCGAGCAGTTGAGTCTTGTCCACGAGCTCTACGCCATGTGCTTTTGCGGCGGATTCCGAGAGGTAGGGGTCATAGGCAACGACATTGACGCCAAAGGCCTTTGCACGTAGTGCAATGGCTTGACCAATCTTCCCGAACGAGACCACACCCATGGTGCGACCGCGAAGTCGGTACACGGGTTTGCCACTCTGCCAGCGCCAGATGCCCTGGTGCGTCGCACGGTCGTAATCGGTCAGTTTACGAGCCAGTGTCAGCCATAGTGAAATTGCATGATCGGCAACCTCCTCCGTGCAGTAATCAAGCACATTGGTGACGAGGATACCGCTACGGGTTGCTGCCTCAACGTCGACGATGTCAACCCCGACGCCGTAGCGTGCGATGACCTTGCAATGTTGCATTCGGGAAATCGTGTCAGCGCCGACGCGAGCGTATTGATTCATCATCGCGAAACAACTGCTCGCTACCTCGAAGAGGTCTTCCTCGCGTTTGGCCTGCAGGGCGATGACTTCAGCGCCGAGAGGCTCAAGTATTTCTCGTTCAACATCTGTATCGCCATAGTCATAGTCGGTAATGACGACCTTGGGTCGCGGGTTCATGTACTTCTCCTGAATGTCGATCTGTCGGGGTTGCATCCGATCCGCTATCGATGACCGGCATGGCCACCCTCGCCCGGATACCGACCGATGGCAGCAACAGCGCGGATGGAAGGGGTCGTGTGAGCAGCAATTTCAACGATGAAATTATGATATCTGATGTATCAGACATCTGTCAAACTTTTTTTGCATCGTTGAAGTCTGCTGATATTGCGACGAAGAAGAGACAGGACGGCGCAGGTAGAGCACATTTGGCCAGTGAGGTTGCAGACAAATTCTGAATGCCGCTGCGCTGCGTCTGGCGTTCGCCCTGATGTTGCGCAGGCGAGGTTCCGCGTCAGCGGTGCTGCACAGATTCGATGTTGCCTGGGAGCAGGTATTGGTGCTGCCTGGTGCTGAACGAGGGCGAGAAGTCGCAGTGATGCCCTCTCTCGGCGGGTCAGCAATATCTCTCGACCTTGCCTTCGCGCGACTGGGTGATCGAGGTGTCCGGTCAGTCTGCGGAGGCCGGATCAGGTGTATCAATCCTGTCGAAGGCTACTGAGCACCACTTCCCTGCCCAAGCCTGGCGGGATACAACTCTGGCGCAATCAGAACCAATTGGTTTTCGTCCTGGCCACTGTCCAGCAGATCGAAGGCCGTCCGAATCAGTTGCCGGTGCCGTTGCCTGATCATGTGCACTGGAAAACGTAGCCACTGCCCGTAAGGTTCATAGTCGAAGCAGCCGATGGAGACCTTGTGCAACTCGGTTTCGGGTCGCTGCACCAGAAACTGCAGTATGGATTCGAAGACATTGATCGAATTGACGAACAGGCCGGCGGGTAGCCCACCAAGACGGCTTGCCAGTTCTTCCATGGCAGCGAGAGCCGGCGCTGACTGATAACCGCAGGCAATGATCTGATCGTCTCTGCATGTGCCCAGACGTTCGGTGACAACATCGCGGAAGCTCGCAATTCGCGATGCCGAGGCATGCAGCGTGGCGTCGCCGCCGATCAGGTACACCTGGTTGCGTTTTTCCGGCACTTTTGACGGCAGGGTATCGAATATTGCTTCGGTCAGCTGTCGAGCACCGACAACATTGTCGGTGACGGCTGATCTTGCTCCCTGACAGGGTTGGTCGAGAAACACGGTAGGCAGGCTGGCTGCCTCACTCACGCGATGAATATTCTCTGGATGCGCAGCACCGGCAACAAACAGAGCGTCGATCGAGTAGCTCAGAAGGTTCTGGACAGCGTCGGTTTCAGCCTTGCCGTCCCTCTGGGTGGCGATGATGATCGGGCACTGCCCACGCTTTCTGGCTTCCTGGGTGAAACTCTGCGCCAGATCAGAGAAGAACCGGTTGTCGTGTTCGGGAATCAGGAGCCCGATCAGATCGGATCGAGCTGTGCGCAGTCCACGCGCCTGTCGGTTGATCGCATATCCCATCTCATTGGCCGTGCTGATGATCCGCTCGGCAGTTTCGGGGCGAATGCGGCGTGACTTCCAACGGCCGCTGAGTGCCGCACTGACAGTAGACGGCGATGACCCCGTTTCGCGGGCAATGTCATAGATCGTGGTCGATTGCTTGCGGGACTCGGTTCGCTGGCCCTTGCTCATGAGAAATTTGTTCCCGATTCATGTTCCGTGGTTGACACAGTACCTCATGCGGGAGTACGGTGCACCATCGATTGTGCAACACAATATCACAACGTTCGGACCGGATTCATCAGATCGACCTGACAGTGGCTCTTGTACAGACAGCCACATCAGAAACCAAGCAGGAGAATGCACCACATGAGGAAGACACACATGAAAAAGAACGTGATTGCCGCTGCAGCACTATTGTCAATCGGCCTTTCCGGCAACGTACTGGCGACCGACATCGGTGTGGTCGTCAAGATTGGAGGAATACCCTGGTTCAACGCGATGGAGGAAGGAATCGAGAACAAGGCAGAGGAGCTGGGTGTGACGGCCGAGATGATCGGTCCCGTCTCGGCGGACCCGTCACTGCAGGTACAGGCCATCGAGGATCTCATTGCCAAAGGAGTGGACGTCATTGGAGTCGTACCCAATGATGAAGCGGCGCTCGAACCTGTATTGGAAAAAGCGCGGAATGCAGGCATCAAGGTAATATCCCACGAAGGACCAGGCTTGCAAAATGTCGATTGGAACTTCGAGCTTGCTTCGGCGCAGGGTTTTGGCGAAGCACATGCCGAGCTGCTGGCGTCGAAAATTGAAGGCGCAGGCAAATATGCCGTGTTTGTCGGCTCACTGACGGTGCCGCTGCACAACGCCTGGGCCGATGCAGCCATTGCCTGGATGGAGGAGAATCGTCCGGATGTGGAATTGGTCGGTGAGCGTTACGGGGTAGCGGAGAACGTGGATGACAGCCGTGCCACGGCCCTCGACCTCATGGCTGCCAACCCTGACCTGAAAGGCTTCCTGGCCTTTGGCAGTCAGGGACCCATCGGTGCAGGACGGGCAATCGAAGAGCGACGCAAGGTTGGCGAAATATTCGTGCTGGGCCCCTTCTCTCCGGGTCAGGGCGCGAAACTGGTTCACTCCGATGTGCTTACCGGCGGTTTCATGTGGAATCCGATGCAGGCCGGTGAGGTATTCGTGACGCTCGGCAAGATGCTGGTGGACGGCGATGAAATCACGGCGGGAACCGATATTCCCGGTCTTGGTGTCATCGAGCCTGACGCAGTGAACAAGGACATCATTACGGATAACCTGCTGGAGCTCAACAAGGGATCGGTAGACGAACTGGCTGCCAAGGGGCTTTGATTACTGCCAGAACGATGTACTGAAACCCGGCCGCGAGTACGCAAGTCGACTCGCGGCCTTCATTGTCCGAGCATCCTTTCCTGAGTATTCCCCATGACATCGTCTGACGTGACAGATAGTCAGCAACACGCCTTGCGCCTGAACAGCGTCACCAAGATCTTTGGTGGCGTACGAGCATTGGATGAGGTCGATTTCCAGGTTCGCCGAGGCGAAGTGCATTGCCTGGCGGGCGAGAACGGCAGTGGCAAGTCGACCCTGATCAAGATCGTGACTGGAGTGCACCGACCCGAGACAGCCGAACGGATCGAACTCTTCGGCGAAACGCTCGACACGATCACACCGGTTATCGCCCGTGCCCGCGGCGTGTCGGTTATCTGGCAAGACCTCGCGCTCTTCCCCAACATGAGCGTGGCAGAGAATATTGCCTTCGACGATATGGTGGGTCTGTCGCCACGAGGTGTCGACCAGGCCGATATGAGAACGCGCGCGAAGGCCGTTCTATCGAAATTGCAAGTCACTCTCGACCTGTCGGCTTCACTGGAGTCGTTGCCGATTGCACAACGTCAGATCGTGGCAATCGCGCGCGCTCTGATGAACGAATCACAGCTGATCTTCATGGATGAACCCACGGCATCATTGACCCAGTCGGAAACCGATGCCCTTCTCGAGATCGTTCGCACCTTGTCCAGTGAGGGGGTGGCAGTTGTTTTTGTCAGTCATCGCCTGGCCGAGGTGCTCGACATTGCAGAACGTGTGACCGTGCTGCGTGATGGTCGCCTGGTGGACGTCTTTCCCACGGAAGGCATGACACAGTCTCGTCTCGGCGAACTGATGACAGGCCATGTGCTGGACGAGAAGGTCGTTGCCCGAGACAGACAGGGTGCACCTTGTGTTTTCAGGGGAGAAAGCCTTGCACGACATGGTGAGTTCAATGGTATTGATCTCAGCATACGGGCGGGTGAGGTCGTCGGTCTGATCGGTCTTATCGGTGCGGGCCGTACCGAGCTGGCCCATGCGATGACGGGTATGACTCGTCTCGATCAAGGTAAAATGCATCTGAATGGAAAGCCCTTTGCGCCCTCCTCTCTGCGTCATGCCATTGCTCAGGGAGTGGCCTACGTGTCTGAAGACCGACTGCAGTTGGGGCTCTTGCAGAAACAGTCGATTGCAGACAACACCGTCATCTCGGTACTCGATCGTATCCTGAATGCTGTGGGTCTGATATCAGGACGCAGGAAGAACGCTCTCGTGTCCAGCTGGGTACAGCGTCTCGGCGTCAAGATCGGCGAACCAGACGATGCCATATCCACCCTGTCGGGGGGTAATCAGCAGAAGGTGGTACTGGCCAAATGGCTGGCAACAGAACCGAAGCTCTTGATTCTCGACTGTCCGACAGTGGGAGTCGATGTAGGGGCTCGGGCTGGTATCTTTCGCATCGTGCGCGAGCTTGCCGAGCAAGGCCTTGCCATCCTTCTGATCACCGATGAGGTGACGGAAGCCCTGTTCAACAGTGACCGGGTCATCCACATGGCCCATGGTCGCATCGTTGACACTCACGATCCTCGCAGTATCTCGGTCAACGAGCTGGAGACAGTCATCTATGTCTGATTTTCTGCGACACCGCCAGGTAGAGTTTCGCCTGTTCGTGGTTCTGTTACTGTCTTGCGTGGCACTCGGTATCGCAACCGATACCTTTCTGACCTTGGGCAACCTCACATCGCTGCTGAACAACAACTCGGTGAACCTGATCTGGGCGGTTGGACTGCTGGTCGTGCTGATTGCCGGTGGCATTGATATTTCCTTTGCTGTCGCCTCCTCGGTCGTTCAGTTTGTGGCAGCAAAGGTACTTGTCAGCCTGGGGGGGGGTAATTGGGCGCTGGGCTTCCTGTTGTGCGGTTGTGTCGGCATTCTGCTGGGGCTGGTCAACGCCTTCTTCATTCATCGATTCCGTATCATTTCCATAGTCGTCACCATTGCGACATTCAATGTGTTTTTCGGTCTGTTGATGTGGCTAAGTCGTGGACGCAGCATCTATGCTCTGCCGGATTGGTGGACAGAGCGCATCATTCTGTTCGAGCATCAGTCTCCTGATGGCACCTGGTCAGAGTTGATCCTGCCTGTTGCAGTCATGGCGCTCTGCGTCGGCACTACCTGGTTGCTGGTCCGGCGTGTGAACCTGGGTCGTCAGCTGTACGCCTTTGGTGATAATCCGGAGGGTGCACGCCGAGCTGGTGTCAATATCGCTGCCATGCAGGCACTGGCATTTGGCTGGAGCGGCTTGATGGCGGGTATCGCAGCGCTGATGCAGGTCAATATCGTTCAGGAGGTGGTACCAAACGCCCTGTATGGGCGAGAACTCGAGGTTCTGGCCGCCGTGGTGCTGGGTGGTGCTCGTCTCGGTGGTGGCAAGGGCACCATCACTGGTTGTGTCCTTGGCGTTCTGTTCGTTGCCGTGATGCAGAACGGTCTGAATCTGCTGGGAATCTCTCCGTTCGCTTTCCAGATGCTGATCGGGGCTGCCATTCTGGTCGCCATCTCCACGTCGAATGTTCGTCTGGGTGAGTTGTTGGCTGCACGTCCGCGGAGGCATGGGTCATGAAAGGTATCGAGCGAATGCGTCGTCTCCTTGGCAAGGAGACCGTTGATCTGTTGTTGTTGATGGCGATGCTGGTGCTGATCTTCAGCTTTCTCAGTCCGCGTTTTCTGACCGTCGCCAATTTCGCATCGATGGGCTATCAGGCCCCTTTGCTGGGATTGCTGACGATTGCAATGCTGGCACCGATGATCTCGGGTGGACTCAATCTGGCGATTGTCTACACCGCCAACATTTCCGGGCTGACGATGGCAGCCATCGTGCTGGCGTTCGGCGGGCCTGAAGCCGGTACATCGGCAATCCTGCTCGGGGCTTTTGCAGCAATACTGGCGGGTGCAATTGCAGGTGCCGTCATGGGATTGATCATCGCCTATGTGGGAGCGCATCCGATTCTGGTTTCACTTGCCATGATGATTTTTCTGCGTGGACTCGGTGAATTCCTGACGCGTGGCGGTGATGTTTCCGGCTTTCCCGCCGAATTCGCGTCACTGGGCCACGGTAGTCTGTTCGGCCTGCCAGCCCCATTGCTGCTATTCGCGGTGGTGGCGCTTGCCTGGCAGATACTGCTCCGAAAGAGTCGCCATGGTTTTTCAGTCTATATGGTTGGATCCAATATTCGAGCGACTGCCTATTCAGGACTGCCCACTCGGCGCACTCTGGTACTGATCTACACCCTGTCCGGCGTGGTTTGCGCCATTGCAGGAATTCTGATGCTGGCGCGCTTCAACTCGGTACGAGTCGGCCATGGCGAGGCGTTGCTGCTGGTGACAGTGCTGGCGATCTTCCTGGGTGGTATCGATCCGTTTGGTGGGCACGGCAAGGTGCTGCCTGTCATCCTCGCGATATTGATCTTGCAGATGCTGTCTTCGGGACTCAGTCTTGTCGGTGCCAACCCGCACCTGTCGACCGCTGTCTGGGGTCTGTTCCTGATCCTCGTGATGGTGCTGCGCTCCGAACAATTCACATTATTCAGAAAACGAAAAGGCATCAAGACATGAAAGGCTTTGGCGTACATACAAGCATGTGGACAATGAACTGGGACCGTGAGGGCGCCGAGCGAGCGGTAGCCGGTGCGCTCCAGTACGGTGTGGACTTCATCGAGATTCCGATGTTGCGCCCGAACGATATCGACACGGAGCACACTCGAAAACTGCTTGAGAAAAATGATCTCAAGGCTATCTGTTCGTTGGGCCTGCCCGAGGAATGCTGGGCGTCAGTGCATCCGGACAAAGCCATCGATTACCTGAAACTTGCCTTGAAGAAAGCCAGGGACTGTGGAGCCGAAGCCCTTTCCGGTGTGACCTACGGCGGTATTGGCGAGCGCACCGGACTGCCACCGACTGAGGCGGAATACAGCAACATCGCACGTACTCTGGAAGCCGCGGCGGCAGAGGCCAAATCGATCGGGCTGTTGTTCGGTATCGAGCCTGTGAATCGCTACGAGAATCACCTGATCAACACGGGTTGGCAGGCGCGAGACATGATCCATCGCATCGGTTCCGACAATATCTTCATTCACCTGGATACCTATCACATGAATATCGAGGAAAAAGGTGCGGGTAACGGTATTCTCGATTCAAGGGAGTTTCTGAAGTACATTCATTTGAGTGAAAGCGACCGAGGTACACCGGGTGAAGGCACCTGTGACTGGGATGAAATCCATTCGACGCTTGCAGCCATCGGTTTCAAGGGCGGCCTTGCAATGGAAAGCTTCATCAACATGCCACCGGAAATCGGCTACGGACTTGCCGTATGGCGTCCGGTAGCGCGAAATCATGATGAGGTGATGTCGAAGGGGTTGCCCTTCCTGCGCAACAAGGCGGCGCAGTATCGGTTGATCTGACTGGTCGGGCGAGACTTACCCGGCTTCGCGCGGCCGCGCCACGTCATTGCTGCCTTCAGGATCCGGCGCTTGACCATAGCTCATGCGCCGCATCTGCTCGATGACCCGTTCCATCTCGTCGTCGGGGAGTATTGGCGGTTCGCCCAATGTCAATGCCTGAACGTACATGCGTGACAGTGTCTCGACTTCGATAGCGAGCCACAGGGCTGATGAGAAGTCCTTGCCCAGCGAGATCTGTCCGTGTTGTCCGAGCAGACAGGCCAGTCTGTCTTCGAGGGCCGTCAGTGCGTTGTCCGACAAGGCCTGGGTGCCGAAAGTCGCATAGCCGGCGCAGCGTATCGAGTTGCCGCCGGCCACCCCGGTCATGTAGTGAAAACTCGGTATGGTGCGATGATGGCAGGCAAGCGTCGTGGCATAGAGTGAGTGACAATGCAGCACCACATTGATGTCGTTGCGTTGAGCAAGAATGTCACGATGAAAACGCCACTCCGAAGAGGGACGACGTCCGACGTAGGTGCCATCGAAGCCCATCTCGACGATGTCCTCTGCTTGCATATCGTCATAAGGCAGAGAGGATGGCGTAATGAGAAATCCATTGTCGATACGTATCGACAGATTGCCGGCGGTGCCCTGATTGATACCGCTCTCGTTCATCTGCCGACAGGTCGCGACCATCTCCTGACGTACTGATTGTATATCCTTCAAGGTCGACTCCGGTGTTTCCAGCGCTCGGCATAGACGCGCAATGCGTCAACGTCGCCGGTGTAGGTTGATGGTGATTCGAGTGTGATAGCTGCTGGTTTTTGCCGAGTTTCATGCTCTGTGAGCAGAGCAGCGCCGGCTGCCACGCCATAGCTTTCACGATTGTAAAGTGTTCGGCCATCGGGTCTCAATGCCGCTACCAGGGTTGCAAACAATGGATCTGAGAGGGCGGTGCCATCGAGAACGACAAGATCACTGGCACCGAGTGCATCGATACACTCAAGAGTCAGTAGAGCGCTGTACAGCACGGCCAGCGTCTTTGTTTCCACGCTCGTTTCAGGAAGCGGGCCAATGACGACTCCGCGTCGCGCACTTCCCGGAAACAGGCCATCGTCATCACCGAAGGATGGTAGCGCCATTGTCTGTCGAGAGATCAATCGTTCACAGACGGATGCATCTGCAGCCACCTCCTCCTGACCTTCGTTATTCCCCATCACTTGTGCGTATTCGCGGCCCCCCATGATCAGGGCTCCGCCCACAACGCGTCCCGTGACATCGCTGTTCAGGGTCATGCCTCTTTGCTCATCGATGTTTTCGAGCGGTGTTTCCGTGCTCATGCCAACGAACCAGGTTCCGGTGGACACCAGGCAGACATCGGTGAGCCCCGCGGCGTGATAGCGATAGAGATTGAGACTGCTGTCATGCCCGCCTACCAGAATGTCGATCTCGCGTGGAGAATCGATAGCCTTGGCAAGCGGAGCTCGCAACGGCCCCAGGCGATGCCATGCGGGAGCTATCGGCGGCATCAAACGGGTCCAGTCGCGATTGCCGACAATGTCGGCAAAGCGTTGCTCGACAGCATTCCAGAGATGCGATTGGGCTGATAGCATCGTGTATTCCGAGACAGCCTTGCCCGTCAGATACCACGTCCAGTACTGCGGCAGGCACAGGTAGCAATGGGCCTCGGCAACCGCCTCAGGTGCAATCTGCTCCTGCCAATAGAGTTGTCGCGCCTGGTGCGTTGCCTGCAGCATCATCGCACTTCCCCTGTCGTGAAAACTGCCGGCAATGGCGGCATAGGCGTCACGTATGGACGTTGGCAGGTCCTGTTCGTAGTCGATCATAGGCAATGCCACGCCGTTGTTCCTGTCTGGATCCCCGGTGACCAGTAAACCTGCGGCACCGTGTCCGACAGGTACCAGGCTCGCAATGTCATGGCGTTTCACCAGTTGAGCCAGCGACTCCAGTAGCCAGACAGAAATGGTGCTGAGGTCGTGGTAATGCCACAGCGGTCCTTCAAGGGTCGGATTGGCAAGGCTCAACGTCTCGACAATCTGGCCATCTGCCCTGGCCACCGACAACTTGATATTGGTTTTCCCCGTGTCGAAGACTACGATCAGCGGGTCGCTGGCAGGTGGCGATGAACTCACGATTCGATTGAAAGCCCGACTCTGCAAGTGATGAATTCAAGTATACACAAACCGGCCAAACCGATTCTGGTGGCGTGGTGCCGCAAACCTGTTTCGATCAAGTACGCGCGTGATGTCTGCGCACGGCACCCGGAGATACGCCTACCTCGCGTTTGAAGGCTCGGTTGAACGCCTGCTCCGACTGGTAGCCCACGCGCTCCGCGATCCGGGCGAGTGAGTCGGATGTCTCGCGCAACTCACGATGTGCCAATTGCATTCGCAATGTGGTCAGATACTGTTTGACCGACTCCCCTACCATGGCCGTGAAGCGCGCTGAAAAACCCGATCGTGACATGCCGATCTCATGCGCCAGGCTTTCCACATGCCAGTCGTGTTCCGGTTGACGATGCATCAGTGACAGGGCTTTCCCGATTCCAGGATCATGCAAGGCGGCTATCCAGCCTCGTTCCTCGTCGCGTACGCTCTCTATCCAGGTACGAATTGCCTGAATCACGAGAATGTCGGCCAATCGGGTAATGACGGTTTCGCTGCCGGGCAAGCGTGCCTGAGCCTCCTGTGCGATGAACTGAATGGTGCTTTGCAACCAGCTGCCATCGTTGACATGAGTGCGCAGATGAAGCATATCCGGGAGTAATCGAACCAACCGATTCGCCAGATAGGGGTCGAATCGCACACCGTAATACGTGATCCGGGTAAGCCGTCCACCACCGCCGAATTGCATGTTCTCGAAACGATCTCCGATTCGTTCTACCGGAATGTCCTGAAGCCAGGTGGCCTTGTCGCCAGGGTTGCCACGCAAGATGTGTCGATCTCCCCGGGGAATCAGCACAAGACTGCCCTGCGGCATGTATACCGGTGATTTTCCAGCGAGTTCGATCCAGCAATGACCGGACGTCACCACTTCCACATTCATGACTCCGGGCAATTGTGGCAACTCGATGCCCCAGGGATCACTCAATTGAGCGTTGCAATAGAGAACGCCAGTCAATTGCAGTAGATGCAGGACTTCGCCAAACGGGTCCGAGCTCGGCGGTAACTCCGGGTCGATACGTGGCGGCTCCAATCGAGTGTTCGTCATGGTCTGAGACGTCTCTGGACGATTGGCTAAATATCATAGACATTCTGTGATTTCAACTCCAGTGCAAAGCCGACAGAATGCTCCACACACCAGCAGACTTTATCGCTGCTGGTCTCTACACAAGCTGCACAGGAGAAAGAGCAATGAAAGAATCCCCCATGCTGATCATCGGTAGAAACGCCAAAACCGGTCTGCGAGTCGACAAGCGACTGCAATCGCTGGGCTACGTCACGCGAGGCGTGTCGCGCACCTCATCACCCGCCTTCGACTGGGAGGATGCAAGGACCTGGCGCGCCGTACTGGATGGTTGCGAATCGGCCTACGTCACCTACTACCCTGACCTTGCCATGCCGACTGCCGAGAGCACCTTGCGGAAGTTCGTCATTCTGGCCAGGGAGGTCGGACTGCAACATCTGGTACTGCTGTCCGGCCGTGGTGAGCAGGGAGCAGAACGCGCGGAAACCCTGTTGATGAACAGCGGGCTCGACTGGAATGTGGTTCGCGCCAGTTGGTTCATGCAGAACTTCAGCGAAGGCTTCATGATCGAAGGCGTCTTGCAAGGTGAATTGACCTTGCCAGCTGGAGACATCCCGGAACCCTTCATCGACATTGATGACATCGCGGATGTTGCAGTGGCCGCCCTGACTCGTCCTGAACTGCGCAATCGCCTGTTCGAAGTCACGGGGCCGCGTTCGATGACCTTCACCCAGTGTGTCAATGAAATTTCGGAGGTCGTGGGATACCCGGTCAGTTTCACGAAATGCAGCGTGGAAGACTTCACTCGGGGACTTCGCGAACAGGGGGTGCCCGAGGACATGTTGTGGCTCATGCATGAGTTATTCACGGTCGTGCTTGATGGTCGCAATTCGATCCCGACAGACGGTGTCGAGCTGGTGCTGGGACGGCCACCAACCGACTTCAGCGAATACCTGCGCAAGGTCATGGACTCCGGCGCCTGGCATCGCTCAGGTCTCTTGCAGCAGGTGTAGTCACGCTGTCGTCCCCTTCAATATCTGTCAGGAGAGTCAACATGAACTCACGATTTGCGAAAACCCGGATAGTGATGCTGCTGCTGTCAGGATCGCTTCTTGTTCTGGTCGGCGCATCCATCCTCGTATCACCGGTTGCATTCTTCGCACACAACAGGATAGAGCTCGGCGCGAACATCAGCTTGCTCAATGAACTCAAGGCTCCGGCTGGACTCCTGCTGGTGGCCGGTCTGTTCATGATCGCCACCGTTTTCCGGAGAAGCCAGGCTGATGTCGCACTGAGGCTGGCTGCTCTTATCTACCTGTCCTATGCATTGACTCGCGGCTTGAGCCTCATGATCGATGGCATGCCGGCTTCCGGTCTGGTCCAGGCAATGGCCCTGGAGGGCGCTATCGGTCTGTCCTGCATGCTGCTCGTGATGTTCGACAGGACGCTGCCGGAAAAGGTGCTGTGATGTTTGACTCGCTGTTGACTGCAATTCTGTGCACCGCCGCGATCGGCGCCGGTCTCATGGCTGGCGTCTATTTCGCTTTCTCCGCATTCATCATGCGCGCCCTGGATAGTCTGGACGCCGGACAGGCGACAGACGCCATGATTGCCATCAACTCGGTCATCCTGCGCTCCTGGTTCATGGTGCTGTTTACAGGTTCAACCTTGCTGTACGCGATGCTCAGCATCATGGCATTGGTTGAAGTGGAGCTTCCCGGACGCTGGCTGTTGTTCTTCACCGGCCTGATTTACGTGTCAGGCATGTTTCTATGTACCGTTGTATTCAACGTACCGCTCAATGAGCGGCTGACGGGAAACGATAATGACGGCAGGCTGCCATCCGGGTTCTGGAGCCACTATGTGGATCGATGGACACGATGGAACCATCTGCGGTGCATTTGTTCCTTGGCAGCGCTGGGTCTCAGCATGCACTATCTGATGACCTACTCCTGATACAGCCCCTCGTCAATGTTTCATTCCCCGGTCAGGGATGACCGAGTCAGTCCTGTCGACGCTGATCCAGTACCAGCCATACCTGCTCGATCGCCCGTCTGCGTGTGATGCCCAGGTTCGGGACAATCTCCTCCAGCTCCCTGTCCGATTCAATGCGGGAAAGCTCTCGATGCAGGTACTCGACTGCCTTCAGAGGTGCATCATGCAGCATTGAGTACAGAGGCTCTATTGGCAATGTTGGCTGTGGCGATCTGGTCGGCAATAGCTCGAATTCATCCTCTGACATACGAACCTCTGGTCTGTTTCGCTGAAGCCCATGCTGCACTTGATAATGATCGATAGCACATTCGATTGCAATTCGTCCCGGCAAGATTCCCTTCTAATGCGATGTCCGTCGCCCTACACTGAGTGCCTGTCGATTCACACCAACCCAATGATGAGGATCATTCTCATGCAGACACCACTTCGTGCCGTGATTTTCCTGTTTACCATTGCCATCAGTGGCGTGGCCACAGCAGATCTGCCCAGGGTCACCGGACTTGCGCTGGACGATAACCGGCTCAGCTGGGATGCACAGGAGGGCGCCACAGGCTACAACATTCATCTGGATTACGCCTACTACGATACCGTCCGGGGCGATACGCAATATCTGGTTACCGAGCCGGGAAACTATCATGTCATCTCTTTCAATGACGAAGGTGAATTCGGGGTGACACGAAATCCGGATGAAATCGGTCAGCCCTACATCTTTGTCGAATATGCCGGTTCCGACGGCGACGACTCAGTGTCACTCGATGGACGCTACAACGTGCTGATTGTCACCAAGACCTGTACTGACGTTGGTCCTGGCGAATCGTGTATCGCCAGATGCCCCTACAGTTACGAGACCGAGTTCGGGGGTACCCGATCCATCGATTATCTGTCGGGTGGTGCCTGCAGTACCTCTGACATCGTGGAAGCCGATGCCGCGGTGAGCCCGGAAACCTATCGCTGTACCGTCCCTACCTTTTCGGGTGAAGTGACAGCACAGGCCATCTGTGTGCCTTATCGCTGAACCAGCACGTCATGACAAGGAGGTTGGTAAACCCATTACACTGGGCGGATGAGTATTCGCATCCCCATTCGCTTCATAACGGTTTTCGGTGTAACCACACTGGTGGCGCTGGCGGTCGGCATCGTGTTCGTGCTCGGCCTTGTCAGTGCCACCCAGAACACACGTTTGCTGATGAGCGATCAGGCGAAAACTCTCATCATTGCCATGGAACGCGATATCGGACTGTGGCTTCGCCCAGTCCATCAACAAGCCGACTGGATCGCCGAGCATGTTGCCCACCACGCTCTGGATATCCATCAGCTGGAGCGATTTGATGAATTCATGCTGGGAGCGCTGGCGGCCACGGATCAAGTGGCGGGCATTGCACTGATTACCCCGGATGCGCTGGTACGTCGCTGGCATCGCTCCAGTGCCAAGGCAGTTACCGCTGACTGGTCCAATCGAGAGGGGATCGAAGAATGGATTGACACAGGCAGACAACGAACCGAGCCCTCCTGGGTCGAACCGTTCTTTACCGATACCATCGGCAAGACCATTCTGCTGCACGATCTGCCCATTCACGGAAAAGACGGGCAGTTGCTCGCCATGTTGGCGCAAATCGTGCCGATCGAGGAACTGTCGCGACATATGGTGGAATTGTCTCCTCGCGAAGGAATGACGCCATTTGTTCTGTATGGCTCGGATCGCGTGCTGGCTCACCCGTCTCTGACCGATGAAGCCGTGCTCGATGCCCCTGGCGACTCCCCGCTGATACCATTGAGTGAACTTGATGACGATGTTCTGCAACGCATCTGGACACCGGATGAAGAGGAGCTCTTCTTTCTCAGCAACGACAACCAGCTTCATACCTCCGGGGCCTTCATTCGAGCGCATGAACGCTTCTACGTGTACCTGTATCGGTTTATCGAGGAATATGGTCCTACACCCTGGATCATCGGTGCACATCTGAATACGGAAACCTATGGCGGAGCCGAGGGAGATCGGCTCATGCGCAGTCTGCTGGCGGGACTGGTCGTCCTGCTGGTTGCCGTGGTGGGGGCATTCTTTCTGGGACGCTACATCACGCGGCCGGTGACAGCCATTGCTGCTGCGGCTCGTCAGGTCGAAGCCAATGAGCTTGACGAGATCCCGGCCTTGCCTTCCAGTCGCATGCGTGAGTTGGATGATGCTGCTCGCTCCTTCAATCAGATGGTGGTGGACTTGCGAGAGCGCACGCTGATCAGGCAGACGCTGGGTCAGTTCGTCCCGGAAGAAGTTGCACGAAGCCTGCTTTCAGATGGTGGCCGACTGAAGACCGAGAACGCCATGGCCACCCTGCTGTATTCCGATATCGAGGGTTTTACCCGCTTGACCGAGACTCAGGGCTCAGCAGGAGTCGTGGCCATCCTGAATGCCTACTTCTCGGATATGGTGGAGATTCTTGAACGCCATCTGGGAGTCGTGACGCAGTTTCACGGGGATGCCATTCTGGCCACGTTCAATGTCCCCATCGATAACCCGCAACATGCTCGTAGTGCCATCCTGGCGGCGAGGGAAATGCTGGGCAATGTTCAGCGAAAAGCCTATGCTCACCATCGACTGCGCATACGCATAGGCATCGATACCGGTCCTGTTGTCGCCGGAGCCGTGGGTGCAGCCGGCAGGTTGAGTTATACGGTCTATGGAAACTCGGTGAATCTGGCTGCCCGGCTCGAAACGCTCAACAAGGAGTTTGGTACTCGCCTGCTGATATCGGAAAACACAGCCAGACTCGCTGGGGATGCCATCCCGCTACGCCTGGTGGGCGATGTGGAGATTCGTGGCCAGGCGAAGACCATCAAGGCCTTTACCGAGGAAGAGTCGTAGGCTTTGGCGGCATCGCTGTTATAC
This sequence comes from Granulosicoccus sp. 3-233, assembly GCF_052681095.1. Classification (NCBI taxonomy): domain Bacteria; kingdom Pseudomonadati; phylum Pseudomonadota; class Gammaproteobacteria; order Chromatiales; family Granulosicoccaceae; genus Granulosicoccus; species Granulosicoccus sp. 3-233. The sequence goes on from NZ_JBQYLE010000014.1 coordinate 81,066, forward strand.
CACCGCTTGTCCCGCTTATTCGTTATCCTCCAACATCATCTGTTTTCTGAAGAATCTCATCATGAAATACGTTCTCATCGTGCTTGCTATCGGCGCCATCTGGTATTTCGCCCAGCAATTCATGAACTCCGGCAAGGCCAGGGAAAACACCGAGCTGGGTCAGGCCTTTCTGGACAAGAATGCCGAACTCGAAGGCGTTCAGACTACCGCCTCGGGCTTGCAGTACCAGGTTCTCGAGCCAGGTACTGGCAGTGAACATCCCGGCGCCACGGACAAGGTCCGGGTTCACTATCATGGCACGTTGATAGACGGGACCGTGTTCGACAGTTCCGTTGATCGCGGAGAGCCGATATCGTTTGGTCTGAACCAGGTCATTCCAGGCTGGACAGAGGGTCTGCAGCTCATGGTGGAAGGAGAAAAGACCCGCCTCTTCATACCCAGTAGTCTGGCTTACGGCAACCGTTCGGCCGGGAAGATCGAGCCGGGATCGACTCTGATATTCGATGTCGAACTGCTGGGCATCAACGCCGATTGAATGTGCTCCCGGTGGCGGCTTGCCGATGTGCTCGAGAAAGTCGTTTCCGCCATCGGGATCTGCCCGGTTTTCGGGATCAGTCGTCAGACAATTCCCGCTTCAATTCGTCCTTGTTGATCTGGTTCTGATCGCTCTGCACCATGGGCAGGGATTTTCTGTACACGATACGGCTGGGCACCATGTAGGAAGCCAGATGCTTCTTCAGCTCGAAGGTGATTTCCTTTTCGGAAATCTCGCTCATCGCGGAATACACCATGACAATCTCTTCCTCGATCTGAGGGTTGCTCATGCCGAATACAGCGCATTGCTGAATCTGCGGCAGGTGCCTGGCAACGACCGATTCCACTTCATACGGCGACACGCGGAAGCCACTGGTCTTGATCATGTCGTCACGGCGGTAGGCAAAGTAGAAATAGCCTTCTTCGTCCTTGTACACATAGTCACCGGTAGCCACCACGATCTCGTCGGCAAGCTGCCCCTCGAGGTTGATGACGTCCTTGAGGATCTGGACCGACTTGAAGCGCTCGGCAGTCTCTGCGGGAGCGTTCCAGAAACCCCGGTAGATGTAGCCTCCACGGTGGATCAACTCCCCTGTTTCGCGAGGCGCGCATTCTCGGCCCTCATCGTTGATTACATAGAGCTCGACATCGGGAATGGCCTTGCCGATGGAATCTGGCCGAATCCGTATCTGTGCAGGATCAAGATAGGTAGAGCGAAAGGCTTCGGTCAATCCATGCATGGAGTAGAACCTGGCATTTCTGAAGGTTCTGGCGCAGGATTCGACCATCTGTTCGGTCACGTTTCCACCTGATGAGGTGATGATTCGTACCTTGTCGAGCAAGTCGACGCTGTGGTGGACGTGCAGGTCTTCATCGAACATCTGCGAAATATTGACCGGCATGAGTGGCAATACGGTCACCTGATCGTTGACCAGGTGATTGAAGAAGTCTTCGGGAAGAATGAAACGATGCAGCGCCAGAGTTGCCTTGTTCAGCAGTGAGCAGAAGATCTGATTCAGGCCGTAATCGAGGTTGAACATGAGAAGGCCGGAAATGACATCGTCTTCGCCAAGGTCCAGATACTGCGACACGACACGTGCGGAATCGATCAGGTTACGATGCGATATCACGATGCCTTTGGGTGTGCCCGTCAGACCGAAGGAGTAGGTAATGACGGCGTTGTCGTGACCGTTGATATCGCAACTGAATGGCTTGTTGTAATACTTGAATATCTCCTCGAACGACGGAATGTCCTTGTCAACGGTTTCAATGGAGATGATATGTCCGTCGAATTCGATTTCCTCGATGCTCTTGAGCTTGAGCCTGTCGGTAATGACACACTGTATGTCGCAGTCACCGATGATGTACTGGACTTGCTCCGGCTTGAGCAGCCGCGTCAATGGCACCAGGATATAGTCGGTCGAGAGGATCGCCAGTATGGCGATGACCTGTGAGATGTCCTTGTTGGCATAGAGCCCGATCCGTGTGCCCTTGGGCAGGTTCAGTTCCTGCAGGTAGAGGGCAACATGGTCTACCCGTTTCAGCAATTCCGCATAGCTGAGTTGCTGATCATTGTGCGTCAGTGCAATCTTGTCCGGCTGCTGTTGTGCAGCCTTGTCAAGAAGAATACGAATACAGTTTATTGACATGATGCGTGTTCCCTTGCGCCAATGGTCCAGATGTCGTAGTTGGTATCCAGTACCGTCACGGGCTTGTGATCCGAATTGAGAATCTTGCGGTAGAAAAAGGCCACGACATCCTCGATGTCTTCGGTATTCAGAACTTTCGTGATACCACCGGTGAACACGATGGAATTCATTGCAAGCAGCTTCAGGGTGACGTAACTCGGCCTGTAATGAGACATCTTGCACAGCACCAGGAAGATCGCCAGCTGCATGAGGATCCGGGTTGCCTTTTCACTGTGTTCGTTATAGATGTTCTCGGTGACCTTGAGGTGCATGAGCAGCTCGTAGGAAAATTCGTTGTTTTCCGCCGTGAAAATCAATGATTGCCTGGATTTGTAGACCCCCAGCTTCTTGAACACGATGCGGTCATGGCCCTGCTCCGTCACGATGTTGTCGCTTACCAGATCCTTGGAGTAGTGCACATCGGTGGTAGCGCCACCGATGTCCAGCAGAATGAACGGGTCGGTCACGGAGAACGAGTCATGGATCAACGGCAGAGACTTGTTGACGACATAGGGTGTCGGATAGATCTGGTTGGCGGTGACCTGATACAGATGCTTGATGTCTTCCTTGCCCTCGATGTCCTGCTGGTAGAGATTGGTAAGGTAGTCTTTCAGGTGTGTTTCGACGATATGCAGTCGATCGTCGATGATATTGGGCAGCACCACCAGCTTGTCTACCCGGGAGCCGACAAGGGCTGCATCCGGTGCATTGCCGACGTAAACGACATTGGAATACTGAAGTTTGCTCAGGTAGCTGATGAGCCGCTCGTCGAAAAGGCCGCCGTTCGAGTCTATTCCGCCAACGATGATCACGACGTCAATGAGATCACTGGGTATGGAGTAGTCTTCTATATCCTGGAATACGATGGAATCGATGATATTGATTCCGGCATTGAACGCGATATTGGTCGCGTACTTCAGCGAGTAGGATTGAGTCAGACCGATTATCAGTGTGCTCAGTCCACCGTTGGCAGACGAGCAGATATGAATATCCTGTGCATCGAAGCGCTGAATGGTTTCGCCGCACTTGTGCATCAGGTCATCGAGGATCTGCTTGTTGAAATCCCGGAAGTGCTGCTCGATGGAGTTCGAAGTGCTGACCTTGAAGTAGGTACTGCCGATATCGATCAGCAGCTTTTCGTTGTTGGCACTCACTGCATGATTCCTATATCGTGGATGATGTCGTTGACGATGCTGGTGGTGTCCTTGTCGAGGTCGCAACATGACTTCTCATAGGCATAACAACGATCGGGAATCGGTACATTGCCGCGTTCGATGATGCGAATGTTCTTTTGCGCATCGCGAATGGTGATCATCTTGTTGTGGTTGATGATATGCGGTGAGAAAGGCACATCGATGATGCCGTTCTTGATCGAGTTGAAGACCTTGCGCCACAGTGTGTCAGCCGGATCATTGAATACGGCCTCCATGATGGCGTGCACTTCCGCAGTCAGAATCTCTTCCTCGTGCTCGTCAACAATGGCGGGCAAGCCACTGAGTATTCTCAATGTGTACTGGGTGTTGGCAACAGTCTGGGCATTGGCCTCCTTGGTGGGAATGCCTACGGCCTCCTCGCGCGTCTTGGTGATGATCTTGTCGGCGCCGCACATCGAGGCGATCACCGTGGACATGTTGATGAGCTGATCGGCAGAATCCCTGTTGGTCGGGAAGGCGCCCATCCACTGGTGATACACGAGATGGATGGAGGCATCATCGCAACCAATCTGCGCTGCGTAGTGATCTGCCAGTTTGCGAGTCACCTTGCCGGTGACGATATCCTGAATCATCGAGCCCTGCTGTGAAAATGACACGGAGAAGGATTTGACCCCCTCCTCCAGAGACAGCAGCATTTCCAGCAACTGGATCACGATCGTGATCGATGGCGGCACCAGCGTTGCGGTCAGTGGGCCGAAGGACTCCCGGTTGATGGGCTTGTTGAGCGCCGAATAATCGGCGCAGACGCGCTCGACGTATTTCCAGTACAGAAAGGCCTTGTCCAACGGGAAATTCTTGGAATATGGCAGCAGGTAGGTGATCGGTCCACCCTCGATCTCGAAGATGCCCGAGGCGATGGCGATTTCAATCAGCAACCTCGCATCCGGCGTACCATGACGCAGGCTGACGGGATGGTTGAAGTGCGTCATCATCTTTCGCGTGTTGCGATAGCCATGATTGACCAGTGGGTAGCCGTTGAGCATGTCCACCTCGTTGGCTTCGCTCAGACGCAGCATCTTCTTGGCCGTGGCGTAGTCGTTGAGCCGGGTGTTGGAGTCGATGGTCAGTGGCAGAACGTCGACATTGGCGTCCACGAAAAATTCGTACAGGGCGAACTGCTTTTCATAGGTCGGGAAGCCACCACGAGGCTGCACCAGCATTTTTTCCCTTTTATCGAAATGGTGAGAGATGAACAGCCGTTCATCGGCACCTTTCACGAATTCGCGTACTTCATCGAAATCGAAGGAATCGACATTTTCATTGCCGAGAATGATTTCCCGTTCTTCCTGTAGCTGGCTCATGCGTCTGATGCTTCCTGTGAGCGTTCCCGGATGTAGTCTTCGAGCATGTCCAGACCGGTATTCAGATCCACCTGATGGCACACGAGATCGAAGCCGTAATTCTTGTAGCGAGGTACGATGGCCTCCGCATTGCCACTACCCACCGTGAGATTGCCGCCGATCATCATGATGAGCTTGTCAAGGCTCTTGTATCGGGCTTTGAGCAACTTGACCTCTCGAGCCCAGCCCTCGGCTTCCCCGTTGAGAGAGGAAATCAGCAGAATCTCGGCGCCGGTCTCGACGGCAGCATCGAAGAATTCCTCCAGGTAGGTGTTTACCCCCAGGTTGAAGACTTCATAGCCTCTCGCATTCAGCGACAGATCCATCAATCGGTTGGCAACCACGTGAATATCGTTGCCAATCACCCCCGTTACGACTTTCATGTTCCACGCGCCCCGTATCCAGCAGATCATAGTACCAAAAGTACCCCCGGCACAGAGACAACGAGATGATAGAATCTGCGGTTTGCGCCCCGCCGAGTGGGCCTGGTATCCGTTTCAGAGAGCAAAACATGGCCGACTTCACCGCAGATTTTTGTGACACCTTCCCAGACAAGGTATCGGTTCTCGGTCCGGGCTACTCGAACTACGGTGGTGCCCCCGTGTGTCAGGGCGAAGTTGTCACCCTGCGGCTGGATCGCAACAACAGCGATCTCATCACACTATTGCGGGATGAGGACGGACACGGAAAAGTGGTGGTGGTGGATTCCGATCAGGCCTATTACGCGATCGTGGGCGAGAATCTGATGAAGTTCGCTCAGGCCAGCGGCTATGCGGGAATCATCGTCAACGGCTACATCAGAGATACGTTTCAGATCAAGGACATTCCCGTGGCATTGTACGCGCTGGGAACCTGCTCCAGAAAATACATTCCCGTGACTCAAGGCGAGCGTGACATTGCCGTGTCATTCGGCGGTGTCGAGTTCCGCCCGGGTGATCATGTCTACACCGACACCGATGGAGTCATCGTGACGGCTGAACCGTTGAGCCAAGGCTCGCTGTAGGCACTGACTTCCACTCCAGGCAACAGGCCTGGCGCGCGCGCTCCGGCGTGACCGGAAGGACGGCTCGGCGTCACCCGGTGGAGCTACACGCTACGGGTATTGTACGTTGCTCGATTCAATTGCTGTTGTGCATGTTCTTCAATGAGCATGCTGGCCGAGGGTTACAGACATAGACTTCTGCTCAGACAAATTGATCTGTAACAGCAGGAGAAAGACATGGAAATCGGATTTGGTGGCGGCATACTCGGCTTTATCATTTTCGTTCTGGATATCTACGCGATCATCAAGATCGTTGGCAGCACAGCGAGTACGTTGAAAAAACTCATCTGGGTTTTGATTGTTGTTTTCTTGCCGGTCGTCGGACTCATTGCGTGGTTCATTCTCGGTCCGAAGTCGTGAGCATTGCGGCTGATTGCCCGTCAGGTTCTGGCGGGCATTCAGTCGCGTTTGCCGGCCTGCCGTTCTGGCGGGTCTGTACCACTCTCCCGGTCGACCGCTTGCAATTCGGGGTATCGACTACGGTCCGTCAAACGGGTATTCTGGAGTGACGGCATGTACTGAATGAGGGGCGGATGGCATCCGAATTGCGGTCGAGCAAGTACCAGAAAGCCATTGCAGAATCCTGGGATCGCTGCAAGCACGACTTCAGTCTCGTGCAGGAGGCGATGTATCCCGTGATGCGTTTGCAGTCCACGGAGGTCACGCCCCGACTCGAAGCCATGGTTGACAAGATTGGCGGCCGTCGAGGTATCTTTCAGCGGTTGGCCGATATTGCCGGCCACGCAGGCCATTGTCTGGTCCTGTGCGATGCTGATCAGGTCGTCGTCCGCCTCGAGGCCCGTGACAAGGGTCATTCTCGTTTCGAGCGTCACGGAATTGCACTGGGCAGCTGCTGGAATGAGCGCATTGCGGGTACCAACGGTGTCGCCATGGCGATGACTCTGGGTGAGACCGTGACAGTCCGGGGCAATGAACACTTCTTTTCCAAACTGAATTCCTTTTCCTGTACCTCGGTACCGCTACTGGATGCCTGCAATCGCATGATTGGAGCTGTTTCATTGTCGACAATGGATAGTGGCAATGCAGCAGAATGCATTTTTTCGCAACAATTGCTCGAACAGGCGTCGAGGCGAGTACAGAATCTACTGTTCGAGCAACACTACAAGGATGCATTGATAGTTACCGTCAGCAGTCCAACCGGGACGGGATTGAGTGCCAGCGACACGCTCATCGCTCTTGATGATTCCGGTTGCATTCTGGGGGCCACTCGCGGCGCTGGGTTATTTCCTGGCGAAGGCCGGTTGGAAGTACTGACCGGTACCAGCATGGATACCATTGCCGGTCTGAGTATCGAGGACCTTGTGAGAACACCCGGGCAGGTTCATGACGTGCACCTTGACTCGGGAGACGTTCTGAATATCTCGGTGCGCGAACAGGTCGCCTGCTCCTCGTTCTCCACCGTATCGGGAAGCGGTCCGAAGCGTAGGAAACAGCGTGATTTCGGTCGGCGCAGACTCTCCCGCTCATTGCGAAATCTTGCTATCGGCAGTCGGGCAATGGCGGACTCACTTGAGCAGGTTCAGGTCTGTTTTGCCAACCGAATACCTCTGTTGATTGAAGGAGAATCCGGAACCGGCAAGACTCGACTGGTCACATCACTGCATGCGGATTTGGGGAATAGTCCGACTCAGTTGGTGAGGATGGATTGCACAGTGTTCGACGAGTCGGTGATGGATCGGTTGCAGACAGGTACATTCATGAACAAGGTATCGACTGTTGCTGAACAAGCGGACATCAACCGTTTGTCTGTGACGCTGTTGGTGGAGAACGTTGCCGATCTGCCAGCCAGTGGTCAGGCTCGTTTGAGAAACCTGCTCGAGACCCTGGAGTCCATGGAGCACGACGCCAGCGCCCGGCACAGTGCTCTGCCGATGAACGTGGTCGCGACGACTGATCACGATCTGCTTGCGGAGGTGGATGCCGGGCGCTTCAGAGAGGATCTTTACTATCTTCTGTGCGGTGCGCACTTCGTTCTACCCGCTTTGCGCAATCGAGAAGGGGTAGACACCTTGGCTTCAGCAATAGCAACTACACTTGCCGGCAATACAGTCGAGCTGACAAACGATGCCAGAGTGGCCATCCGGCATCATGACTGGCCCGGCAATGTCAGAGAACTACGCAACACACTGCGTCAATCACTAATTGCGGGTAACGGCGAGCGTATTTCGCTCTGCGACATCACGTTGCGCTCACATTCGGTCAACAGCGACGAGTCTGCCGCAGAGGGTGCTTCACGGCCGGCGCTGGTTTCATCTCCCTGTGATGAAAAGACAGCCATCATGGATGCTCTTGATAGTACTCACTGGAACGTGTCACGGGCAGCCAGAAAGCTGGGTATCGGTCGGGCCACCATTCATCGAAAGATGCTCAGACATGGAATAGTCAGACCCGACAAGGAGCGTTAGCGTCCCTGCCGAGGTCCGAACACTCCCTGGGAATCAGGCGAGATCGTCTTTTCCTTCGATAAGGAAATGATGACTTTCCGAGCCTTCCGTTCTGCTTTTGAAGTAAGGTGCGTAGTCTGGATCCCCAACGAACGCCTTGGCGGCTTCTGCCGAAGGCCATGCAATGATGATGCGCAATGCGGCGTCTTCGCCCTGACCTTCAAGGCGTTCGTGACTGACCGTACGCGCCAGATATTCTCCTCCGTGTTTGGCTATCAGAGCATTCACCGGAGCTATATAGCCCGGTATCCAGTCTTCATTGGTCGGTGTGACTGCAAGTACTGAATAGTGTGTCATTGTCTTTTCCTCATGATTTTCAGTGGTGGTCAGATCGCCTGTGCCTGATGCGGCTATCCCGGAATGGCATCAGGCACTGGGAATTCATTGATATGGGCCATGCTCATTCAAGCCGTATGCAATCGTGCTGTTCGTGCTGTTCGTGCTGTTCGTGCTGTTCGTGCTGTTCGTGCTGGTCGATACGTACCAGTTGATCTTTCTGCTCTGTTCAAGCGCCAATGACAGCCTCCGACACCCTGCGAGATCTGAGCGGCGTTGGGGTCAGATCTGTAGTAGTATGCTCCAGCAAAGCATCATGGTCGTTGATATGTCTCGTCAGGAGCTCTGCGAAAGAAACTTCACTCATTGGTCTTCCCGCAGCTTCCACCGTCGTGTGGGTGTGTTGGTGGACAGGGACGTCGAGTCCGAGATCCTGATGAAAGGCATTGATGGCCTGCACCACTTCCCTCACGTTTGCTGACTGCAGGATCAATGCATGTACAAGGATGCGGTGACCGCCTCCTGAGCGAGGCGGGCGCCAGCGCTGAGCAGTACCCACCAGCTTCTGACCACGGTGTACGATGTTGAACTCACCGTCGCAGAATGAACCGGGTACGGCTTGACATGTCGTCCGCATGCCCAGTTCCTCGAAGGCTCTCTGTAGCGGCATGCAGATTCGGCGATAGGCAGCATGAATCGAGGGCCGTGATGTGGGTGAAAATGCAAGACAGACATTGAGAATCCCCTGTCCTTGCGGCGTGGTCCCTCCCCCTGTGGCTCGGGATGCGACAGGCCAGCCTCTCTCCTTGCTCGCGTCGACGGCCTCCCCGAAGCCAGGTCGGGCTGCAAAGCTGGCGGGTACAACCAGAGACTGACTGGTCCGCCATACGAGTGACTGAGTGCCATGAGCGGCGTGAGGTGCAAGCAGCAAATCCATTTCTGCCTGCAAACCATCGCTGACATGATCGAAAATGCGAAGTGCTTGCGCAGCACCGTTCATGAGAGTGCCTCTATCGTGTTGCACAAGTCAGTCAGTATGTCACCTGCCGGCCCACCGTCGATTGCACGGTGATCGAACGTCAATGACAGGCCAACGTACGGTCGCAGTGTGATATTGCCGTCGCTATCGGATACAGGGCGTTCGGTCGAACAGCCTATGCCGAGTATTCCGATTTGCGGAGCATTGATGATCGGAGTGAAGTGTTCAACCCGTGTCAAACCCAGGTTGCTGACGGTAAAGGTCCCCGAGGTCATCTCGGTGACACTCAGCTTGTTTGACTGTGCACGGCTAACGAGATCACGACGTGCTTCTCGCAAGCTGGATGGGTCCATTTCATTGGCACCAAAGATGGCGGGGGCTACCAGGAGGTTGCCTGGCAGCGCGATGGCGACACACAAGTCAACTGATGAAGAGAGGTGAATTTCCTTGTCCTTTACAGTGCCATTGATGTCCGGATGACGCTGCAGAACCTGAACAACACAGTGATTGACGATATCCTCCACCGACAGCTTCACACCGTCGGCAGCCATACGTTGCTTGAATCCGAGCAGGCCACTGATATCGCAGCTTCCGTGATGTGTCAGCTGCGCTCCCTCTCGCAGACTGCTAGCCATCTTGTCCGCAATCATGGCTCTCACGCCACGCAGAGGCACGACCGTCCGGCTGTCGGTTGAGGCTGTAACTTGCTCCATTGTCGTCATCCCCCGCCGAACTAGTTGACAGTTCCGATGATGTCGCCCTTGGCCACCACATCATCTACCTGCTTCAGAATGCTGACCGTGCCACTGCTCGGCGCAAGGATTTCATACTGCACCTTGGCCGTCATCAGCTCCGCAACCAGAGAGCCGGCTTCAACCTGGGTACCATCATCAACCAGCCAGCTGGTGACGACAGCTTCTTCATCTTCTTCGTAAAGGTCCTTCGGGACCACGATATCCGTTGACATGTTTCACCTCATGAGTTCGATTCAAGTGACACGACGGCGCGTGTCGGAATGCAGTTGTAGGAGTGGCTCAGGCAGTCGCGATCTCACGATAGGCTGCAATGATCTTGTCGACATTCGGCAGGCAGAATTGCTCCATGCCGCGTTCGAAAGGAATCGGCACATCGGGAAATGCAACTCGACGCGGTGCAGCCTTGAGAACGGAGATGTCGTGTTCGGTTACCGATGCGATGATTTCTCCGGAAACACCGAAGCTGTGATAATCCTCATCGACCACAATGAGTCGTCCGGTCCTGGCGACAGATTCGCGAATGGTGTCGCGATCCAATGGAACCAGCGAGCGCAGATCCACAACCTCTGCCTCCACACCTTCCTCGGACAGTGTCTCGGCGGCCTTGAGTGCATGATGAACCCCCAGTCCCAGACTCACGATCGTGACATCGCGACCCTCGCGTGCGATGGCAGCCTTGCCGATTTCCACGGTGTAGCTTTCCTCCGGCGTCTTGACGGTCGCGCCGGGTTCGGTACCCAGCCAGCCCATACCCTGCAAGCGCTTGTGATACATGAAGACAACGGGGCTGTCGTCTCGTATTGCTGCGGTCATCAGCCCCTTGGCGTCATGGGCGTTGGATGGCGCAACGACCTTCATGCCCGGCAGGTGTGCAAAGGTGCCATAGAGGCATTGCGAATGCTGGCCGCCATCGGAGTAGCCTCCGCCAGTGGATGTCATCAGGACCATCGGTACCTTGAGAGATCCACCGGAAAAGTAGATGTTCTTGGCCATGAGGTTGTAGATGGCATCGAAACACACGCCGAAGAAGTCGACGAACATCAGTTCGACCACCGGGCGCATCCCGTCCTGGGCAGCACCGACGGCAGCGCCGATGAAGGCTGTTTCGGAAATGGGCGTATCACGTATTCGATCCTTGCCGAACTCCTCCAGCAGTCCACGGGTATTTCCGTAGACTCCTCCCAGTTCGCCGATATCTTCACCCATGACGAAGACTCGATCGTCAGTGCGCATCTCCTGTGCGACAGACTCCGCCATGGCTCGGGCTATCGTCAGTTTTCTATTGTTTGACTGTGTCATTGTTTCCTCCGATATATCCTGCTGGTTCAGTCCTGAGCAAAGACGGCTGTCAAGGCGTCTTCGGGGCGTGGATCAGCACTCTCCCTCGCGAATCTGATCGCTTGATCGATGCGCTCTTCGGCCTTTTTCTCGATGTCGCTCAACTGCTCATCCGAGGCGTCGCCATCCTCAAGCAGACGTTTTCGCATCCTTGGAATCGGATCGATTTCAAACAATGCATCCTTTTCTCCCTCTGGTCGGTAGCCTTCCGCATCGCCCATGAAGTGTCCGGCCAGGCGGAATGTTTCCACCTCTATCAGGCTGGGACCCTCACCGGCACGGGCTCGGGCAATTGCTTCACCGGCAACCTCATGAATTCGATAGGGATCATTGCCTTCCACGTAATGCCCCGGAATGCCATAAGAGGCTGCTCGTACATCATTGCGTGGTACCGATGTGGATGCCTCTTTCGAGACCGATATTCCCCAGGCATTGTCTTCAACAACGCAAACGAATGGTACGTTCCATACTGCTGCCAGATTGAGTGCTTCGTGGAAGGCTCCCTGGTTGGTAGCACCTTCACCAATGAATGCGACGGCAACACCGGGTTTGCCTTGCATCTTGCGTGATAATGCAGCTCCGACAGCAGGTCCAAGACCCTGACCGATGATGCCTGAGCAGGCGAAGTTGACGGCAGGGTCAAACAGGTGCATATGCCCCCCTCGACCACCGCTGAGGCCAGTGGCCTTGCCAAAGATCTCTGCCATCATTCGGTCGAGATCCACCCCTTTCGCGATAGCCTGATGATGTGGACGGTGAGTCGCGGTGACGATATCTTCTGCATCCAGGTGTGCACAGACGCCAACAGCTACGGGTTCCTGCCCATCGGACAGATGCATTTCTCCCGGAATGGTACCGTTGGCCATGTTGAATACCGGGGTTTTCCCTTCCATGTAGATCTTGGCTATCTGCTCCTCGCAACGGCGACTGAGCACCATTGTTTCGTACATCCACAGCTTCTGTTCAAGTGACGGCTGCATTGTTGATCCTCCTGTTTTCTGCCTGGGTGGTATCCCGGCATTGATCTGGTGTTGAAGTTGTAATCCGAATGACTGGCAGGCGACAACTGGAAAATTGCTGCCAGCTTCAAAGTGTCTCAACACGCTGTCGATGAGACACTTTTCCGCCTTTCAGTCGTTGATCTCCTGCACCTTGACAAGCATGTCTGGCCAGGTGCGCTGGTTGTCCATGTCAAATTGAGCTTCTTGCTCATCAGCCCATCGGAATCGTGTCAATGCCGATGTCTGACTGGTTGCCTGGTACAGCCAGTAGGCTTCAGCACGGAGTGCGTCTTCGATCGGGCGGTCGATCGACTCGAGAACAGCCTGTTTGGTCGCGTTGATGGAGGCCGATGGCCACAAGGCAATTCGCCTGGCCAGATCTTCGACGAATGGGCCGATCTCATCTGCGTCGAGAGCCCGGTTGATGGTGCCGTAGGCTTCAGCCTGATCGGCGTCGAAGTCACGCGCCCCCAGCACTATCTCCAGTGCACGACCCAGCCCGGTCTGACGTGCCATTCGGGAAGCGCCGCCGCCGCATGGCAGAATGCCCATGCCCACTTCCATCTGCATGAACATCGCCTTGCCGCGTGCCGCAAAACGCATGTCACAGGCAAGAGCAAACTCGTGACCGCCGCCACGTGCAAAGCCTTCGATCTTGGCAATGGTTGCCTGAGGCAGCTTGCTGATTCTCTCCAGTACCACCTGCAGATCCAGCAGCTCGACGTCATCGCGTGAGACGGCCTCGTGAGACATGTCTTTCAGGAAATTGGTATCGGCATGGGCCACGAAAATCTCCTCGTGTGCCGACTGAAAGACGACAACCTTGACCGAGGGATCACTCTCCAGCTGTTGTGCAAGTCTGTCCAGATCAGCCAGCATCGTCAGCCCCTGGATATTGACCGGTGGGAAGTCGAAAGTGACCCAGCCGATGCCGTTGTCAATCTGAACCTTGAATGTGGTGAAATTCGTGTATCCCATCTGAACAGTTCTCTCTCGTCATGTGCGTGGCACTGGGTGTACCTGTTTCGTGGTTACCGCAGTAGCCGTGTAAAGACAGAACTGGATTGCCTGCCCCGTGAGACAAACTGTATTTCTTCGTGCGATCAGGCAAAACCGGCTGCACCGATAATCAGTTTTCGTGTTTTGCGGGGTTTCAGAGGTGGGTGAAGGCAATGCTGCTTGACACAGGCACGCAGGATCGCAGGATCGCAGGATCGCAGGATCGCAGGATCGCAGGATCGCAGGATCGCAGGATAATACTGTCAGGGCGGCTGGCTTCGCCGCAAGTGCGTTCGTGAGTCTATTGCAGCGGCGAATGCATGATTCGCCGATGCTTGCCACTCACTTCGGGAACAGTGCTCGGAATCCTACTGATAGCGCACCAGTGTTCGACTTTCAATACTCTTGCGCACCGCCTTTTCACCGGACGCGCTGTCCATATCCAGCGCACTGTGTCCCAGGCAAGGACGACCGCGGTTGTCGTGAATGTTGAAGATCACCACCTCCTGCGGAGTCATCTTCGACAGGTAGAACCAGTCATGATCGTCATTTGCGGCGACTCCCAGTATCTGCCCTACACGATCGGGGTAGATCAACTCGATGTTCATCCAGTCCTCGGGTCTGACCGAAGACGGACGAATGAAGCCGAGTGGCGATGTTCTGATGGTTTGTTGAACGGGTCGCCAGACGTTGACGAAACCGTAGTGACCCTCCTGAAACTCGCTCGCTCGTTCTTCGCCGAGGATATCGATCAGCCTCTGCTGTGCCGCCGGCGCACTGTAATCGTTGTGTACATTGCGGGCAGGCTTGCGATCTGCATCGGGATCATCCACACGCACGGTGTGATCGAAAACGATGACCTCTTTCGCGGCAATTCGCTCGACCAACAACGCGCGCAATTCTTCCTCGTACACTGCCTGCCAGGCAGAACCGGTTTCGAAGTCCGTGATCTTGCTGATATGTCTGTCGAAGCGGATGCCGTCGCGGTTGAAGTCCATATTGGACGGCACATCGCGCAGATCCTGCACACTGACCTGAGTTGGCAGCAATGTCGGCGATACAAGCTTCCCGTAGACACCGTCGACATCGAATCTGAATGCCTGGGGTGTGTCACTTCTGACGTGATAATTGACCGTTGCGCTCTCTCTCATCAGTGTTACTCCCATCTCTGTCGGGGCAGCGAAGTCTATTCCCCGTTGTGATAGCGATAATCTATTGCAGATGGCTGCAGCGTAAAAGAGCGTTTGCGGCGATTCAGAATTCGTGTTTCATTGAAACTCCGGTACTGATGACAGAACTGGACAGAACTGGACAGAACGCGGTACGCCGGTGAAAACGTTCCCTGGTCACAGAGCCGTCAAATGGCCCGTTTGCTGCCAAGCGCGCACGGCTTGCCAACCGTGAATCGAACAGGACATACTGCGAGCGATTTTCATCACTGGAGTGCAACAGATCATGGACACTGAAGGTGTACAGCTTTTCGTCATGGCCGCTGACATGCTCAACATCAGCGCCGCCGGACGTCAGTTGGGTCTGGCTCCAGCTGTCGCCAGTGCACGGTTGTCGAAACTGGAAAAGCAGATAGGAGCCGACTTGCTGCACCGATCGACTCGCAAGATCTCCCTATCTCTGGAAGGTGCTGAATTTCTCCCCTATGCTCGCGAAATACTGGCCCAGGAGAATGCGGCGAGAGCCGCTCTCGGTCACGGCAATGCCGGGGTAAGCGGCACGCTGCGCTTTTCGGCATCGAGCACCTTTGCCCAGCTGTATATCGCACCCATCCTGCCCGAATTCCTCGATCGATATCCGGATGTGAATCTGGAGCTGAAGCTGTCCGATACCCAGATGAATCTGATAGAAGGAGGGTTCGACCTGGCGCTACGGAACTATGCCATCGAGGACAGCAGCCTGCGGGCCAGAAAGCTGGCCGATGACAAGCGCATTCTCTGTGCGTCTGTCGACTACCTGGCTCGCCACGGAACACCGAAGACTCCCGAGGACCTGGCAGAGCATCAATTGATGACGTTCATGAGCGGCACCTCGCGCAGGCTGTTGAAGGAGGGTGAAGAGTCTACACATACCTTTCCGCCGACCGGTGTCAAGAAGCGTGTGGTGTGTGATGACGGTGCCAGCATGAAAATAGCAACCACGGCAGGCGTCGGCATTGCGATGAATTCCATCTGGAGTGTGCACAAGGAGATCCAGGATGGCTTGTTGGTGCGCGTTTTACCGGAGTACGAAATAGAAGACCAGTCAGCGATATGGCTGGTT
The DNA here is from genome assembly GCF_052681095.1 of Granulosicoccus sp. 3-233. NCBI lineage: Bacteria > Pseudomonadati > Pseudomonadota > Gammaproteobacteria > Chromatiales > Granulosicoccaceae > Granulosicoccus > Granulosicoccus sp. 3-233. The sequence continues at coordinate 96,968 of NZ_JBQYLE010000014.1, forward strand.
TACCCCAAGTCCAATGTGCTGACGGCCAAGGTACGTGTCTTCATCGATTTCCTGTTGGAGAAGATCGGTGACCCTCCCATCTGGCAGGATTGACTGCTCGTCCGGTCTGGCGGAAATCCGCGGGGCCCCGCAGATCATCCAATCGATTTCCCACATTCCATTGAATTTCGGAATACTGAATCCTCGAACCACCCGTTTTCCAAGGCCACGGCAGGCTCTATCGTTCACTGGTCAATAACTCAACCAGAGAGAGTATGTTTCATGAAAGCCATGGTTCTGAACGAATACGGTGAAGCGTCTGAATTTCGACCTGCCGAACTGGACAAACCGGTAGCAGGTGCTGGGCAAGTCCTGGTACGTATCGCTGCAAGCAGCGTCAACACTGTTGACACGATGATTCGGCAAATGGGCCAGGAAAATCTGCCGTTGTCGCCCGATCTGCCAGCGCTACTGGGCATGGACTTTGCCGGTACCGTTGAGGCCGTTGGCGACGGTGTGAGCGACTTTGCACCGGGTGATGAGGTTTACGGTTGTGCTGGCGGGCTGATAGGACTTCCGGGCGCACTGGCCGAATACATCGCTGCGGACGCCAGGCTGATCGCCCACAAACCCGAATCACTGTCCATGCGAGAAGCGGCAGCCATGCCACTGGTCGGTATCACCGCCCATGAAGGCCTGGTCAGAGCCGGCACACAAGCCGGGCAAAAGGTGCTGGTACACGGCGGTGCGGGAGGTGTCGGTCACCTGGCCGTGCAATTGGCCAAGCACATGGGTGCTGAAGTCTACACCACCATCACAGGGGACAAGCAATCGAAGATTGTTGCTGACTACGACGCAACTGCCATCGATTTCAAGACCGAAGAAGTGGCCGATTATGTGGCCAGACATACCGACGGTGCCGGGTTTGATGTGGTTTTCGATACCGTCGGTGGAGCCAATCTGTCAAATTCCTTCGCCGCGGCAGCATTGAACGGCAACGTCAGTACCACTGTTTCCCTGGTGGAGCTGGATCTGACACCGATTCACTTTCGCGGCCTGTCACTGCATGTTGTCTTCATGTTGATTCCCATGCTGCATGATCACAAGCGGGAAACGCACGGAGCCATCCTTGCCAGATTGGCAGAACTGGTTGATTCTGGCGCAATCACACCACTGCTTGACGAGCAACGATTCGAACTGGCGCAGGTTGGCGATGCCTATGCGCGTCTGACCAGTGGTCAGGCAATCGGCAAGGTGGTGGTCGAGATCACTGATTGAGGAGATCTGGCCAGGAGCGGAATCATGATGGTCACGTCATGGTTCCGCTCACAATCCAGTTGTTGTCAGTGCTAGCCTGCAATAGCCGTATCAACCCGGTCAGGCATATGTTCGCCAGTGGTTGCATGACTGGTCAAGCGGCTGTCTTCCAGAATCATTCTGGCGCCCTTCTCGGCAACCATCATCACGGGGGCATTGATATTGCCTGACGTGATATTGGGAAAGATGGAGGCATCAACGATCCTCAGCCCGGGTACTCCGTGAACCCGTAGCCGCTGGTCCACCACGGAGGTCTCGGGATCCGGTCCCATGGTGCAGGAGCCACACAGGTGGTATATGGAGCCCCCGTTTTCACGAAAATACTGCAGCATCTCTTCGTCGGTCTCCACTGTCGCCCCCGGGATGACCTCCTCTTCCGTGACTGACTGAAGCGATCGGGATTGCATGAACGTTCGAATCAGACGACTCCCCTGAATGACTTCATTGATATCCTTTTCGGTTGCCAGATAGTTCGGTCGAATCAGCGCTGCATCGGTCGCTGTAGCCGACGCCAGCTCGATGCTTCCACGGCTGGTCGGTCGGCAGGGATTGAAGGCAATCAGAAAGCCCGAATAGGGCTCTGGGACCAGATCTGCCTTGGGATCTACCGGTATCTGATACGACATCGGGTTGAAGTAAAGTTGAATATTGGGTTCTTTTTCGCTGTCATCACCCTTGAAGAAACCACCTGACTGGTTGACACTCATGGACAAGGCTCCCTTGCGGGTGAACAGGTATTGCAACGCCGCCTTTGCCTTGCCGGTCCATGATCGGAAATCGTCATTCAGGGTCGGGATATTGGCCCGGTAGTAGTAGCTCACGCAGAGATGATCCTGCAGGTTTTTTCCGACAGCCGGAAGATGTTTCTGCAGTGAAATTCCATGCTTGTCCAATTCCGCGCTATCGCCGATGCCGGACAGGAGCAGCAACTTGGGTGTGTCCACAGCGCCTGCCGATACGATCACTTCCACAGAGGCGGAAAACGATTCCATGCCACTCTCGGTACGCACCTGAACCCCCGTGACTCGACCACTGTCGTCGAACAACAGCTTCTCTGCCATCGCGTGACGCCGAATGTGAAGATTCCTGCGTTTCAGCGCCGGTTTCAGGTACGCAGAATTGCTGGAAGCCCGCTGCCCCTTGTCGATATTGGTTTCGTAGATGCCGGCCCCTTCGAACTCGCTACCGTTGAAGTCCTCGTTCAGCGGCATGCCCAGTTCTTCCGCTGCGTTCAGAAAGTGCTGGCAGATTGCATGAGCCCCCTCCTTCATGGGCGTGATACCGATCAGACCCTGGCTGGAGTGGTGATCATTGTCGCCAGACGGGTGTCGCTCCAGCATCTTGAAGAATGGCAACACCTCGCTGGAAGACCAGCCGTCGTTTCCGGCGGCGGCCCAATCGTCAAAGTCCGAATCCTGTCCACGCACATAGATCATGGCATTGATGGAACCGGAGCCACCTTGCACCTTGCCGCGCGGTGCATAGAGTTTGCGCCCGGCCATCCCCGCTTCAGGCTCGCTGTAGTACATGTAGTTGTACTGCGGATTGTAGTAAGTCTTGGCAAACCCCACCGGCAGTCTGATCCAGGGGGAGATATCCCTGCCACCCGCCTCCAGCAGCAATACCGAATGCTCACCGCTCTCGCTCAGGCGATGGGCGAGAATGCAACCGGCAGATCCTGCGCCGACCACAATGTAGTCATATTGCATGTCTAGCGCTCCGGGGGCTCTTTCCAGCTGCTGGAAGATTGCCTCTGGTAGTCGTACGGCCTGGGGTCCATGATCAGGTGCAGGGTCTTGCCGGTGTAGGGAGAGTGTGCCTTGACGACATCCATGTTCAGTTCGACGCCCAGACCGGGTTTGTTCGAAGGAATGATGTAACCGTCTTTCCATTCGATCTTTTCCTGCAGAACCTCTGCATGGAAACCATCCCAGGTACCGATGCTTTCCTGAATCAGAAAGTTTGGTGTGGCGGCAGCCAGCTGGATACTGGCAGCTGCGCCAACCGGCCCATTATACAAGTGCGGTGCAATCTGGGCGTAATAGGCCTCGGCGATGCTGGCAATCTTCTTGCCCTCGAGGATACCCCCTACCCGGCCAAGATTCATCTGCAGGATGGCCGCAGCACCATGCTTCAATACATCATGGAACTCGTACTTGGTCGTCAATCGTTCACCGGTGGCAACCGGGATGCTGGTGTGCTGTGCCACCCTTGACATGGCTTCGTTTTGCCCGGGAGGGACCGGCTCTTCAAACCACATGGGGTCATAGGGCTCGAGTCTCTTTGCCAGACGTATGGCCGAGGCCGGGGTCATCTGTCCATGGGTACCGAACAGCAGATCGCAGCTGTTACCCACGGCTTCACGGATGCGGCGACAGAAGGTGGCACTCTTGTCCATGTCTTCCAGCGACAGCATATGCCCTGAATAGGCCGTATACGGACCCGCCGGGTCGAATTTCAGTGCGGTGAAGCCGGCTTCCTTGTTCTCGAGCGCACATTCGACGGCCAGTTCGACGTTGTTGTAATCGTGATTACCATTCTTGTCCTTCGGGTAGAGATAGGTGTAGGAACGCAGTCTGTCGTTCACCTTGCCACCTATCAGCTCATGTACCGGCTTGCCTGCAGCCTTGCCGATGATGTCCCAGCAGGCCATCTCCAGGCCACTGACAATCCCCATCATGGTCAGGTCGGGACGCTGCGTGAATCCACTGGAATAGGCTTCACGAAAGAATCGTTCGACATGATGAGGATCACGCCCTTGCAGACAGCGTTCGAAGACGTCGCTGATTGCCGGGCCCATGACCTTGGGGTGGAAGGTGGCCGCGTAGACTTCACCGACACCTTCAATGCCGCAATCGGTCCGCAGGGAAACAAAGATCCAGTACATGCCGCCAATGTGTGGCGGCGGTGTGGCTACGATATGAGTGTCACAGGATACGACTTTCATCATTTTGCCTTGTTGTGTGCTGTCATTGATTTCAACTTCAGGACCGCCAGTGTACCGATTGCACCCATGACGGCAATGTAGCCGAAATAGAGGTGATAGACGGTAACCCCTTCATGGCGTGCTGCGATGAAACCGTTGATCTGAGGGAGGAAAATGTCGGGTGTATAGGCAATCAGCGAAATGACGCCAATGGCAAGACCCGTAACGTGAAGCGGTATGTCGCAATCGTCGAGGATAGCCCAGTAAAGCCCCCGAATCGCATAGGTCAATACACCTATCAGCAACACGATGGCGAGTACGAAGTATATGGTATTGAGCTGTGGGAACAGGATCATGATGACCAATCCCAGCGTGGAACCTGCCAGGGCAATCGCCAGGATATTCTCCTTGCCATACTTGTCACCGAGAAATCCACCACCGATCCCGCCGATAGGCCGCATCCACAATTTGGCTACGGTGACGAAGCCGGCTGTGACCGCTGTCATGCCATGTCCCTCCTGCAGGAATGCAGAGAAGGAATACGTCGCCCAGAACAGCTGGTAGCCACAGAATATGACCAGGGCAACAATCCACATCTCGGGAATGGACATCAGGAACTTCAGATCCTGCAGAAGATTGCCTTTGCGCTTCTGCGTCACTTCGGCAGACTTTTCGCTGCGAACAAACAGGAAGGTCAGGACTCCGATGGCGATGCAGGTAAAGGAATACATATGAATTACCTGCTGCAATGCGACGGCATTACTGTCACCTTTGGTCTCGATGGCATAGGCAAAGATCGCAATGGCAATCGAGGCCAGAATGGCTTCGACAAACCCGCGACCACCGTCGAGGATGCCAAAGAACTTGCCCTGCTCGTTCTTGTGAGCCAGCATCTTCACGCCCTTGAGCATCGACGCCCAGAACGTCAGGCCCGCAGCGATGCCCCATGCCATGAAAATATAGACCAGAACGTCTCTGGATGGAATGGTGGCGAACCACAAGCCGAGTACGCCGGTGCCCACCATGGATATTGAAACCAGCAAGCGTGGTGAAAGTTTGTCCGCCAGCCAGCCGCTGGGCAGATAGCACAGAAAATACATCACGCCCAGCATGGAGTAGTAGTTGCCAAGATCACTGCTGCTTATCTGGAACGCCTCGAGAATCGGTGTCTCGAAATTCTGACGTAGATAGAGCAATGGGTAGATGGCTCCAGCGGCAAGCAATAGCAGCGAGAACTGGAAATATCGTTTCAGGTTCGTTCGTTTATCGTCAACCGGAATGACCTGGTCTATTGTCGCCGCCATCTTTACTTCTCCTTTATAAGCACATTTCTGTTTGGGTTTGGGGTACTACACGGTTGACGTCTGCCTCACATTCTGCAAGGCAGACCCCTGTCGGGCATTCAGTAATTCAACACGACCAGTCGCGTCTGGGTGTAATCGAGCATGCCGTGCTTGCCGTCATCGCCGCCCAGACCGGAGCGTTTCCAACCTGCGTGATATCCCTGATAGGGGTCGGCAGGCGTGCGATTGACATAGACTTCACCGGCTTCGATGTTGTTGGCCAGCTTCATCGCGGTACGGTAGTTTTCGGTGTATACCACTGAAGCAAGTCCGAACTGGTGGTCATTGGCCAGGCGCAAGGCTTCGTCTGCATCGCTGTACTTGAGCACGGGAAGAACCGGCCCGAATATCTCTTCCTGAACGATTTCCATGTCCTGGCGGCACTCCGTCAGCATGGTGGGTGGATAGAAGTAGCCAGGGCCTTCGGGAATGAAGCCGCCCATCTCCAGTCTGGCTCCATCATCGATGGCGCGCTCCACCATCTGGTGTATGTTCAGGCGAGAGCTTTCATTGATGAGCGGACCCATGTCACTCGGTTCGATACTGCGATCACCATAACGGCGTTCTTCCATATGAGTCCGCAACAGTTTGACGAAGGGCTCATAGACTGCTTCATGCACATAGACGCGTTCGATGGCCGTGCAGAGCTGACCACAGTTGGTTGTCTTGGACGCCGCAATCTCCCTGGCTGCCTTTTCCAGGTCGGCGTCGGCTTCCACGATGGCCGGACTCTTGCCACCGAGTTCCAGCGACGACTTGGATATGTTGACCTGCGAATATTCCAGTACCTTTCGACCAGCACCGACGCTGCCAGTCAGTGTGATCATGCCTACGGCCGGATGAGTGCAGACACGCTCGGCAATGGCGTGGTCCATGGTCAGGATGTTGACCACGCCTGCCGGCAGGCCTGACTCGAGTACTGCCTGGGCAATTTCAAATGCAGAACCCGGTGTGTTGTTGCTGGGCCGAACCACGACGGTGTTGCCGGTGATCAGCGCCGGTGCGATCTTTCGCAGAAGCGTATAGACAGGATAGTTGAACGGGATCAGGCAGGCGATGACACCGATGGGTTCACGCTGAAGCAACAGACTTTCTGACGGGGTGTCGCTGGGAATCACCTCGCCTTCGATGCGACGTGCCCATTCCGCATGGTAGCGAGTGATGTCTCCGGCATAGACAGCTTCATTGCATGCATCTTCCAGGCTCTTGCCGGATTCGTTGGCCAGTGCCAGGCCAATGGCATCCTTGCGTGCAACGAGTGCATCCGCCAGACGATGCATGTACGCCGCACGCTCTATGCTCGTCAGCTCGCGCCATCGCTTCTGCGCCTCTGCCGCGGCTTCAACGGCCTCGATGGCCTCTTCGGCGGTAGCCAGTTGCACTTGCCCCACCAGCTCTTCAGTCGCGGGGCTGTAGACGGACAGAGTTTCTGCCGTGTTGGATTGCTTGAACTCGTTACAGACAAAGTTCTTGTCGATACGCATGACAGACTCCTCAGAATTGATGGCGGCATCCTAGGGAGTTGAAAAAGGGCTGTCAATAAATAATTTCACATGTAATAATTTATTTCCATATATGGAATTAAATTGGTGAATGGAACAAGGCAATGCCCATGAAACCGCTAGGTATACTGCAGCCATGGATAAGTCAGACGTGTGGCGGTGTGTGGAATCATGCACGTAATGGCTCTGTATCAACCCTTGGCAGTCATAAGCGTGTCTGCTCCCCGGCTGTGTCACGGTTCGATACCTGATAGCCGGTTTTTCCCCGTATGGAAAATTTGTGATGGAACCAAAAACCAGATCCAAAGCCCCAGCAGTTGACAGCACCGTACTGATTCTGGATTTGCTCGCCACGTCCACTTATCCGATGACTCTGTCGGAGATTTGCGAACAGACCGGCATTGCAGTTGCCAGCGGGCACCGCCTCATCAAGGCGCTGCTCGATCATCAGCTGGTCGCCCTGGACCCCAGTCGCAAGAAGTCCTACTGCGTTGGCTCACGAATATTTCAGATAGCGTCGACCATCTATAACAGGCAGAATCTCATCCCCTATTTCTACCCGATAGCGGAGATCCTGAAAAACGAGATACACAAACCCATCTTCCTTTGCGTGCCCATCGGCAACAGGGTGGTCGTGGTTTCCAAGGTCGAGTATTCGGCGAACAGTGCCTTCAATATCCACATCGGACTGACCATGCCGATGCACCAGTCGGCATCTGGCAAGGCTATTCTGTCCATGCGCTCCGAGGCGTTCAGGCGAGACTATTACAGCAGTGAAGAGTGTGAAGACCTGAAAAGCAAACGCGTTCTGGACGCGAATCAGGAGGACATCAGCAGAGCCAAGAGGCTCGGCTATGCGGTGACCCAGGGCGAAATCGATAGCCACATCAGTTGCATTGCCGCGCCGATACTGAACCAGCGCAACGAGCCCGTAGCCGCCATCAGTGCCGCGATCAACGGCGAGTCACTCGATACACAAACAGCGAGAAACTACGCCAAGTATCTGGTGCAGTCGGTACGACAGCTGTCCTCCCGAATCATCTGATTCTGGTTCAGATATCGAATCGGTGCTCGCATCCCGCTATGGGGCTGGCATGAAGGGTTGCCCCGAGCTCATATTCGATCTGACCATCGGTGCGGACAATCATTTCCCCCAGGCCATCGACGTCGAGATGCAGCGTGGTATCCGCCCCCAGGCGCTCGATATGCCGGATGCGACCGGTCCACATCCCGTCACTTCCCAGGGTGATGTGTTCGGGTCGTATACCGTAGGTGGTACATCCCATCTGGCGAGCAACATCCCCCGTGTACAGATTCATTTTCGGACTTCCGATGAACCCCGCGACGAACGGTGTAGCCGGTGAATTGTAGAGTTCCATGGGGGTGCCCGTCTGTTCGATATGCCCGTCATGCAGAACCACGATCTTGTCAGCCATGGTCATCGCCTCGACCTGGTCATGGGTGACATAAATCATGGTCGCACCCAGTCGGGCATGCAAGTCCGTCAGCTCGATGCGCATTTTACTGCGCAGGGCGGCATCGAGGTTCGATAGGGGTTCATCAAAGAGAAACACCTTCGGGTCGCGCACGATAGCTCGTCCTATGGCGACACGCTGGCGTTGACCACCGGACAATGCCTTGGGCTTGCGATCGAGCAAGGCGGTCAGTTGCAGGGTCTCTGCTACAGCATCGACTCTGGCCTTGATCTCGGATTTCGCCATTTTGGTCAGACTCAGCCCGAAGCCGACATTCTCGCGAACCGTAAGATGGGGGTAAAGGGCATAACTCTGAAATACCATGGCAACGCCCCTGTCCACCGGTTCAAGAGGCGCAACATTCTTCTCGTCGATGAAGATCTCACCGGATGTCTCCTCTTCCAATCCGGCTATGATGCGCAACAAGGTCGATTTTCCACAACCTGAGGGACCTACGAACACACAGAATTCGCCACTTTCCACACTCAGGTCGACGCCCTTGATGACGTCGATTGCAGCGAAACTCTTGACCAGGTTCTTCAGCTCTACTCGGGCCATCGATTTATCCTTTCACAGCGCCGGCGGTCATGCCGGCGACAATCTGTCGGTTGAAGAAGATGAACACCACCAGTGGTGGGATGGTGACCAGCAGGATGTTCATGAAAAGCAGATTCATCTGGCTGACGAACTGCGATTGAAAGTTGTAGAGCGTCAGCTGTACGGTGACGTTGTCGCGACCTGGCAGATAATAGAGGGGATGCGTGAAATCGTTGAAAATGGAGATCGATTGCACGACGATGACCGTAACAGTGACAGGCTTGAGTAATGGCATGATGACCTTGAAGAAGATCTGCAATGGGCTGGCACCATCGATTCGAGCAGCCTCGTCCAGGTCGCGCGGTATGGTGCCGATGAACTGGCTGAAGAGCAGAATGGAAAAACCCAGACCATAGGCACACTGGATCAGGATCATTCCATAAATGGTCTTGAACAGGTTCAGCTGCTGCAGTACCCAGATTGTCGGTACAACCGCCGGCGGTATCATCAGTCCCGCCAGCACAAAGGCCATGATGACCTTGTTCCATGGCGAGCGGCGACGGTTGAGAATATAGCCAACCATCGCTCCGAAAATCACCAGCATGGTGACGGCAAAAACCGTGATGAGCGTGGAATTCCAGTAGGCGAGCAACAGGATGTAATCCCCCGTTTTCAGCACCTCCTTGAAGTTTTGCCAGAACTGCCACTGCTCCGGCCAGCTGAAATCCATGGACGCGGCATCAGCCGGTGATTTCACTGCCGTCAGGAAGATGAAGAGAAATGGCACCACGAAGATGAACAGCGCCCCGGCAAGTGACGCGACTCCAATCAGATATTGACGAGTTTTCAAAGGTCGACCTCCCGACGGTTGAAGAACCAGACCAGTGGCAGAATGATCAGCGAGATGAGAAGAAACAGAATGACGTTACCGGCTGTTGATAGTCCGAAGAAACCGGCCTGATACTGCTTGTAGATGATGCTGGCCAGCACGTCCGAACTGAACCCCGGTCCGCCCCGAGTCATGGCCCAGATCAGGTCGAACAGTCGCATCCCGCCAATCAACGACAGAATGACGACAGTCACGGTAGCCGGACGCACCAGGGGGACGGTCACTCGCCAGAACTGTTGCAGGCGAGTTGCGCCGTCCATCCGAGCGGCTTCGTAGTATTCCGGGCTGATCGAGGCCAGTCCGGCAATGAAGATCAGGGTGGCCAGGCCGACGCCGCGCCAGACATCCACCAGCGATACCGACAGAAGAGCCAGCTGGGGGTCCGTCAACCAGCCCGGTCCGGCGATGCCAACGACGTCGAGCGCCATGTTGATCGCGCCCTTTGTCGGGTGCATGAGTTCCGTAAAGGCAAGGCCCACACCTATCGTGGACACCAGTACGGGAAAGAAGACAACCGTGCGCAGAAAGCTCTGTGCCCAGATTCCCGAAGTCAGCAGCACGGCAAGCAACAGGCCGATAACAGTCTTCATGCTCGACGTGATGCCGGCGAACAGGAGTGTGTTCAGCATGCCTTCCACCAGGAACGGTTCCGAGAAGAACTGTTGGAAATTCTCGAAGCCGATGAACGTCAGATCGAACAGATCCCAACGGGTCAAAGCGAAATAGAAGGATGTCAGAGTCGGAACAACGAAGAAGACGGTGAAAATCACACCGGCTGGTGCAACGAACCAATATGGATAGGGAGTCTTGCGTCTCATGATCGGCAAAAGCTCGGGTCAGGAGGAATCAGGACCCACCCGTGAGGTGCACGAGTGGGCACGTGAGGATTGCGTGAAAAGCTGATCGCTACCAGTTTTCCAGTCCCAACTGTCTGGCCTGTTTCATGACATCCTGGTCGTAGAGCGCTGCGCCTTCTTCAGCAGTGTTGATACCGCTGCCAACGGCTACCGTTATCTGTTCCAGAGAGGGGCCCTTGACTGGTGAGAGGTATTCCAGCGCCGGCCAGGTGCGTCCATCTTCCTGGAAATAGGCCGACATGTCGGCAATGGCAGGAGGAATATCTGCGGGCAGCTCACAGCCCTGCGTCACATGTGGTCCGGCTGCGCCAATGGCTTCGATAATGGTCTCGCACCCTTCCACCGAACCGACAAAATCGAAGAAGTCTCTGACGATATCGGCATGTTCAGTGCTTTTCGGAGAGTACAGTGCCGCAGGCATCCACACGGTCAGTCCGTTCTTGTCGGCGTGATCTCCAGGTTGGGCGAAAAAACCGATGTCTTGCAGTTGATCGGTATTGTTCTGCTGGATAGCGCTGATCGAATGAGTCAACATCGGGTAATGAACAGCCTCTCCAGAGGCCACCATTGCCAGGCCGTCAGCATACGTGGCCGCACCGAAATCCTCATTGAAGTAGCCTGCGGCATGAGCTTCCTGCAGATGCTCGAAACCACGCATGGCGGCGGGTGTCGTGGAAAATTTCGCTTCGTTTGCCGTGAATGCCTTGTGCCAGTCGGGGCTTTCAGCCTGCACATTGAAATAATCCGAGAGGACGAACAGTTGTGATGTCCAGGTATCGCGATACGTCTGGGCGATTGGCGCCTGATCGGTCTCCTCGGCAATGCGCTTGTTGTTTTCCATGAAGGCATCCCAGGTCATCGGAATTTCTAGACCCAGTTTTTCATAGGTCGGGATGTGATAGAGGATGCCTCCGCCCATTGCCGCGGCCATCGGCACTCCGTAGATTCCACCTTCAGGGCCGGTCACAGCCTGCTTGAAACTGTCGAGCGTGACCTCCATCGCTGGAAGGTCGCTGATTTCCAGCAGGGTGCGGTTCGGTCGCAATGCCTGAAGAAGTGATCCAGAGTTGTAGTTGAAGATATCTTCCATTTCACCTGTCGCCAGCCTGGTCTTGATCAGGTTGTCTCCTTCTGCACCACCCGGCCGACTTTCCAGTCGGAAGGTTACATCAGGATGCATTGCCGTATACGCCGACATCAGTGCTTCCATGGTCTTGACATATTGCGGGGAACTGTCGGTAAGAACCGTCAATTCCTGTGCCTGGACCCCGTGTGCCATTGCAGCGCAGATTGCCAGGGCAGCCGTGGCCGCACTTGTGGATCGGTTGATGGTGGTCATCTGTTCTCCTCCCAGAGAGTTGGTATTGAAGGTGCCGATGGTGGATCGGCGGTATGAATGAAGTAGTGGTATCCGTTGGATTTCAGGCAAGCTCGAATGTGATCGTATGCGCTCCTGAGGCTATGCTCAGACCTTCCTCTGGCAGGTCGACGTCTACACCGTCCAGCGTAAAGCCGCTCTGACCATGGCGGCGGATCAACATGCCTTCGCAACCGTCCGGCAGATCGATGTCATACGTCACTTTATGGTTGTTCAGGGACCAGGCCGCACTGATCCGACCATGGCGGCACTCGTGCCACATGGAAACCTGGCCAAGTCTGTCAAGGATGTGTGGAGACAGCGTGACTCTGTTGAACCCGGGCCCATCGGCACGGGGTTTGACTCCGGCGACATCCTCGAACAACCATTGGCATACAGCGCCGTAGGAATAGTGGTTGTAACTGTTCATTTCCGGATCGTAGATCTCGCCGTCGGGGCTGATGGCGTCCCAGCGCTCCCAGATGGTGGTGGCCCCCTGCTCCACCTGATAGAGCCAGCCGGGTACCTCGCGGTTCAGGAACAGCTGCTGCGCCTCGGCTGTCAAGTTCAGTCTTGACAGGGCTGGCAGGAGAGCTGGAGTGCCGATGAACCCGGTACCGATCAATCCGTCGGCGTCTTCGATGACCTTGGCAAAACAGGATCGTGCAGCTTCCAGCTTGTCAGCGGGGATCAGATCACACATCGTTGCGAGTGCGTACGATGTCATGTCGTTATGAGCAAGCCGTCCGGATGGTGCGATGTATTCGTAGGCGAATGCGTCGCGGATACGGGCTGCCCGCTCGCGGAGTTCGCTGGAGTCCTCGCCTATTGTCTCCGCTATGACGGCGGTCAGGTCGGTCGAGAGATAGTGGTACAGAGTGGCCGCGCAGTCGGCCGCAATGGTCGGGCGTGGCAATCGATTGTCTCCGACTGGCTGTAGCCAATCTCCGAACGTGAATCCCGGCTCCTCTCGTCTGGCGCGTGTCTTGACGATCGGACCATTTCCGAGTGACCAGACATAATCCAGCCAGCGTCGCATTGCCGGGTAGCAATCGCGTAGCACAGCGGTATCTCCATAGTGCAGATAATGCTGCCATGGCATCACGGTGATCACGTCGCCCCAGCCGGTGGATCCGGCCCAGCCTTCGCCGAGCTGATCCGGGTGCAATCGTGTGGGATCAGGTGAAAAGTGAGGGATCGCGCCATCGACACGCTGGTCGTGCATGACATCACGCAAGTACTTGAGGAAGAACCGTTCACAATCGGCCAGCCAGCAGGCAGTGCCAGCAAACACCTGAGCATCGCCGGTCCACCCGAGTCGTTCATCACGCTGAGGACAGTCAGTTGGAATCTCGATGAAATTGCCGCGTTGTGACCAGATCGTGTTCTCGACCAGTTGGTTGACCGCATGAATATCACAGGTAAAACCACCGCACTGTTCCGGCACCGATGTCACTGGTACAGCCAGCACGTCGGATACCTTCGCTTCTCCATCAACGGTGATTCGAGCATAGCGAAACCCCATGAAGGTAAAGTGAGGCGCATAGCGTTGTTCGTCATCACCGGACAGGGTGTAACGGCATTCTGCCCGGGCGGAACGATAGTTGCGGTTGTCGAATCGGCCTTCGCCATCCAGGACTTCGCTGTGTTCGACCCGAATGACTGCCCCGGCAGCGCCACGAGTTCGAAAACTCACCCAGCCTGCGATGTTCTGACCAAAGTCATAGAGACGACTACCATCGGCTTCCCAGATTCTGATGGGAGCCAGTGGCGCCATGGTTTTCACCGGTGCTGTTTCGTGCGGTACCAGACTGGCAGTGTTGAATGGCAAAGCCTCTACCTGTTGATCGGCAATCAGGTTCGCGAGTCGTGCATCGAAGTCCTCGCCATGGTAGATGCCGGAGGCGGTAATCGGTAGCAAACCGCTTCGCCAGCTATTGTCGGTCTTGGCAATCAGGGTGTCGCCGACCTCGATCTCCGCGATCGCAGCTATCCGGTCTCCCCAGCAGTTGAAGATCGCTTGTCTGTCCCACAGCATCTGACTGCGAAACCAGCCATCGCCCAGCCAGATATCGATGCGATTGTCGCCCTCGACCAGAAGGCCGGTCAGATCGTAGCTCTGGTAGGCGATACGATCATCGTAACAGGTCCACCCTGGCGTCAGCTCGTCGTCTCCCACACGCTTTCCATTCAAGTAAGCGCGGTACAGACCCATGGCAGAGACATGAAGTCGTGCCGACCCGGTAGCACGAAAGGTCGTGGACACGAAGCTTGCACGGCTGCCCTGGCCGGCGTCGGCCAGAGGCGCAATCATCTGCGCTTGCCAGTTGCGGCTGATTTCCCGGTAGGCCACGGGACTTGTCTGTTCACTATCCAACACCATCTCCGCTGATTGCTCCTGGTTGATCAAGTGTGTAGAACGTTCTACGTATATCGTTGCACAGTTGTCTTTCCTGTACAATCTTTTTTTCATCCATGGCGTCCCATACCCGAACTTTGGCCGGACGTGATCTGTTCGACAGGAACCTCCATGTCAGTCCGAAAACCGACAATTCGCACTGTGGCCGCCGATGCCGGGGTCAGTGTTTCAGCGGTCTCCAAGGTGTTGCGAAACGCCTATGGCGTCAGTGACTCGCTGAGAAACCGCGTAGAGGTGTCGATAGAAAAGCTGGGCTACCGCCCCAACACGGCAGCACGCGGAATGCGCGGGCAGAGTTATGCCATTGGCGTGCTACTGGTGGAATTCTCGAATCCCTTTCTTCCAACCGTTGTGGATGGCATCGGCAAGACTCTGGGCGCTTCGCAATACAAGCCGTTTCTGGGTGTCGGGCGAAGACGGGAGGAAATCGAAGGTCCGACCATCGAAACGATGATCGACATGTCAATGGATGGATTGATTCTGGTTGCGCCGAGCCTCTCTCGAGAACGAATCACTCACTATTCCCGGCAGATACCGCTGGTGGCCATTGGTCACCATGATGCGGAAGCCACCAGCTTCGACACGGTAAACAGCGACGATCATGCGGGCGGCAGACTGGCTACCCAGGCACTTGTGGACAGCGGTTATCGCCGCATCGAGATGCTGACCTTGCCACGCGACGCCACCAAGCCGCACAATGTGCAATCACGCCGGGAAAGTGGCTATCTTGACATCATGAAGGCGGCTGGCCTGCCAGCATCCATCATCCGGATGAAGTCTGCAACCGGTCCTTCCGAGCAGGATCTGATCGCCTACCTTGACAGGCCCGAACTGCCTGAGGCCGTGTTCTGCTGGTCGGATCTTCATGCCATCCCGCTCATCAACATTGCTCGCATGCAAGGCTTGCGCGTACCGGAAGATCTGGCCATTGTCGGTTACGACAATTCACCGGTGGCGGAGATGCCCTTGATCAGTCTGAGCAGCGTCGATCAGGATGGTTCAGGCCTTGGCGCACTGGCTGCGGAGACCATTCTGTCACGACTGGAGGGGCGGACTGAAGCTCGGCACGATGTCATCTCGCCGAAACTGATTAACCGGGTCAGTAGCTGAAGCCGCTGGCAATCTGCCAATCATTTCCAGACAAGCTGGTAGGAAAGATCGTGCCCCGCCAGTGCCGAGTATCTGCGAACGGATTTCCTGGCCAGCGCGAGTGTTATCGATGCCGGTAACAGAGCCATGATTCGCCCGAGCAATGTGGGGTTTTCTCCCACGGGGGCTGTCTTCGCTTCGGGAAGTTCCAATGCTACCTGGGCCTGACGTTGACCGGCCTGATCAAGCAGCTGCGACAGCCGTTTGAACATCTGCAGCAAGGGATCTGACTGATGCGTGGACCAGTTTGCCGTGGGCATGAAATCGACAAAGTGCATCAAATGATAGTTCAGGTTGATCCAGAAATTGTCGGCGTCGATCCTGAGGGGCTCGTTATCGATCACGCGGAAACAATGCAAGGCGTCGAGATCGCCAAGGCGCTGTGTATTCTGCTCGAGCTCCTCGAGTAGATCCTTGTTGTACAGCAAACGCAGAATCGATGGAAACGCCTCCACCTGGAGGGATTCGAAGTCAGTCAGCAAGGCCTTGAGTTGCGGTATCTTTGCCGCATCCATGGCAAATGTATTGGTAGCCGTACCCAGAATCGAATGCAGCAGCGCCACATTCGGTGAATGCTCAGGGTAATGATGAGCTGCATAGTGATGACAGAACACGAGATGCTCGAGAAAGGTGCCATCAGCATGCTCCATACTGAAATCGCATTCCCTGACCATGAAGTCGATCAACTGCGGATTGATTGGTGGTGCAGGCCGAGCAGAGTCGAATTCGGCGTAAGCGGTCTCGATATCCGATGCGGCCACAGCGTCCCACTCCACCTCCCTGGCCAGTTTCTCGTCCATGAACTTGCGTGCAAGACCACCAAGGCCGCCGAATATCGTTCTGTTCATGTCGAAGTCCGACAGGCGGCGAACCCGAACCTGCCCGCCATGATCGAACGCACCACCACGTGTAATGGCGGCCTTGCGCTGCAGGTTCAGTGTGGCGTCCAGACTGGCATCGGTGGTGTTGTTGTTCATGATCTGGTCCACTTGCTCGCCACGTTTCGAAGAATGACAGAAAACAGGGATAATCCCTGCTTGTCAAGTCATCGATTGCGGAACACCGGTGCACGCTTGGCGATGAATGCCGCCATGCCCTCCTTCTGACCTTCGGTGGCAAAGGCTGCCTGAAACAGTCGACGTTCATGCAGCACACCTTCTGTCAGCGAAGTCTCGAAGGCGCGATTGACGGATTCCTTGGCCATGGCAACGGCAGGGGCATTCAGCCCCGCAATCTGGTGGGCAGCTTCGATGGCGGTTTGCAGGAGGTCACCGGCAGGTACCACGCGGGAAACGATGCCCGCTGACTTGGCTTCGTGTACGTCGATGGTCCGACCCGTCAGTATCAGATCCATTGCCAATGCCTTGCCAATGGATCTGGTCAGACGCTGAGTGCCTCCGATTCCCGGCAAGATGCCCAGTCTGATCTCGGGCAAACCGAACTGCGCATCCTCGGTTGCAATGATGAAATCACACAACATCGCCAATTCGAAACCGCCACCCAGGGCGAAGCCACTGACGGCGGCTATCACCGGTTTTCTGATGAATCGCATCTGATCCCAATCAGCGAAGATGTCCTTGCCGAGCAGGTCAACCAGCGTCTTTTCCGCCATCTCCTCGATATCGGCACCGGCGGCAAAGGCGCGTGGGCTTCCCGTGATCACGACGGCGCCAATTCGCTCATCGGCATCGAACTCACGCAAGGTGGCAACGACCTCGGACGCCAGCTGAATGCTCAGTGCATTGAGGCTCTTGGGTCGATTCAAGGTGATCAGACCGACTCCTTCACGACGCTCGACAAGGATGGTTTCCAGACTCTTTCGTCCGGTCGATACGGCGTTGTCCTTGCCGGTCTCGCTGGTGGGAGCCGCTGCGGTCTTGCCCTTGGATCGCGTACTTGTAGTGTTCATGTGTGTTTCTCCTGAATCGCTTGTGGTCAGACAGCTGCCCGGGTGGATACCCAGGGGTTGTCGTCAGTGTTCGTAGCTTCTGTCGGGTGAGGTGATTGATCGCCGCTACTGGGGTCATAGGTCTGTGCCCCTGCCATGAGCTCAGCGAGGATGGTTTCCCGGTGCTGGTTGAGAGCAGGTGCCCTTCTCGCCTCCTGCGGGTCGATATCCTGATAGGCTGCCAATTTGATCGGATTGCCTGCCGTACGAAACGGCTTTGCACCCTGGCCTTCAACCTTGACGATCATGTTGCGCGACAGCAGCTGCGGATGATTCAGCAGCCGATCTATCGTGTTGATGGCACCACAGGGAACCCCCGCGTCGTTCAATGCATCCAGCCAGTGCTGCATGGGTCTCATCGTCGTGATGGCCTCGATGGCTGCAACCATCTTCGGGCGATTGCGTACCCGCAGATCGTTTGTGGCGAAATCGGGATCCTGAACAAGCTCCGGCGCTCCCAGCGCGTCGGCCATCAACATGAACAGCTGATCGTTTCCTGCGGCAATCACGAAGCGCTCATCCTCGGCCATGAAGGTTTCGAACGGCGCCAGCGACGGATGACAATCGCCAGTACGAGTCGGCACCTTGCCTTCGACGTCATAGCGTGCCAGGGCCGTTTCCATCAGCGCAGCCTGACAATCGAGCATGCCGATATCCACCCGCTCGCCCTGGGCATTCTTCGTGCGTTTGTACAGCGCAGACACAATGCCGATGACACCGAACAGCGCCGCTCCCAGATCGCCGAAACTGGTGCCGACGCGAGCCGGGCGTTCTCCCGGCCAACCGGTCAGGCTCATGACGCCACCCATGGCTTGCACTACCATGTCATACCCTGGCAGGTCAGACATCGGCCCGGAATGCCCGAAGCCGGAAATGGAGGCATAGATCAGGTGTGGGTGAGTCTTGGCGAGCCGTTCATGGCCATAGCCGAGACGGTCCATCACTCCGGGCCTGAAATTCTCGACCAGTACGTCGGAGGTATCCAGCAAGCGCTCCAGTAGCTTGCGGTCGCGGGGCGACTTGATGTCCAGGACGATGCTTTCCTTGCCTCGGTTGAAGCACATGAAATACGCGCTTTCGGCATCGACAAATGGGGGAAACGCGCGCGTATCGTCACCGGTGCCGAACTTTTCGATCTTGATGACTCTGGCACCCAGATCCGCCAGGACCATCGTGCAATACGGTCCTGCCAGAACACGGGAGAAGTCCAGTACGGTGATGCCCGTCAGTGGTCCTCCAGTGAGTTTTTCAGATTCCGAGTTCTTCATTGTTCCGGTGTTCCATGTGGTGGGTGAGTGAGCAGAGGACTGGCGAATATCTGGCAATTCGCATCAGGCCAGAGGCTCTTTGGGGTTCTCTTCATGATTGTCGGGCTTGACTGTCGGCGCTGGAATGTTCTGAACCGTCGGCTTCAGCACCACGTTTGCCCATTGCTCTCAACGATCGTCTGTCAGTCAAAGGGAATTCTGTAAAACAATTAGACCGATCGTCTATTTAATTGTGACAAAATTCATGGCGAGATGCCTGCAATGAAATGCCGTGCAAAAAGTCTCAATGGCTTGTCGGACTGCTCGAGCTTGGCTCGCAACACAGCTCCCTCCCAGCCAATCCAGAAGTACTCGGCAGCTTCGTCGCAATCGATGTCGGAAGCAATCTCTCCCTGCTCCCTTGCCAGTTGGAAACAGGCTGACGTTCTGCTCTGCCAGTCCTGAAAAACCTGCGTCAGCTGAGTCCGGTATGGTGCTGGCAAGGCGCCCATTTCCTGACCCAGATTGCCAACCAGGCAGCCGCGAGAGAAGTGGTAACGTCTCATACCGTCTTCGGCATCCTGAAAGAAGTCTTGCAATCTTTCCAGAGGACTTCTTGATTCATTCAGCAGGATCCTGTCCAGCTTGGTGGAGAAATACCGGGCGTAATGCTCGATCAGCTCAGCACCGAAGGCCTCCTTGCTCTTGAAATAGTGATAGAACGAACCCTTGGGCACGTCGACACTGCGCAGGATTTCATCGATACCCGTCGCCGAGAACCCCTTTTCAGTCAACGCTGCCACGCCAGCCTTCAGCAGTGCCTGCCGAGTCTCGCTATGTCCCGCCTGCTCTTTCGGCGGCCTTCCGCGACGACGTTTCCGTACGGTGTTATCCATGCGTGGAACTCTGTATCAAGGCTGCTAACAAGAGGCAGGATTAATATAGACCGATCGTCTAATAAAATCAAGCGTCATGTGTCCTGCGGCAACGATTTACTGCTTGAGCGTCATTCACACCGACCATGGTGCGAAAGAGGAAACTCAACCGCGCTAGAATACGACACTCGTCCGGCCTGGTTTTCCATGTCCACCGGCCGTACGGTGGCAAACGATCTTCATGCCAGCTGCTGAGCCAGTTCGCCCAACTGCCGGATGCATAGCGTCCAGCCATCCCCGAACCCCATGTCCGCATGTTTCTGCCGGTCTTCATCATTCTGATGCAAGACGGTGGCGGTGTATTGTGTCCCTCCGGGGCGTTGTTCCATCGTGATGATGGCGGTGAATGGCATATCGTCCTTGTTGGGCCTCCAGCCTCCTTGCAACGCCGAAGTCCAGATGATGCGCTCATGCTTCACCACGTCGAGAAAGCAGGCCTCGCCACCAAATTCGCTACCGTCCTCCATGCGCATGGAGGTGTTGAAAGCTCCGCCCGGGTGAAGATTCAATTGGTGAACAGTTGTCTGGATGGGGGAAGGCGCCCACCACTTGGCCAGATGCTCAGGCTTCTCCCAGGCAAGCCATATCGCCTCGCAGGGGGCCTCGATGAAGTGTGAGACGGAAAGGTCCTTGTCATTGTCCATGGTGTTCTCTATTCCCCGTAGATACAGACGTTGAAGAAATCTGCTTATGCGCCAGGCATTGCAGCAGACCGGGCTAGGTCCGGCTGATCGAGTTGCAGTTCTCGAACCGGTCTGACCTCCACGCAACCATATCTGGCGGGTGGTATGCCGGCCGCAATCTGAATCGCTTCATTCAGGTCCTTGGCATCGATCAGATAGAAGCCGGCCAGCATGTCCCTGGTTTCTGCAAATGGTCCGTCGAAAACGTCCACCTCGCCCTGGCGGACACGCACTGTTGTGGCCGTGTGTGTCGGGTGCAGCGGTTCGGCTGCCAGCAGCCTCTGGCTTTGTGTGATCTGCTGGGCATAGTCAGCGCAGACATTATCGTTGCAGGCATTCCAGTTTTCGGCATCCAGATAGATGAGGCACAGGTATTTCATGAGTCACTCTCCCTCGAGTATCAGTCGAATTCGACGGCCTTGCCGTTGATTGCCCAACTCACACCGTACTGATCGGTCACCATGCCGAAGATCTCTGCCCAGAAAGTGGGCGCCAGGGGCATGGTGACTTGCCCGTCCTGCGATAGCGCGTTGAATATCTCGCCTGCCTGTTCATTGCTGTCGAATTGCAGGGCCATCATGACTCCGCTTATCCCTTCACTGGGCATACCGGGGGGCGTATCCCCAGCCATCAGCATGGCGCCGCCGGGCAGTTCGAGACAGGCATGCATGATGCCCTCGCCGCTCGGTGTCGTAGAACCCTCGCTGCCGGTGTCCGAAGAGTCCATTGCCGGGATATCGTCGTAGCTCAACATCGTGTTGATCCGGGCATTCAGTACATGTTCGTAGTAGGCGAATGCCTGTCGTGTGGTTCCATCAAAAGTCAGGTACGGCGTCAAGGTGGTGGGCATGAGCGTCTCCGGGTCGGGTTGCGTCAGATTGTCTTTTGCTTCAGAAAACAGTCGAATGAGACTGGCAGGTTTCGACAGTGGACACAAAATCATTTTTCGACGATCAGTTCCGAGAGGCGTTGTTGCAGAAAGCGGCGTTCCGGTTCATGCCGAATCAGTGATATCGCCTTGCGATAATGCTGGCAGGCCTCCTCGATACGGCCACAGCGCCGGCACAGATCGGCTGCGGCGGCGAAAGCGGCGTGGTAGCCCGGCAACTGCCCGAGCAAGGGTTCGATCAGGTCCATGCCCGCTGCAGGTCCATCACGCATGGCGATGGCGACGGCTCGATTCAGCGCAACCACCGGGCTGGGTTCGAAGTGCAGCAGCACATCGTAAATGCCGATGATCTGATTCCAGTCGGTCGTGGCCAGGCTGTCTGCTTCTCCATGCAGGGCGGCGATGGCAGCCTGCAATGAATAAGCCCCGAAGCCATGCTGCGACAGTGCTTCCTGAGCCAGAGCACTGCCCTCGGCGATCAGGGTGTGGTTCCATGCATTACGATCCTGATCCTCCAACGGCATCACGTCACCAGTCGCCGAGCGACGCGCTTCGCGCCGCGCGTCATGCAGAATGAGCAATGCCAGCAAGCCGGTCACTTCGGGTTCCGGCATCAGTTGTCTGAGCAGGCGCGCCAGACGAATGGATTCGTCAATCAGGATTGCATTGTGGCTGGCCTGGCCTTCATTGAAAACCAGATACACCACGCGCAGGACACTGGACAGACGTGCTGGCCGGAGTGCTTCACCTGGCACCTCGTACGGAATGCCGGCCGCCTTGATCTTGGCCTTTGCGCGAACAATGCGCTGAGCCAGCGTGGGGGTAGCCAGCAGGAAGGCGTCGGCGATGGCCTCGGTGGTCATGCCGCATACTTCGCGCAATGTAAGCGCGATTCTCGCTGACTGGGTCAGGCCTGGGTGGCAACAGGTGAATATCAGTCGTAGTCGATCGTCTTCGATTTCGCCAGCCTGCTCCATCCACTGCTCGACATCGAGTTCGTTGCCGGCCAGGGTCTCGACTGGCATTCCGGCGTCCTCCCAGGCCAACAGTCGGCGGTCTCGACGTATTCGATCGATGCCCTTGAAGCGACCGGTTGACACCAGCCAGGCGGCTGGATTTGCAGGCACACCCTGCGTTGGCCATTGTTCTGCCGCCACCGTGAAGGCGTCGTGCAAGGCTTCCTCGGCAACGTCGAAGCTACCCAACAGGCGCACCAGCGTCGAAAATATGCGCCGACTTTCATCCCGGTACAGATCGTGAAGCAATTCGTCCATGTGAATCAGAATACAGGTTTCGACCAGGAATCAGGTCTATCGGAGGACGGTTTTGCCGTGTGCATCTGTGGCGACGTCAGCCAGATGTCCGGTCGCAAATGCCAATGCACAGCTGCCAATGCACGGATGTCCATTCGCCGATGTACATTCGCAAATGCAGCATGCACAGTTGCCGCATGCACAGATGCCTATTCGCAGATGCCGGTCAGCCTGTGCCCCTTTGAAGCAGTCAGTTGCCGAGTTCGCCGAGTTCTCCCAGCAGGCACAACAACACCGCATTGGTCCAGCCGAAACCATCCTGTACCTCGTACTCACCACCGCCGGCCAGGACGCCCGGTTGCTCGACGTTGTACTTCTCTACCAATGCTCCCGTGGATTGATAGATCTTCAGATTGTTGTCCATCCAGCGGCGCGCACCGGTCTGTGCCTCCTCCGAGTATCCATAGTGGCTCAGCCCCCGATACACGATCCATTGCAGTGGCGCCCAGCCGTTGGGTGAATCCCACTGCTGGCCGGTATCGACCAGTGTCGTGACCCAGCCACCGGCCTTGAGGTAGCGGGCATGGATGTGCGAAGCCACGGCGGCGGCTTGTTCAGGCGATGCCAGCTCGAAGAACAAGGGGTACGCCCCGGCGAGCGACAAGCCGGGTTTGCAATGCAGCTCCGGTAGTGACAGGTCGGCAAAGAAACCGGCATCAGCGTCGAAGAACAGGGTCTGAATGGCCTGTTTTCTCGTGGCGGCCCGGTTTTCGTAAAAACGCTGCTGAACACCGTCGCCGGCCTGCTGACAGGCGGTTGCCAACACTGTCTCCAGTTTGTACATCAGGCAGTTCAGATCCACGGGGACCACCTCGGTGGTCTGTATGGTGTCCATGTTCATGCCATCCGCGAACCACCGAGAGCTGTAATCCCAGCCCGACTCTGCCCCGGCTCGAATGTCGCGATACATTTCTGCCGCTGCCTGCGGATCCTCAGGTGCCAGCTCCCTGTCCTCCGCATGGCTTTCCTGACGTGGCGAACAGGCGTCATCCCAGTAGCGATTAAGATAACCGTCCCCTGCCAATACGACCCGTCGGCATGTCGGGTTGGTCCTGTCCAGCGTTTCGGCACCGCTCATCCAGAATTCGTACTCGCGCCGCAACTGTGGCAGATACCGGGTATGAACATCCGACTCGTCAAGGTTCCGGGCCAGCAGTTCCACCATGAGGGCAAAGAACGGTGGCTGTGAACGTGTGCAGTAGTAACTGCGATTGCCGTTGGGAATGAATCCGACCTGATCGATCAACCAGGCGAAGTTGGCTACCATGTTCTCGATCATGTCGAGCCGCCCCGATTCGGCCAAACCCAGCATGGTGAAGTAGCTGTCCCAGTAGTAGACTTCCCGAAAACGGCCGCCGGGTACGATGTAGGGTCTGGGTAGTGCCAGCAAGGAATCATGCGGTTGCACGTCATCCTGCGCCCGGGTCAGAATATCCCAGAGCTGCTCGATATGCTCGCGCACCGGTATGCGACCATCGGAATGCAGGCGTCTGTCATCGCTTTCGGGCAGCGTGAAATGCAACTCCACGAATTGCCGAAGATCGAATTCCGGCTGATGCTGTTGCCTGAGGTATTCGGCGACAATGTTTGCGGGCTCGACCTTGGGGATGGCATCGACAAAGGTCTTGGAGTCGCCCAGTATCTGGCTGTCCTGCACCGCTTGAAACAACGGCGAATACAGCTTGTCGGGTGTGTCGTTTCGACTCATGTGTGCCTCACCGGCCGCTCCTTGCCAGCGAGCTGGCGACGGCCATCGGGTTACGGTGATTGACCCACCACCGTTCGGTGGGCCAATCAGGATGATGCATTCCGGTATCGTGAATCTACAACACCAGCATCGCCAGGCCCACGACAGCGCCTGTCCACAGCAGGGCCACGACGCAGTAGCCCATGATATCGCGGATGCCCAGGCCGGCAATGGCAAGCAGAGGCAATGCCCAGAACGGTTGAATCATGTTGGTCCAGGCATCGCCCCAGGCCACTGCCATGGTTGCCTTGCTCAGTGGCACACCCAGCGCTTCCGCTGCCGGCAATACGATTGGCGCCTGAACGGCCCATTGGCCGCCACCGGAGGGCACGAAGAAATTCACGATACCGGCACTGAGAAACGTCAGCAGCGGGAAGGTGGTGGGATTGGAAATTTCCACGAACCACAGGGAAATGGATGCGGCCAGACCAGAGCCGACCATCATGCCCATGATGCCGGCATACATCGGGAATTGCAGTACGATGCCGCCGGTTGTCTTGATCGCCTCATTCAGGGCGCGCAGATAGTTGGCCGGTGTCCAGTGCAACAGAATTCCGGCAAACAGGAACAGGAAGTTCACGCTGTTCAAACCCAGCGTGCCACCGTTGGCAAAGTAATTGAACAGATAGCCACCCCCCATGAGGGCAAGCAGGACTGGCACGACTGGACTGTGTTCGATCCTTTCGGCCGGCGTCATGTCGGCTCGATTGATGATCCTTGTCTCTTCAGCTTCCTTGAGCTTCTCCGGGTCGACTTCGAGGACCTCATCGCTCTTCGGAATCATTCGCCGATTCAGTACAGGCAGCGTCACGAACAGAATCAGTGTCACCAGCAGCACCTGCCAGCTGAAAATCGTCTCTGTTACCGAGATGGCCTGGCCGCCGGTCAATTGAGACAGTGCATCATCGCCGGGTGAAGCCACTTTCAAGGGGATCGAGGCTGACAGGCCGGCATGCCAGACCAGAAAGCCCGTGTAGGCGGACGCTACCAGCAAGGGGTAATGGATGCCACGGATGCGCGTTGCCAGTTCCTTGGCCATCAGGGCGCCAACGATCAGGCCAAAGCCCCAGTTGATCCAGCACGCCGCCAGCGCAACCACGGTGACCAGAACAACGGCCTGTCCCGGGTTCTTCGCCAGACCCGCTATGGCTGCCAGTCCCTTGCGCACGGGCTTGCTCATGGCAAGTACGTACCCGGTCACGAGGATCAATACCATCTGCATGGCAAAGGCAAGCAGGCTCCAGAATCCATCACCCCAGTAGCCGACCATTTCCACCGGGCTTTTGTCCTGGCCGAATATGCCACCAACGAAGACGATGAACGTGATGAAGGCGGCGAAGAGAAATGCATCCGGTAGCCATCGGCGTACTATTTTCGTGAAGAAGCTGGCTAACGCTTGAATCATCGGTTTGTCTCGTTATCAATGAATGGTCGAATCTGCCAATGGGCAGCTGTTCTGAATGGCGGGCCATGGTCAGGCCTGCAGGACTCGCAATGATCTCACGAGTCGACCCTGCTTGTATTGTCTTTACAGCGCTCCGTCGCGCAACGCAGCTTCCGCGGCGCGCTCGCTGTCGAAGATGGTGACGCGACGACGACGCTCCAGTGTCTGGCCCAGCTTGCGGCGCAGAAAGGCCGATGTCGAATATCGAGTCACTTGCTTGTACAGGCGATCTTCGAGGTCATCCACCATGTCTGACCAGGCATGGGTCAGGTCGTCATCGATCTGCGTCTGATCATAATTGACCACCACGTCGACCTTGCGTCCCAGTGGTGCCAGCACGTTCTCGACGCGGGTCTTTATCTCCTCCATATCGGCCACGTTGCGAATGTTCATCTTGGCCAGATTGATGAAGAGGATGTCGCGGTCCACATCGAACTGGATGCGTTGTGCCATTCCCAGGGTCAGAAGTTCATCTCGCAGTCCCATGGGTGCGTCGATGAAGATGCGTGGATCCATCTGGGTGATATCGCCGATGTGCGGCGTGAACCCCATATGAGCCAGAACGTCGCGTTCGATGTCGATGCCGGGCGCGATTTCGATCAGGCTGATGCCTTCGTGATCCAGCCGCAGCACGCAGCGCTCGGTCACGTACAGTACCGGTCGCCCGAGGCGCTGTGCGCGGCTGCCGGAGAAGGTGATCTGTTCAACCGCTGTATCGAATTTACGGGCTCGCCCTTCGGTGACAATCTGCAGGGCTCCGTCGGTGATTCTGATGTCGAGACCACTGGCGGTGAACGACCCGGTGAACACCAGATGGCGGGCATTCTGACTGATGTTGATGAAGCCGCCGGCGCCGGCCAGCCTGGGGCCGAAGCGTGAGACATTGACATTGCCGGCCGAATCGACTTCGGCCATGCCCAGACAAGCCATGTCCAGCCCTCCGCCGTCATAGAAATCGAACTGGCTGCCTTGCGCAATGATGGCCTCGGTATTCACGGCGGCACCAAAATCCAGACCTGATGCCGGCTGACCACCGATGATGCCAGGCTCTGCAGTCAACGTGACATGGTGCAGCAGACCTTCCTCGGCTGCCACACAGGATACGCCTTCAGGCATGCCGATTCCCAGATTGACCACGCCACCAATCGGTAACTCGAATGCGGCACGTCGTGCGATGATCTTGCGTAGTGTCAGTGGGGTTGGAGCCGCCTTGCCCTCCGGCTCTCTGTACCGGCCGGTATAGTAGCGGTTGTATTGCGTTGCATAGGTTTGCGGATGCAATTCCGGTGGAGCGACGACCACCGCGTCGACCAGAACACCCGGGATGATGACGTCGCGTGCCGGCAGAGTACCCTTTGCGACAAGCTGGTCTACCTGCACGATGACAACCCCACCCGAGTTGCGCGCTGCCATGGCCTGCGCCAGATTGTCGAGAATGAGGGCTTCACGTTCCATCGTGATATTGCCGTATTCGTCGGCGGTTGAGCCCCGCAGTAGCGCCACATGTATCGGCATGGCGTGATAGAACAGGCGTTCAACGCCACCAATGGTGATCAGTTCGACCAGATCCGGAGAGGAGTTGCCTGTCACCCGGCCGCCGTTCTGACGAGGATCAACGAAGGTCTCCAGACCCACATGGCTGATGGTGCCGGGTTTGCCGGCCGCGATGTCGCGATAGAGGTGCGAGATGATGCCCTGGGGAAAATTGTATCCTTCTATTTCCCCACTCACTGCCCGCGCGGCCAGCTTTGGTATCAGTCCCCAGTGCCCACCGATGACTCTGCTGACAAGCCCGGGTGCCGCCAGTCGGTTCAGGCCGCGCTCCTTGCCATCGCCCTGCCCGGCAGCGAACACCAGGGTAAGGTCGCGTGGGTGCGATTCATCCTCGTAACGGTCGGCCAGTGCCTTGAGCAAGGCATCCGGCACACCGGCCCCGACGAAGCCCGAGGTGGTTACCGTGTCCCCGGAGTGAATCAGCGCCGCGGCATCGCGCTGCGAAACAACCTTGTTCTGCATGGCCTTCTCTCGATGGTGTGTTCTACACGTGCATTACACCTGTATTACACCATCGAGCCAAGCACTATTACAGTAACCGTTGCCACGACCGGAATGGCGACCGCGCAGATGAAGATATCGGCATAGCTTTGCTTGTGTGTCAAACCGCAGATGCCCAACAGCGTGATGACCGCGCCATTGTGTGGCAAGGCGTCAAAACCACCGGAGGACAGCGCCGTTACCCGGTGCATCAATCCCATGCTGATTCCCTGTGCATTGCCCATGTCGGCAAACTGCTCACCCAGGGCGCTCAATGCGATGGACATGCCGCCGGAGGCGGACCCGGTGATACCGGCCAGTACATTGACTGCTACCGCCAATGAGGCCAGCGGGTTGTCGGGGAACAGATCCAGTACGACGTCACGTACGATCAGAAAGGCAGGCAGAGCGGCGATGACCGCCCCGTAGCCGACCTCGGACGCTGTATTGAAGATCGGCAGCAACGAGCCCATCGTGCCCTGATTGATACTGTCCTTGACATCCTCGAAGCGTTTCCAGTTGGTCGCGATGACCAGCAGGATCGAGCTTACCAGGGCGACGATGATGGCCCAGATACCGGCAACGGACTTCAGCGAGGTGGCGCCGTATTTATCTTCCGCCAGATAGCCTGCATCCATGCGGGGAAAGACCAGGTAAGTGAGCATCGCATTCAGGGCAATGACCATGACGACTGGGGCAATTGCCAGTGCGAACCCCGGCAACTGCACATCGTCGGGCAATGCGGCATCGGCTGCCATGGCCTTGTGCGTGCCATAGCCTTCATTACGTGCCTTGGCAGCTGCCGAGCGTCTGTTCAGCCACAGGATTCCGCCCAACAACATGATCAGTCCGGCCAGTGTGCCAAGTACTGGAGCGGCAAAGGCATTGGTTCCGAAGTACGGCATCGGAATGGCATTCTGGATGGCCGGGGTGCCCGGAAATGCCGTCATGGTGAACGTGAATGAGCCGAGTGCTATGGCCGCTGGCAGCAGGCGTTTGGGAATATCGGCCTGTCGAAACAGTGCATTGGCAATCGGATAGATGGCAAAGGCGACGACGAACAGGGAGACACCACCGAAGGTCAGGACCCCACAGGCGAGAACCACGGCCGTTATGGCGCGGTGAGCCCCTACCCTGTCGACAATGCGTTCGGCAATGACTCTGGCAGAACCGCTGTCGGCCATGACCTTGCCAAAGATGGCACCGAGCAGAAACAACGGAAAATACAGAATGACATAGCCGCCCAGTGCCTTCATGAACACCTGGGTGTAGGTGGCGAGAACCGGTAGATCGCCACTCATCAACACCGCGAGCAGCGCCAGTATCGGAGCCAGTACCAGAACATTGATACCCTTGTAGGCGAGGTACATCAACAACCCGAGAGACAGGAATATTCCGATCAGTCCCATTGCACTTTCCCTGTATTACCGCTGAATTCGCGAATTATTGCACGAGCTCTATGGGTGTGGAGACCCGCATTGCAGTATATGCAGGCCAAGCAGTCGTGCTACGAAAGACAGGCTTCACGGAGTTTTCTGCCGATGACCCTGGGTCGAATTGTCCATGGCCGAATCCGTGATGGAAGTGTCCTGTGCCTCTGCCGCCTGCTTCGTGACAACACGTGGGGGTATCGCCAGCACATCAACAGGCGAAAATTGCAGAACCTGCTCGGTTACGCTGCCCATGATCAGTCTCTCGATTATATTCCTGCCCTGAGTGGACATCACGATCAGGTCCGACTTCAGATCCTTTGCGGTTGTCAGTATTTCATGCGCAATGGATGCCTCATCATGCCGCACGATTCGTTCAGGTCTTTTGCCGCCGATTGTTGCCGTGTGTCTTGCCAGTTTGCGCTGGGCGTCGATGCGCAGATCATGCAGATAGGCATTCTGGCTCTCCCTTGACAGGGTGTCAGACATTGTGAGGCGTAATGCGGGTGCATCGAAGACATGCACGATCGCGATGTCGTCACTATTCACGAGGCCTGTCTGCAAGCGTTCGAAGTGCAGCAGCGCTGCACGCGCGTTTTCCGACAAGTCTGTGGTCAGCAGGGTTTGCTTGTACGGGGCAGTTGGTGGACCATTGACCATGAGTACTGGACAGGCCGCTGCACGGATCGAGCGTTCCGCCGTCGTTCCAACGAATGCATCTCTGAGTATCTGTCGACGATGCGGGCCGAGTATCAACAGGTCGGGACCGATGTCACGCACCGCCTCAGTTATCCCGACAAACGGATCAGCCTGAATGATTCCGGTGCTGCAGGAGACACCATCGACATTCTCCAGTGTCTGCGCCAGTTCATCAAGAAGCGCTTTGGCGTCAGCGGTATCGTGGTCAACGATACGACGCGGTCGGTCATCATCAACGACATGGAGCAGATGAATACGAGAGCCACTCCCACGAGCCAGCAATACGGCGCGACGCAAGGCACGGTCTGAACGTTCTGAAAAATCAGTAGCCAGCAAGATTGACTGCATCTCGATTCTCATCTGAGTCAACGGATACGATATTCGAGCACAATTGTGCATTGTTTGAGTTGATCAGTATCAATCGCGATGCGGGTATCCATCGGATTGCGTGCGGATATTCATGCTCAACTGGCAACCGCGCCACAATCGGTATGCTTCGACAGGGCGTCGGGTCGCCCTGCTCGGCTCTCTGATTCTCTTCAACAGCAAATTTGCGCCGCAACAAATATCGGTGGTGAAAGCACTGCATGTCGAATAATGCAGGCTTTGATCGAAGTCATGGTGATTACATGAGATTGATATCATTGAAGATATTTCGATATTCGAAAACTTTCGAGAATTGTCTTCAAAACATGTTGCAATGCAAAAAAATTGTCTCTATATTGGTGTGTATCAAGACGAGAGATTGTCGTCTACATCCAGGCAGGGGTGCATCATGCAAGACGTTGCAAACAACGGCAGCGTCTGTAGTTACACGCACGGTTCATCGCTGTGGGTCCAGGGCTTCGATGAACCTGTGTCATCGGGCCATCTTGTAAATATTGTCAACCGCACGTGGAGACACACATGAAACCAGTAAACGAACAACTTGCAGAGATGCAGAAAAAGACTCTCGAAAGCCTCGAGCCAATGCAGAACATGAATGCTGTTGCTGCAGACGCCTTCGAGCGCATTGCTCGAAAGAACTACGACCTGATGGGCGATCTGGTTGACTACGCTGTCAGCCAGGTCAAAGCACCTGCCAGCACCACAAATCCTCAGGAAATATACGAACAGCGTATGGCCGAGACCAAGGCATTCGCTGAAAAAGTGAACGCTCGTGCTGCTGAATACGTTGCACTTGCCGGCGAGTTGGGTGAAAAAGCCAAGTCAGAAGCCACTGCTGCTACTGCACCAAAAGCAAAAGCAAAATCGACCAAGGCTTGATCGATTGACGAAGCAGTCAGGCCGGCGCTTGCCGAAACTCCGGCTGCTCCTCGACTGATGGTCACGGAGCGGTCAGACCGGCTATCACCGATGCTCTGGCCGTTCTTTTTTCGGTATTCACGGAACGCTCAGGCCGACTATCTCCGATGCTCTGACCTTTCAGATTCCGTAAATTGCGGAGCCGTAGATCGGCAACTGCCGAGTTGCCATGATGTCTCCATCTGCATGCCCGACAGCACGACAGCCGGGGTTGCTCGAAGAAGTCAGAGCCTGCTTCGCAATGTTGCTGTCAGAATCTTCAAATGCCGGTTTTTTGCGGGGCAGCGCTGGCAATGATGCAATACCTGCCCTTGCTGTTTCATGAAATCGACGAAACAGTACCAGCAAGTCGTAACGACACAGAGAAAAACAGTGAACGCTAAAAAAGACGTGAAGAATGACCACATGGAAGAGATGACTCGCTCGTTAGTCGATACCTGGCAGAAAAGTGCGGACATGATGAGCGATCTGATGAGCCAGTCTCAGCAGATGATGACAAGTCCCTACCAGCCGATGAAAAGCCTGGATCCGATGAATATCGGCCCGGCATTCAAGAGCGCTGCCAGAATCATGGCCGGTGACCCGATGAAGCTCATGCAAGACAATTATCAGCTCTGGAAAGAGCATGTCGAGCTGATGCAACAAATCATGTTGAAACACGACATGAACCCGGATGGCGCTACTGGCAAGCATCACGACCGTCGATTCAAGCATGAGGATTGGACGAACAACCCCATGTTCGACTATATCCGTCGGTCCTACCTGCTGACATCCAACCGTCTGGTTGAAATCATGACCTCGGTAGAAGGCATCAGCGAAGAAGACAGGAAGAAGCTCATTTTCCATTCGAAATTGCTGGCAGATGCGTTTTCCCCGTCCAACTTCCTGATGACGAATCCTGAAGCGATTCGCACCATGATCGAGACTGGTGGTCAAAGCATTCTCAAGGGCATGCAGAATCTGCAGCGTGATCTTGACCCCAAGACCAGTCAGCTCAGCATCATGATGAGTGATCCTGACGCCTTCACACTGGGCGAGAATATTGCGACGACGCCTGGCAAGGTGGTCTACCAGAACGATCTGGTGCAATTGATCCAGTACGAACCTACCACTGCCAAGGTACATCAGCGACCGCTGGTCATCGCCCCACCCTGGATAAACAAGTATTACATCCTCGACCTGCAGCCCAGGAACTCGTTCATCGCCTGGGCGGTTGAGCAGGGCTATACGGTATTCGTCATCTCGTGGGTGAATCCGGATGCGAAGCTGGGCGAAAAGAAATTCGAGGACTACATGCAGGAAGGCATTCTGGATGTGCTGGATGCCGTGGAAGCCGCTACCGGTGAGCGCGAAGTGTCCATGATCGGCTACTGCATTGGCGGAACCCTGCTCAGCGCAACACTGGCCTACATGTCGGAGACTGGAGACGATCGCATCAAGGCTGCTACCTTCTTTGCATCACAGGCTGACTTTTCCGAAGCCGGCGATCTGAAATTGTTCACTGACACGGCGCAGGTCGACAATCTTGAACGCATGATGGAGAAGAAAGGCTATCTGGATGGCAGTGCCATGGCTACCACTTTCAATCTGTTGCGCGCCAATGATCTCATCTGGTCTTTCTACGTGGACAATTATCTGCTTGGCAAGGATCCGATGAAGTTCGATCTGCTGTACTGGAATGCCGATTCGACGCGCATGCCCAAGCAGACGCACCTGTTCTATCTGCGTGAGATGTACATCAACAACAACCTGGCAAAGCCAGGTGGCATCACGCTCAAAGGTGTTCCCATCGATCTGTCCAAGATCACCATTCCCATCTATCTGCAGGCGGCGAAGGAAGACCATATTGCGCCCTACCCGTCAGTCTTCAAGTCTACGGGGCTGTACTCGGGGCCTGTGAGATTCATGCTGGCAGGCTCAGGGCATATCGCCGGGGTGATCAACCCACCGGCTGCTGACAAATACAACTACTGGATCAACGAAGATCAGCCAAAGGATCTGGAAGAGTGGCTCGATGGTGCCGAAGAATTTCCCGGTTCCTGGTGGACCGACTGGGACAAGTGGTTGGCACCCCTGTCCGGAAAGCAGGTTGCCAAGCGAGTACCCGGTTCAGGGAAACTCGATGTAATCGAGTCGGCCCCCGGGTCGTTCGTATCGATAAAGAGCTGAGCTGACTCCGAGCCGGTAGCGTACGATACTGGCTCGGATCGACTGACCTTCCACAGAAAGCCCCGTCCCTGAACGGGGCTTTCTGCATTCCGAGCTACTTGTCCTTGCGCTGCAACTAGCTGACGACTTGCGGTTGCATGTCTGCAGCGTCAATACCGGCAACACTCACAGGCTTCTTCATCGCATCGCGGCGGAAGGGCTCGCCCAGTTC
>NZ_JBQYLE010000015.1:0-115127 GCF_052681095.1 Granulosicoccus sp. 3-233
TAGCGTGGCATTTCGTTGCTCCAACATCGCCCCCGGGTGATTCCGGGTTTGGGGAGCAACTATGCTGACGTAGGGGGTACGGAAGCGGTCTGACACCATGGCACTTGTGACACTGAACCAGGCCTTCGATCATCTGAATCGCAATGGCGGTGGCGCGCTGGCAGGGGTTGTCGTGCTGGGCTGGGAAGATGCCAAAGCCTATGTGATGGCCGCCGAGAAGGTCGGCTGCCCGATCATCCTGCAAGCAGGCCCCGGCTGCCGTCGCCATACGCCACTGACCGTGCTGGCCGAGATGTTTCGGGTATTGGCAGAACAGGCGACAGTGCCCGTGGTGGCGCATCTGGACCATGGCACGAGCCCAGAAGAATGTTTCGCGGGTATTGATGCCGGCTTTTCATCCGTCATGTACGACGGCTCGGCCTTGCCGCTGAGCGAGAACATTGCCAATACCAACAGAGTACT
This sequence comes from Granulosicoccus sp. 3-233, assembly GCF_052681095.1. Taxonomy (NCBI): domain Bacteria; kingdom Pseudomonadati; phylum Pseudomonadota; class Gammaproteobacteria; order Chromatiales; family Granulosicoccaceae; genus Granulosicoccus; species Granulosicoccus sp. 3-233. The sequence goes on from NZ_JBQYLE010000015.1 coordinate 463, forward strand.
TGAACGCGCACGAGCGGCAGGCGTAAGCGTTGAAGCAGAACTCGGTATTGTCGGCTACGTGGGTGCCAAACAATCAGTGAGCACCGACCCGGCAGAGGTGAAGGCCTTCATAGATGCTGCCCCCGTGGATGCACTGGCCATCTCGGCAGGCAATACCCACCTGAGCCAGGATGACAGCGTACCCGTAGATGAGCAGGCCATTGCGGCCATACAGGCGGTTGTGCCAACACCGCTGGTGTTGCATGGGGGGAGTGGTATTCCTTTAACTCAGCGACGGCGGGTGGCGCTGACAACGAGTGTGATGAAATTCAACATCGGCACTGAGCTGCGGCAGGCGTTTGGCCGTAGTTTGCGCGAGCAGCTAGAGAGGTACCCGGATATGTTTGATCGAAATGAGATATTGGGTGGGGTGATTGAGCCGTTGGCGGGGAGTGCTGAAGGGGTTTTGCGGAATTTGGTGAGCTATGGTCAATAGTGGTGTGCAGCTAGATGAATCAAGCTGCGTTTTGACTGGATTCCTGTACTTCAACTCCTTCGAAAAGTTTTAGTGACCGAAATTTTAGTTGTGTAGTATAAGCGTCCGACCTGAGCCGAGTTGACCAAGGCAACAACGATTGATCAAGCGGGTGTCCCCTTACGTCAGCGAATTTGGATTCACTACTCGACTGTTCAGCATTGCTGGCACGACTACCTAGCACAGCGGATCCTCCGTCTTGAACTTGTGATAACCAATTGTACAGCGTCCCCTCGCTGATACCTTCGGCTTGGGTGACTTCGGGAACCGACTATTTGTTCGGGGGCAGCAATTTTTTTAGTACAGCGTTCTTACGTTCATGGGAGTAACGTGGCATTTCGTTGCTCCGACATCACCCCCGAGTGTTTCCGGGTTTAGAGTGCAACTATGCAGACGTAGTGGATTGTGCGCGTAGCGCGCGTTCCATTTTATTTCTAGTTGCCGGTTCAGCGTATTGTTATACGCCGTCATGCATGCGCACTTCCACCGAGCTCTTGAAGTAACCAATTCAATTGATTTCGAGATCGCGAAATTACTTCATTAAATATTATAATTGATGTATTTGGCTCAATATTCACTGATTCTGGGAGATCGTTTCCGCGTTTTCCACCAATCAATAATATTTCGATGTCTGTACCGATGTATTTCCTAAAATCGTTTCTATATTGAGTAGCCTGCTGATAATCTACATATTTCAACGCATGAGAAGGGCGTTTAAATTCTATGAGAAGATGGGTTCCACTATAGCCCGCACTTAACATTAAGTCAGGGCGTCTACTAGACCGGTCACCCGTATACTTCATATTTAGATATTCCTCGATCTGTCGCTTCAATGTAATATTGCTGCTGAACAGAAAGTACTCGTGTCCAAACACCCAGAGGTTTTTTTCAAGCGCCGAATGCACTGCATCCTCCTTGACGCTATTGTCTTTGCATAGTCGCTCAAGATGTTCTAGAAATTCTAGACGGCTCTTGACCTGTTCGCCAAGAATCGCTAACTCAGCTAGACCAAATTCACTCAAAACTGAAGCAACCTTGGCAATATCGCTATGCCCAGCTTCGTGGATGTAATCAAGAATGGCGCGATAGTCGGTGCGCTCTACTGCATCAAGCAAGACGCTCACAACAGGCTCGACCTTAGACTCAGGTTCGCCGTAGTATTTTCCTAATACAGCTGTAATTGATTTTTCAGCAAATTGACGTTTGTATTCTGGTAGTGCGGCAAGCCGCTCATTAATCTTCTTTTGTAATCTGGCTTGAGCCATGGCAATGTCTCGGCCATATGCTTCTCGAACTTTCTCTCTAATTATCGGTGCTACATAATCAAGTACACTCTTGTACAGTTCGCTATTTTCAACGAGGGCGCCCCAATCGGCTGTGACATGATCCTTGAGACCATCAACCTCCACTTCGCCGTAAATTTTTGCAAGCAACTTCTTAGGGAAGTCGTCTGCCTCATCAAGGCCAAAGAAGCCTGGCTTTCCAACGATCTTTCCCCCCACCCGAATAGATATCCCCGGCTGTTTTAGTTTGCCCTTTTGATTTGATACGGTAAAACGCAGATTCACATCTCCGACATCAGGTAAATTTTGGGCGTGTGATGTGTAGGTTCCAATTACATCATCAATATCTAATTCTTTGTCATTGACAAATATGTTGAAATCGTCTTCTCGGCCATATTCTTGAAGCAATATTTGCCGAAACTTCTCAGGCTGAGGAAACGCCATATGTTGATGTAGACTCGTAAGAGAAATACGCGTGCCGTGCTTTTCCGAAAGGCAGTCACTGATGTCCATTTCAATTGGTAGACGCTCGATACTGTCAATTGACTCGAGTGCGGATGTGCTGATAGAAAATTGACATTTTTTTCCTCTCGCCCATGTTTCAACCAACATAGAGTTAGCGGCCATTAATCCGGCGAACTTTCCAATTCCTTTTTTTCCTTTTACTTTTCGATGTTTTTTTTGCGTGAGATCTCCGCGCCTTTTCCGACGATCACTTGCGATATGAAGATATTCTCTTAGAATTTCTTCTTCAGTCATTCCAGAGCCGTTATCTTCCACCACGATTAATTCATCAGTCATTGCTTGAGGTAGAGTAACTATGACTTCTTCAGAATCTGCATCCCAAGCGTTGTCCACAAGCTCCTTAATAGCGCGCTCGCTTGATCGATAATTCTGGGAGAGGAGCTTCGCGAGCCTCGTGTCTACATTGAATGATATCTTTGTCATTTATTAATAATGTCAGAAGCTCTCTGAGGCGTATAACAGTAGCGTTAACGTGCATTTTACACAAGCCGATTAGAGCGGCAGTGTTGGGAGGTTTTGTAAAATGACAGGTTCAACGCTTTCTTCGGGTTGCGTTTCAAATTATATAAGCACCCACTCATATCCCAGACAATCTTGCTAATCCGGTTTAATTGATGAGCGGGTAGTTAACTATTCTTGTAGGCAGGAAGTTCTCTTGCTATTTACAGTTTCCTATTATATTACTCGGCGCAATATATAATAGGCCTTATGTTCATTTCTTTTGCCGCGTGCGCGAATGAGGATAATATCCATAACAATTGAATAACGTTTCCACGCACATTGCGACCGTTCTTTATTTTTTCAAACTCCATGGCCACTTGCGATTTTGATATAAATGAACAACTAAGAACACAACTTCTATTTAGCTTGTAGTCTTTAAGCAAGTTACTAGCATATGCCTCGAATCGATTAGCATTTCCTCTCCGAATTCGTGATATGTTAGTTTGTACCCCGCCTAAGCTATATTTGGATCGAAGCATTGCATTGACCTTCTTGTTTATAGAAGCAGCATCGAAGTACATGTTGCCGAGATTCTTGATTCCCTGACCTACAACATCATGCAAGTTGCTAGCGGATGTACTTGGATCTCCATGCTTTGAGTGGATGAAGCATATGTTTGAATTTTTCTTGCTAAAAGTTATATGATCCGCCCACTCGTCACCTAGATCGTCACAAAATATGTAATCATCGGAACGATGAATTGACTCAACCAGTTTGAACATTGAGCCTTTTCTGAAGTTAACTGAAATGGAAGTAGGCTTACCTTTCTCTGAACTAACACTTGAGATGCCATCTACAGGAGTTAGCATTTCGAGAATGCTATCTATCTCTGACACACCGGATGAATCTTCAAAACAAGACCCCATAAAATACATGTATTTTGGGTCATCAAAACTAATGCTATAAAAGCCATTCCTTACAATGAACTTCTGAAGAGTCACGAATTTACCATTTTCTTGAAGCTTAAGCTTTGAAAGCAACGGGGATTGAATGGTGAGTGTTTTCTTGTTCACACGTATCTTCGAGCGACCATCGCTATCCATCACGCTGTAGTCAGAATCAATTTCGTAGACCTTTTCAAGAGCATTCTCAATTTTTTTCACATCTCGATTTTTTACCCCAACTATTCGACCCGATTTTGTCTTGTATTTTATAAGCAGATTGTCTTTTTTAATCCGTTCAAATAGGGATGTGCACTCAATTAGTATGGCGTTGGGTGCTGTAACACCTAGAACCTCGTGGAGTTCAATCTTACTAGCGAAGGCATCGAGAAAGTTGGAAGTATTTGTAGACTCAATTTGCAAGATTTGTTCTTTCACCCAAGCCCCGATTTCTTCAAGTGGCGCCCTAACAGATGTCTCAACTACGCGGCCAGTGCCTGATATGGACTTTGTCACCGCACCTTGTCTCAATTTATAGTAATACGGAATCGAGCGGCCAGCTGAATGAGTAGAGAGAAGTCCTTTCAAGCTAGCTGCTTCATATGATCTTGACCTCATAGCACGGTCTGATACAGTCATATTTCGGAGCGCTAGTTTCTGAAACTCTACATTTTCATCTGCGAACATTGATGAGAATTCACCACTACCAATTAGCGTGAAGTGGTTTTCTAGAACCTCGAATACGCTTGAGCAGCTCTTTCGCAAAATCGCAATATAGTCTCCAATTTCAATGATCAGGATGAATGCATGTATAGTGTCTGAATAAATATCATCCAAGAAATAGACTGGTCGATACGAAGGATACGCTTTGATAGAATAAGTAAAATTCAAATCGAATTTTTCAACGTATATTTCTTCACGGAAATTATCTATTATGAGTTCGCCATCGGGGGCAATATTTTCTGTAGCAGCATCCAAAACGTCCTGAATAATTTCATTCGAGACGCGCTCGTCGATTCGAAAGAACTGAGCATTCTTTGTAAGTTTTAGTCTGTCGGGCACTCGTCTGCTCCGTGCAAGTAAGCGATATTAGAAATAATATGGCATAGCAGAAAACTATACATGTGAAGCGTGTCAACGTCTTGGTAATGATGACATTGTATTAGGAATCAGAGCTTGCTCCTAGAAGACCATGCTGGGTAATGTTCTTTGACCCAATGGAAAGTTTTTTAGAAACCTAACTCCGGCGACCACCTGAACTTGCCGTCGGAGCGTGTCCAGAGGAACTCATGATTGCGTTCCGGTGGTAAGCTTCAGGTTCAACGTTATTTGTGATTATCTCTTTATTATATGGTCGTGCACTTACATATATTATGGCTTCCAGTGTTTAACCGCCACTTGCGCCATTTCCTTCTGACGCGATTCTATTTTATCTTTAGTCCATTCAGGCGATGAAGACAATTGTTCCGTGAAATAAAATGAAGAATCTTTATAGGCACTCTTCTTTTTCGAAAAACTGGCATTGCCAATATCACTATTAGAACCAGACGACATTATAGCCATATTCCCCAAACGCTTGTGATAGGTCCTCCATTCCTCTTCGTCAAAATCCTTCCACCCATCAGCTGGAGACTGAGGTAACACATGCTCTAGGTTAACCTTAGTTGGATCAATATCTGGGATAATATCGTCCGCGAGATGTGATTTAGCTATTTCCAATTCTCTAAGAAAATATCTAGCCACTTTTGGTTTTGAAACTGTTGCGTATGCAAACGCTGCCTCAAAAGCGCTGTCGCTTGGAACGGTTTTCAGTTCTGAAATTACCTCCAATGACTTAGTTATCTTTCCTTCTGTAATCGCTTTTGCAGTTTCAGAGTACAGCCTCTCCAAAGTACCACCACCTACACCGCCCACAAGTTGATATCTAACCGCAACTGCAACAAGACTTTTGAATGCCATTGCCACCTGCTTTGACGTAAAACTATCAAGTATGGCTAACAAAAGTGGCCTTATTTGAGTCATTCCCAATAAATTGAATGTAGCAACTGACGCAGATGTCCCTGTGGGAAACGTATTCCAAAAATCGTGATCAGTATTAATCAGGGCTGAATATCCTCTAACACTATCAGCCAGCTCAGTTGAATAGTTTAAAGCTCCTCTTTTACTAGTAATTTTTTTCTTCAATAGAGAAAACAAGTCTTTCTCTCGTATCAATCCATACTTTGCCATAGAGAAATGACGTATATATGCAACAATTAAGGGATCGTCTGTCGCGCTCTCAAGAGTCGATACCATCGAAAGCCATCGATTTTTTGTTTCTTCTATTTTTTCGCTAGATTTGTGAAAAAGATAATTTTTCACTAGATCAGATATGGCCAGGTCTAGTCCTCTGTCATTAAGAGTCTCAAAAATTACGAACGCATTACTGTCGTCAGGCGCTATTACAACAATAATTTTTAACTGTTTTTCAATATAATCTAACCACGTATGAAGATCTTCTTCCGAATCTTTTGAGTTTAAGCATACTTTTTGTATATATGCGGAGCATTGCTTGGCCGCTGCAATTAGACGCTTGTGAGAAGGGCGCCGAACTCCTTTTTTATTGATAGTAGCGTCGTAGTCTTCAATCAGATCTTGATAGATTTCGTTGTCTACTTCGTTCAAAATTAACTTGGGTTCGCGCTCTTTAGTTCTGCGGTCGCTGCTTGCTAGAAAATCTGTGTTTAGGGATGCAACGACATCGTGATCTTTGTCTTGAAGGAATTTTTCTTTTATAGCAAGAATTATCAGGCTTACTGTGGTGAGCCTCTGTTGCCCATCGACGACCTCTAGCCTCTTACTATTCGCAGAGGTTACTACCATTGATCCAAGAAAGTATTCTTTTTCCTTGCTCGTGATGGCATCCGAAATGTCGGCAAGTAGCGCCTCGACATGTTCAGCTTCCCATGCATATCCTCGTTGATATGTTGGGACCTGGAATCGTCTGCTTTTAAGGACAGTACCGACGCCTTCCAGATGAATGGTAATCTGCTGAATCGGGCTCATTTATCAGTTCTCTATGAAATAAGGTAATTGGAAATAGAACTGTGATTATGTTTCTAAGGGATTTGCTAGAAAATCGACCAAGTATTATTCTGAATCAGGTATGCATTCGCTATTCTCTATCACTCGCATTGCTTTATCAGTGATTCCATAAAGTAGTGGCTATACGGAGTAGAGCGTATCAGAGTAACCCTGAGTCGGAAGTTAGGACAATCCAAGTTATTTAGCCTCAATGGGAGCGAGCATTCTAAGTGCGTGATGTTAAATATCGCACATTCCCACCCAAGTATCAAAATATCAATGGGGTGAATTTTACCGACTCGGGATTAGCTGGGATGCATGTAGGCAGATTGACAGAGACAAGGTCAAAGCTATGCTTTAAAAAACTCTACGTAGCGGCATGCCATTCTCAAGCACCTCGCAAGAACTCGTCTACACAGAATATCTTAACCACGCAACAGCATACTCAGCAGCGAAAACTCGATAATTCTAAATCAAGAATTCGTAGGTCAGCCTGTATTGATATCTTCAAGGCATTCTACGACGTTAGAAAAGCGCGGAGCCTAGCCAGATGGCGGCGTCGTACGCGGGTACCTACACGAGCCGGATGTTCTACACGACTGTAGGGGCAGCACAGCCTCCGTGATCAACACTCGCTGCGCAACTCGATAAACAAAATCACAACCTGTCATCATGACGTAAACCCGCTAGCTGGTATTAGGTATACCCACATTTCTACCATAAAATGCACTATATATGTGCACAACCCGGTCATCCCTGACCCAGGCCGGATGTTAACTGCTAAGCCACAGGCCAAACAGACTGCAACTTCTCCCCAGTCAACAGCCGCTCTCGCGCCTGATGCTCATTCTCGCCAAGACTGTCCGCCGCATCAGCCACAGCCTTGACATGATCCTTGGCTATAACAACCACACCATCGATGTCACCGAAGATAATATCGCCAGGGTTGACGGTCACCTTGCCTAACGTAAGCGGCACCTGAGAATACTTCGGCTCCTTCTTCCCAGTGACCCCAACCGGGCTAGGGTGCGTACCAAACAGCGGATATCCAAGGCTGCGCACCTGAGCCAAATCACGCACAGTGCTATTGACCACAGTAGCCTGCAGTCCTCGAACCTTGGCACCTGTGGACATCAGTTCACCACTGCAAGCTCCATCGGCACAGGACGCATCCACCACCATCACGCCACCTTCGGGCGCGTTGTCAATGGCATTGTGGTAAACATCCTGTGGCTCGCCCTTGCGATCGCTGCATTCAAACAGCACGGTGACGGCGGGGCCGCAGATGACGGCGCCGGCTTCAAGGTGTCCCTGTAGCGAGATGCCTTCCAGATAGCCCCACAGGCCAAGCGATTCCATGCTGTCGTGGATGTCGCCGGAGTACCACTTCTGCAGTCGCTTTATCGAGTCCCAGTCAGTGTCGGAGTAATCGAATTTATTTGTCATCGGTGTTGTCGGTGGTGTCAGATTTCTGAAGGGCGGCCAGCAGGTAGCCGCTGCTATTGTCAATATGAGCTTTCATCGTTCGTCGGGAGACAAGCTTGTCGCGGCTGACGATGGCGTCGAATATCTCGGTGTGTTCCCGGCAGGCCACGGTCAGGGTCTTCTTGGGTATCCGGCTGGATACCTTGATGACCTCTGTAATCAGGCCGTACAGATTGTTGTAGAGCAGGTAGAGAATGTCATTGCCGGTGGCCTTCACCAATTCCCGGTGGAATTCGGCATCGGCTGTCGTGAAGTCGGCAAAGCTCTTCTTCTTCGCGCAGTCATTCATGCGGGCCAGTGCATCCTCGATACCCTGCAGATCCCGCTCTTCCAGTGCGCACAGGGTGCTGGCGGCTTCCACTTCAATCATGCGTCGAACGTCCATCAGCTGAAAGAACGCATCCGGATCGCTCGACAGGTGCTGCCGTACAGTGGTGGACAGCGCCCCCAGGAAATTCTCCACATCGGAGCGAACCACCAGGGTCCGCTCTCCGTGCCGACGCTGCACCAGGCCCTTGATCTCGAGAATCTGGATGCCTTCTCTGACCGAGCGCGTGCTGATACCGTACTCGCGGGCAATCTCGCCTTCAGCCGGCAGTCGGTCACCGATATTGATTTCACCGGAGAGAATGCGCGACTCCAGATCTTCCGCCAGAGTGATGTGCAGTTTGGGCCGTGTTTGCATGATTGTTTCGGGTTTTCTCACCAGGCGGTAAAGCCGCCATCGACGACGACGTTGGAGCCTGTCATATAGGAGGAGGCATCCGACGCCAGAAACTGGACAACGCCATTGTATTCGTCCAGCTCGGCCTGTCTGGCCATGGGCACGCGTTCGAGGAAGGCATCAATGAATTCCTTGTCGAAACTGGCAGTCTTCACGCCACCAAAGGAGATGAGGTTGGTGCGCACCTTCTTCGGTGCCCAGTAGGTGGCCAGATACCGAGTCAGATTGATTAAAGCAGACTTTGACGCCGCATACGACACCGCCTTGATGAATGGCACACCATCGCGTTCTTCGCGGTAGGCATACAGGGCCTGGTTGGGCGATACCAGACCATAGATGGAGCCGATGTTGATGATGGAGCCTGCCTGCGCCTTGGCCATCTCGGTGCCCACCACCTGGCTGGTCAGCATGACGCCGGTGAGGTTGGTATCGATGATCTCGTCCCAGTACTTCTGTGGGTAGTCTTCAAACGGTGCATTCTGCTCGGCAGAGCCGTCGGGCTTGGAATCGATACCGGCATTGTTCACCAGTATCTGTGGCGCGCCCCAGTCGGACATCAGTTGTGCGGTGGCCGCCTGCAGTTGTCCTTTGTCGGTGACGCTGGCTTCATACACACGAATCCTGTCGCCGAGTCCCGGGAACTTCTCCTCTATCTGTTCCTGTGAGAAGGGGCGGCGGCTGTAGATGGCTACTCGGGCACCAGCTTCTGCCAGGGATTTGCTGAACTGTGTGCCAAGCTGCCCCAGCCCACCGGTGACCACAGCCGTCTTGCCTTCCACACTGAATACATTACTCATTGATTCTCTTCCTGTTGTCTCGATTCAAATAGGGTTGGGTGAGGAGGTGGATTGGCGCAGCTTTCGCACGATGGGCACCAGCAGCAGAATGATCACGACCGTGCCAATGCAGGCGGCGATGGGACGGTCGAAGAAGCCGGTGAGCTTCCCGTCGACAATCTGCATGGACATGATGAAATTTCTCTCCAGCACCGGGCCCAGCACAATGCCGAGGATGATCGGCGCAATGGGGAAGCCGTTCTCTTCCAGAATGTATCCAGCCAGGCCTGCGGCGAACATGATGCCGACACCGAACAGGGTGTTGTTGATGGCAAAGGAGCCGAGAATGCAGAAGATCAGCACCACCGGCACGATGTAGCAACGGCGGATGGACAAGACATGTCGTGCCCCCTTGATCGCGAGATAGCCAATGGGGAACAGCAGCAGATTGGCGATGAAGAAGGTGAAGATGATGGCCGTGGGCATGGCCGGGTTCTCGGTGAATAGCCGAGGCCCGGGGTTCAGCCCCTTCATGTAGAGCACACCAACGGCAATGGCCGTGATGGCGTCGCCCGGTATGCCGAAGACCATGGCCGGTATCCAGGCGCTGGAGAGGCCGGCATTGTTCGAGGAACTGGCTTCCACCAGGCCTTCTTCATGCCCGGTGCCGAACTTCTCCGGCGTCTTCGAAAACCGGCGGCTCATGCCATAGGCAATCCAGGCAGCGATATCACCACCGACACCCGGCAGGGCGCCGATGGACGTGCCAAGACTTGCGCCTCTCAGGTAGCTCCACTTGTACTTGCGTAGCAGGCCGCCCATGCCATGAAAGGGCCGAAAGGCCGAGGTCTCTGGTGCAGGCGGATAGGCAGCAGTGGATGAAAACCCGCGCAGTATCTCGGCAAAGGCAAACATGCCGATCATCACCGGAATGAAGCTGATGCCGCCATAGAGTTCCACTACACCATAAGTGAAGCGCGGCTGGCCGCTGGTAATGTCGAGGCCGACGGTGGAAACCAGTATGCCCAGCACCAGAGACACATAGCCTTTGACGGGGCCGGAAGAACTCACCAGGGCGGACGTCATCAGCCCGAGCATGGCCAGCCAGAAGAATTCGAAGCTGGAAAAATTCAGCGCCACCTTGGCGAGCAAGGGGCCTGTAATGAGCAGGAATATCGCGCCGAATATGCCGCCCAGTGCCGAGAACATGATGCTGATGTTCAGCGCCACTTCGGCCTTGCCTTTCAGGGTCAGGGCGTAGGATTCATCCACGTAGGCGGCGGAGGCGGGGGTGCCGGGAATACGCAGCAAGGTGCCCGGAATATCACCGGCGGTGATGGCCATGGCGGTGGTGGATACGATCAGTGCAATGGCTGGCACCGGAGCCAGAAAGAAGGTCACGGGCACCAGCAAGGCGGTCGCCATGGTGGCGGTGAGGCCGGGAATGGCGCCGACCATGAAGCCGTAAACTGCGCCTGCCACAATCGCGGCGAGGACAGGCCAGTCCAGGACGATGCTGGCGGCGGCAATGTAGGTGTTCAGGTCCATGGGATCAGTGCGGGTTCACCACGGAAGTGGTAATGAGCCCCTGGGCAGGGGCACGTAGAACACTTGGGTGAACAGGTAGTAGGCCGCACCGAGCGTGACGGTGCTGATGATCAGGGTAGTCAGGAGCCTGCCGCCCATGATCAGCATCAGGCCCATCATGAACACAGCGCCGTACAGCAGAAAGCCGATGGCAGGCATCAAGTAGAAACCGGCCGCGACACCGGCGAAGGTCCACAGGGCGGCGATGCGCAGGCTGCCCTTGTTACTCCAGGCGCGCCAGTCAATCAGTGGCTGTTTGCACTGCGCTCGGTGCGCCTTCCAGAAGATGTGGGCACCGAGATACAGCAGGGCGACACCACCCATGGTGGGCAGCAGCCCCGGGCCATAGGTGGTGCCGGGGACGCTGGATAGCTCCCCGGCCTGCCAGATGATCAGCGCTGCAAACAGGCAGAGCAGAATGCCCTGCACACGTTCGTTGATAACCATGGTGTTGTGTCGCTGGCCTGGCTATCAGTTGGTTTTGGCAAGGCCGACGGACTTCATGGCACTCACCAGGCCGTCGCGTGAATTCATGACGGTCTCGGTGAAGCCTGCAGAATCCTGATAGGCAATGGAGAAGCCGCGTGACTGCATGAACTCGATGAACTTGGCATCTTCGGTGATGGCCTTGAGCTCGGATTCCAGTTTGGCGCTGACCTCTTCAGGCAAACCGGCGGGGCCTGCCATGCCTCTGAACGGCAGTGGTGACCAGTTGATGTCAAAGGTCTAGGTGGTAGTCGGCAGATCCGGGTAGGCCGCACTGCGTTCGTTGGATAGCAGGGCCAGTGATTTGGCTTCGCCGGCTTCCACCAGAGAGCGGGCTTCGGAGGGGGAGGTGGAGACCACTTGAATGGCATCGGCGGCGAGTTGCTGCATGGCCGGAGCGGAACCATCGGAGGCTACCCAGGGGCTGGCTTCCGGGTCGATGTCCAGTGAGTTCAATAATCCTGCCCAGGCCAGGTGGGACAGTCCGCCACGGTTGGCGCCCGATGCCTTGATGCTGCCGGGATCCGCCTTGACGGCTTCCACCAGTTCTTCCACCGTGTCGTAAGGCGCGTCGGCGCGCACGTTCACGCCAATGGCATCGGCGTTGAAGCGGCCAATGAGAGTGAAGTTCTCGGGGGTGGCGCCGGGAATGCCCTGGGCGTCGTACATGGTGGTTTCAATGGTGATGACGCCGAGCGTGTAGCCATCCGGTGCGGCATTGGCGATGGTGATGTGTCCGACAAGGCCACCGCCACCGGTTCGGTTGACCACATTGAAGGGCTGGCCCAGACGCTCTTCCAGCTGTTGTGCAACGGCTCTGGCCGTGGCATCGGTACCACCGCCGGCAGACCAGGGCACGATGATGGTGACGGGGCGTTCCGGCCAGTCCGCCATGGCCATGCTGCTGTTGAGTCCGCCGCTCAGGGCGAGCACCAGGGATGCCGTAATGCCGGCAAGCTTTCGCAATTTCATTGACTGTCTCCTCGTTGCACTGGCCCAGGTGAATCGTGGTGATGGTGAGTGACCGTGCGCAATCATGATGTCCTGACATATGTCATAAGTCAAGAGGAGAAAAGAATGAGAAGAGTCAGCGGCAGCAGATGCTTGCCTCTGACATTGGGTGAGGAGGTGATTCAGCACACGGGCCAGCTGCAGCGCTCAGCAGACTCGACCTTCCTTCCCAGCAAAAAAGAGACTCAGCGCAACAGCGCAGGCAGCGTAAGTGAAAATGCCGGAATGTAGGTCACCAGCAACAACACGATAACCATCGCGGCATAGAATGGCAGCAGGCTCCGAACGGTTTTCTCCAGGCTGATTCTGCCAATGCCGGCGCCAACCAACAGGGACGTACCGACGGGTGGTGTGCAGAGCCCGATGCCGAGGTTCAGGATCATGATGATGCCAAAGTGGATGGGGTCAACACCGACCTGTATGACAATAGGAAGCAATATCGGGGTCAGAAGCAAGATCAGGATGCCCATGTCCATTAGCATGCCGAGTATCAGCAGCAATACGTTGACGGCGAGCAACACGAAGATTCGGTCGTCAGACACGGCAAAAATGGCCTGTGTCAGGAAATCCGGCACTCGAAGGTAGGAGAGTAGAAAGCCGAACACCGAAGAGGTCATGATGATGGCTGTGACCATGGCCAGGGTGGTGAGTGTGGTCGAGAAGATGCGCCCAACCGCTTTGAGGGTCAGGCTGCGATACCAGAACAGGGTGACCAGCAAGGCATAGACGACAGCGACGGCAGCGGATTCCGTTGCGGTGAATACGCCAGTCAGAATGCCACCGATGATGATCACGATGGTGAATAGTCCAATGGCGGCGTCAGCGATGACAGCAAGCGCTTCACGTCGCGTATAGTTGCCACCCAGGGGGTGCCCGTGTTTGCGCGCCATCACGTAGCAGATGATCATCAGTGACAGGCCCAGCAGCAGCCCGGGTACATAGCCTGCCAGGAAGAGGGTAGAGATGGGCAAGCCGCCGGCAGCCAGAGAGTAGAAGATCATGTTCTGGCTTGGCGGAATCAACACGCCCTGGACTGACGAGGTGACGGTGACCGAGACCGAATAGCCGGCAGGGTAGCCACTGCGTTTCATGGCAGGGATGAGGAAGGATCCCACAGAGGCAACATCCGCCACAGAGGAGCCGGAGATACCGCCGAACAGTGTGCTGGCAACAACGTTGCCTTGAGCCAGGCCGCCACGCATTCGCCCGACCAGAACATCGGCAAGGCGTACCAGCCGATCCGAGATGCCACCTTCCGTCATGATGTTGCCAACCAGAATGAAGAACGGCACGGCCAGAAAGGTAAAGGAATTGAGCCCGTTGACCATGCGTTGCGCAATCATCAGCATCGGCAGGTTCAGGTAGTGCGCGGTCGCCAGTGAGGAAAGGCCCAGGGCAAAAGCCACGGGTACTCGAAGCAGCATGAGTGCAACGAACAGCCCCAGCAGGAGCGATATGCCAAGTGTGTCAATTGGCATTGGATGCTTCCGTCGAGTCCAGAGGTTCAGGGCGAATATCGCCCAGGAGCAGATTGGCTGCTGCGTTCAGGGTGCCCAGAGTGCCTCCGACGATGGTCGGAAAGTACAACAGGGATTTGGGCAGCGATGAAGCTGGCAGTGCCTGAATGCCCACCAGCTTGATCAGGTCGCTGGCATGAAGCATGACCGTGAACATGAAATACCCCATCGCCAGTTGCGCAAGGATGTCCAGAGCGGTGGCCAGTGGCCCGGGTAGCAAATCGCGAAAGAAGGTAATGGCCACGTGCTCATGTCGGCGGATGCCGATAGCCACGGCAAGCAGGCCAAACCAGATCAGGCAAAGCAGCGCGACTTCCTCAGACCAGCTGGTTGGCGAGTTGAGGACAAAACGAAGGAAAACCTGGGCCACCGTGATCGTCGTGATGATCACAAGCAGCCCATGGCAGACCAGGGCGGCGACGGCGTTGAGCCGGTCGATCCAGAGGCGCAAAATGCTGCGCCAGCTCGCCACCTTCTCATTCATCGTGTCTATTGCCCGCTATGGTCTGGTTCGTGACGCTGACTACAAGGTATCAGCGAGCTGCCTTGATGCGCTCGAGCAGCGGTGCAAGCTCTGGAAACTCGTCGTAGATCGGTTGGACGGCTTCCTGGAAAGGACCGTTGTCGATCTCCTGAACGGTTGCGCCATCGGCTTCCACGGTTTCACGTGCCTTGGTGTTGGCCTCTCGCATGATCTCGCGCTCGTACAGGGCTGCTTCGTGACCAGCCTTGATGAGCACATCCTGCAGTTCTGGCGCGAGGGAGTCGAACTTTGCCTTGTTCATCAGCAGCAAGGCAGGCGGGCTGAGATGCGCATCTTCGACATAGTTGGGTGCAACCTCATAGTGTCCCGATGTGTGGTAACTGACATAGTCGTTCTCTGCGCCGTCGATGACACCGGATTGCAGAGCTGAATAGACTTCACCGTAATTCATGGGAGTGGGTACGGCGCCGAGCAGCTCCATCATGCGAATGGAGATAGGGGCGGGTTGCACACGGATCTTCATGCCCTTCAGGTCTTCGATGCTTTTTACCGGTTTGCCTTCGACGGTATAGAAGGAGCGCGCGCCTGCATCCATGTAACCGAATCCCATCAAGCCGACATCATGCAGGTCTTCCAGTACATCCTTGCCGATGTCGCCATCGAGAACACGATACTTGTGATCCCAATCGCTGAATACATAGGGCAGAGTAAAGGCACTCATTGATGGGCTGACGTTGGCCAGAACCACGGAGTTGACCCGTGTCAAGTCGATGATGCCCACCTGCGCCTGTTCGATGGTTTCAGGCTCTTGCCCCAATTGCGCGCCAGCAAACACCTGAACGATCACTTCACCTTCCGAGTACTGTTCCACGAGATCGGCGAAGTGGTGCATGGCCACCGTCACGGGATTGGACTCAGGCTGGTTTTCTGCCAGGCGC
Organism: Granulosicoccus sp. 3-233; assembly: GCF_052681095.1. Taxonomy (NCBI): domain Bacteria; kingdom Pseudomonadati; phylum Pseudomonadota; class Gammaproteobacteria; order Chromatiales; family Granulosicoccaceae; genus Granulosicoccus; species Granulosicoccus sp. 3-233. The sequence continues at coordinate 16,238 of NZ_JBQYLE010000015.1, forward strand.
AAGACGGTAGCAGCGTTGCTGACCTGGGGGATGGCCATGGCAGCAGCAATCAGTGCGCCGAGAGCAGTTTGGCGAATACTTTTCATGATTTGTCAGATCTGTTCACAAGGCGAAGCAGCCTGTCGGGAATATTCGGTCATTCTCCAATAGCTGTCAACTTAAAGAACGCTGATGGTTCAAAATAAGAATTGAAAAAAATGCTGAGTAAACATGAATGATGATAAAGTCGATATCAATTATGAACTATCAGGTTCGTTAATAGTATTCCTGTTTTTGGCGACTGAGCAATCGGAGAATCATGAGAGTCCAGATACACAATGACAAGCAGGCGCTTGGCAAGCATGCTGCGGAGGAAGGAGCGGCAGCAATACGAGAGGCCATTGCAGAGAAAGGGCATGCTGCCATCATCGTTGCAACGGGCGCCAGTCAGTTTGAAATGCTCGATGTGCTCGTAGAGTGTGATGTGAACTGGAGCTGTGTCACCGTCTTCCATCTGGACGAGTATGTGGGGCTTGGGGTCGATCACCCTGCGAGCTTCCGTCGCTATCTGCAGGAGCGCTTCGTCGAACGCGTGGCCGGGCTCAAGGAGTTCATTCCGGTCAATGCCGATGAAGAGGATCTGGACGCTGAGGTGCTCGCTCTGGGGCGGCGCATTGCGCAGGAGCCCATCGATGTCTGCTTTGCCGGCATCGGCGAGAATTGTCATCTGGCCTTCAATGACCCACCGGCCGATTTTGAAACCACATCACCGTATATCGTTGTCGAACTGGATGAAGATTGTCGTCGTCAACAGATGGGCGAGGGCTGGTTTGCTTCGCTGGAGGAGGTGCCGCGGCGCGCGGTATCAATGTCCATTCGCCAGATAATGGCGTCAAGCAAGATCATCCTGTCAGTACCTGACGAGCGCAAGGCGCGTGCCGTGAAGCATGCTCTGGAAGGTGAGGTCAGCAATCGTTTTCCTGCCTCCATCGTGCAAGAGCACGCTGATACGGTCATGCATCTGGACAAGGCCTCGGCCTCACTGTTGTCAGCGTAAAGACAATTTTCGACGCGCCGGGGTCAAGCTTGTACTGTATTGATGCAGACGCCCTTTTCAGCGTTGTTCATGTTGTAAGGAAGATTCCACCAACTGCTGGAGCCCTGATTCCAGTGGTTGGTGCAGGGCTCCTATGATCTCGTCCTGCATGCTCTCTGAATTGACAGAAACTCGAATACGCTCCTGATTGTCGAGTAGTGATGCGGACTCAAAAGCCATGATGAATTTGCTGAAGATCAGAGGGTTCTGGACGAAGGGTCCCGTCAGGATCACTCGGTCAGGAAACAGCAGTTTGCACAGATTGGTCGTGATTCTCAGCACTTGCTTCAACCCTTCGGTCAGGACAGGGCATTGCATGGGGTCGACCTTGCTCAATTGGTCGGCGACATCGTTTTCATTCAGGGCCATTGAAGGAAACGTCTTCTTGAGCTCTTCCCCTATGGCCCAGAGTGCAGCAACGGTCTCGAGACAATCGTGGTTACCACAGGTGCAGGGTTTGCCTTGAGCATTGCCGAGACTCCAGTGGCCAATCTCGCAGAAACGGCCTCTGCTCTTGTTGACGATGACACCGTCGGCGCTGTATGAAGCACCAATACCCTCGCCCCAATGCAGCAGCAGTGAATTTTCGTTTTTCGGGTGTTTTTCATTTATCTGGATGCCGGAAAGCTCTGCATCCAGGTTGCGTATGATGTCTATGTTGCAAGGCTGGTCCGACAAGGCCTCTTTCAGGTCCAGATTCTTGAGCTTTGGCCAGCGAGAGGTGAAGCACCATAGTGATTCCGGCTTGTTCAGTAGGCCTGAAATGGAGAGCGTGATGGTGCTCAGCTCGACCCCCTGGGGGAGTTGTTCCACGGTAGCGTGGACAAGTTTGCGGATGCAGTCAGCCATCGCCTTGTTGTCTGCATCAGGGGGTGGTGTGATCGATTGCTTGCCGATGACTCGGTATGTCAGGTCGACGGCATTGGCGACCAGGGTGCGATCCACTACACCAATGACGATGCCGGCCAGGCGCAGATGATTGAAACTCAGTGACGTGGCGGGTCTGCCTCGACCTCTTGGCGGCGTTGTGTTCTCACGCAGTACGTCCGCATGGACAAGATTGCCGACCAGTTCCGATACGGTGGTAGACCGAAGCGACAGTGCCTTGCGGATTTCCCGGCGAGTGGTTGCGAGCCCGGCGCGTACCAGTTCGGAAACCGCTTGCAGGTCTTCTATCTGGCTCATGCGCTCGTCTCGCTTGGAAAGAAGTGTGGTGGGTGCGTGGTGACCAGTGCCATCATGATATTTGAACGAAATCGGTCTAAATAGAATATCTGAAGCGGCTATTCGGTGATAATAGCTTAAAATACGTCGAATGATATTAAACCATAGTGTTCATATATATGTAATCATGCAGATCATGTATGGATCCAAGGCAACATGATGAAATCCCAAGGTCTGTTCGATCTGCAAGTCAACGGCTATGCGGGAGTCGATTTCAATGACTCGTCCATAACACCCGAGCGGCTCGATCACGCGCTTGAGGTCATGTTGACTGATGGAGTGACTGGCTGTCTGCCAACGTTGATAACGGCTCATCCCGAAGAGCTGGAACAGCGATTTCTGGCGTTGGATGCGGCAGTCGCGAACAGCAAGTTCGGAGCCACCATGGTTCCTGGTTATCACCTGGAAGGTCCCTTTCTGAATTCGGCTGAAGGTTACCGTGGATGCCATCCTCACGAAGCAATGACCGACCCTGATGTGGCGTTGGTCTCGCGTCTGGGAGTGCAGCTGCATAAACCGATTCTCCTGCTGACACTGGCACCGGAACGCGCCGGGTCTTGCGAGGCAATCAGGACGTTTCGTTCAATGGGAATTGTCGTTGCCATGGCCCATTCTCAGGCCGGATATGCGGACGTGGAAATGGCTGTCAATGCGGGTTTGACCGTGTCGACCCATCTGGGTAACGGGCTTCCGCAGCAACTCCACAAGGTTGAAAACACCTTGTTGGCACAGTTGGCTGAACCTCGCTTGATGGCTTGTTTCATCGCCGATGGATTACACCTGTCGCCCAACGCCTTGACCGCGATGTTGCGCCTCAAGACTCATGATCGTTGTATTCTGGTGACAGATGCCGTGCTTGCCGCGGGAGCCGCACCCGGCAATTATTCCTTCGCTGGCATGCCGGTGGTTCTGGATGAGCAGGGCACAGTCAGGCAGCCCGGCGCCGCCTCCCTGGCAGGTTCTGCCCTGCGACTGGACCAAGCCGTGCGCAATGTATGTGAATGGTCCGGGGTGCCCTCAGCGACCGCAGTTGCCATGGCGTCAATTCATCCGCGCAGAGCCTTAGCGTTTGCGCTCGAGTTTCATTCCATCACACTGCGCGTAGGTGAGCTTGCCTGGAATTCAGCAATGCAGCCGCAATTGCAATCCATTTAAGAGAGCCGTTCAGGCAGCGATTGTTGGCTGGTGCGGCGGTAATCTGTGGCCAAGGCGACAGATTCAAGATTTTATTGTCGCGCTCTTTGCTGATCATTTACCCGTATCGACGAAGTAGTCGAGTCGCTGTTACCGACCTGTATGGGCTGTCTCCCGTCGCAATTTGGCATGACCGAATCAAGCAGGGGTCATCGTGGAATCCGCACCAGGCTGATGCGCGCCATTCGGCACCGGTCATACCCCTGTTGAAATTCGTGGTTTCCCGTCCGCCTGAGTGATGAGACGCTGCCCGCGGGCAGAAGCTCGTTACGAGGTGCGCTGATAGTCTGCATGGGGCAGGTATGCCTTTTCGGTTGGCTCGATTCGCGGCTGTCACGTAGCTAAGTCACCGTGCCAACTTTTCAGCACCATTCTGGTTGGTCCTGTGCTTCATTGCGGGGCACTGATGACTGCAGTGAGTTCCTGCCGCGCAACTCTATCTGACAATACAAGCTGATATCGCGCAATCTTGTGCAAGGTCTGTCTCCTCAAATGTCCTTCAGAGGGCGCTTTCTCGGCAGAATCCCCCCTTCCAATTCTCCGAAAAAGCGTGTAGAACTGAGTCATCACAAACAAACAATCAATGCTGTTTGTAAGTTGAGGTCATATGTTGCCTATGAGAGAGCGAGTCATCCATGTCCGATGAGAAACAGCAAACGGCGGAAAAAGGCAGTACTGACAAGGGTGTTGTGCGTCGAACCCAGACAGAGCGCTCAGCTGAAACCATCGACGCTTTACGGCGTGCAACCATCGCTCTGATGAGTGAGGTGGGTTTCGTGAACATGACCACTACCAGTATTGCAAAGCGTGCCGGGGTGTCGCGCGGTGCGATGTTGCATCACTTCAGTAGCAAGGTGGCCTTGGTGATGTACGCCACTGGTGAAATGTGGAACGGCGTCGTTGTCGCGACCGATGCGCTGCGAGCGGAATGTGACCCAGACAAGCCTGACCCCAGGATGTTTGTCGATGCACTATGGGATGGGGCCATGGCCGAAACCCATGTATCAGTCACGGTTGACATGACCCTGGCAGCACGCGGGAATCCGGAACTCAAGGCCCATCTGGATTCCTGGGTAGGACGCATGTTCAAGAGCTATAACGCAGCGGGTCGTCGCGCCTTTGGCAAGGCCGGCTTGTCGAACAAGGAGTGTGATGCCTTGATTGCCACCATTGCCTCAACCTTGCGTGGACAACGCGTTGCGCAGATGTTCTCACCCAATCCGGCAGCCTCTCGTGCCGTTCGCGCGATGTTGACACAGCTGTTGACCGATCGACTCGAGAGGGCGGTAGCATGAGCGTCATGCTGTCTGCCAGTGGATTGTCCCGACGTTTCGGCGGTGTTCAGGCCGTCAGCGATATGGGGCTGGAAGTTGAAACAGGTTCCATCACGGGGCTGATAGGGCCGAACGGCGCGGGGAAATCCACGCTGTTCAATCTGTTGAGTGGTGTCATACGTCCGCAAGCCGGCAAGGTATTGTACAAGGGGCAGGATGTGACTCGAATGGCCCCTTACAAGCGCGCCAGACTGGGCATGATAAGAACATTCCAGTTGTCCAGAGAATTCGGACGACTGACGGTACTTGAAAATCTGATGCTCTCCCCGCAACAGCAATTGGGCGAGCAGCTGTTCCCATTGTTTGCCAAGCCCAGAGCGGTCGCACAGTCCGACAATGGAGTGTACGAGCGTGCTCTGGAAGTCATGGATATAGCAGCACTGACACCACTGCGTGACCAATACGCTGCGGATCTGTCCGGGGGCCAGAAGAAGCTGCTGGAGCTGGCTCGAACACTGATGATCGAATGTGATCTGATCCTGCTGGACGAGCCGGGAGCAGGTGTCAACCCTGCATTGATGGGAACCCTGATGGACATGATCCGACGCTTGAATTCCGACTACGGAAAGACATTCCTGATCGTCGAACATGACATGGATCTGATCGGCAAGCTCTGTAATCCTGTTGTCGTGATGACGGAGGGAAGTTATCTGTCGGCAGGGCCTTTTGAACAGATCAGGGAAGATCCGCGTGTCATCGAGGCTTATCTTGGAGGCGTATTTCTTGACTGAAGCAATCTTGTACGTGTCCGGCTTGCGCTCGGGTTATGGGCGCACGGTAATCTGTGATGACATCTCCCTGCAAGTGTCAGCAGGACAGATCACGTGCATCATCGGACCAAATGGTGCGGGGAAATCAACACTATTGAAAACCATTGCCGGTGTAGTGCCAGCTATGGATGGCAGTATTCGCGTAGCGGGTGCCGAGATGGCGGGTCTGCCAGCTGCACGAGTCGCTGGATCAGGCATGGCCTACGTTCCGCAGGAGGCCAATGTCTTTCGCGCATTGACGACTCACGAGAATCTGGCCATGGGCGGTTGGCAGGATGAGGCACGAACACAGGCAGCGCGCGACAGGATCTACGATATGTTCCCCGATCTGAAACCACTGGCTCGTGTTCCGGCGGGTAATCTGTCGGGCGGCCAGCGTCAGATGGTGGCCTTCGGGATGGCCCTGATGCTGGAGCCACAGGTACTGCTGCTTGATGAACCGTCAGCGGGGCTGTCTCCCTTGATGGTTGGTGAGATGTTCGAAACGGTTCGTCGAGTCAACGCCGAAGGTGTCGCCATCCTCATGGTGGAGCAGAATGCGCTGCAGGGATTGAAGACCGCCCACGAAGGGATTGTCATGGCCGCTGGACGTATAGCCATGCAGGGGGCCGCATCGGAACTGTTGAACTCGGCGGATGTTTCCGAACTCTATTTGGGGTCGCGTATATGAATCTGCAGATATTCGTCAATGCTCTGGTGAATGCCGCTTTGATAGCACCGCCGGCAATGGCGTTCTCCTTGCTGTTTGGTGTTCTTAAGTTTCCGAACTTTGCCATCGGTGGCTACATCACCGTAGGTGCATTCGCTGCCTATACCTTCAATGTTCCGCTGGGGTTGCCTTTGCCTCTGGCAACGCTTGGCGCCATGCTCTTCACGGGATTCGTCGTTTGGTTGGCCCATGTATGGGTGTTCAAACCCATGCAGGATCAGTCCGCGGTGACTTTGCTGGTCGTGTCGATTGCGCTGACGCTGATTCTGGAGAGTGTGGTGCGTTTGTTCTTTTCAGCCGACGTACGTGGATTCGATATTCCGCTGGAGCGGCCCTGGAAGTTCTGGGGTGCGCGGATCACCAGGGAGCAGGTAGAGATCATCGCCTGCGCTGTGGTGCTGGCGACAGGCTTGCATGTGTTGCTCCGCCATACGCGTACAGGCCGTGCCATGCGGGCAGTCGCAGACAACCCGATGCTGGCCGCCATCCGCGGTGTCGATGCAGCGAAAATCACGGCACTGACCACGGTCCTGTGCGGTGCCATATTCGGGTTGACCGGTGTGTTTGCAGGGCTGGATCTGGTGATTGAACCTCTTGTGGGCTGGAATCTGACCATCCCGATTTTCGCAGCCGCGATACTGGGGGGTATCGGGTCCCCCTATGGGGCCATTCTCGGCGCCTTGTTGCTGGGGCTGGCTGAGGAGCTGACCATTCTGGTTCTGCCATCGACCTACAAGATAGCGGTCGGTTTCGTGATCATTGCCATCTTTCTGCTGTTACGGCCGCAGGGTCTGTTCGGCACAGCTGAGATAAAGAAATGAGCGCATATCTGGTATCAATGGCCACCTACGCTGGCTTTTTCATGATTCTTGCCCTGGCCTTGAACCTGCAGTGGGGGTTGACAGGCATGGTCAATTTCGGGATTGCGGGCTTCTATGCGTTGGGTGCCTATACGTCGGGATTGCTGTCGGCTAAGGCTGGTTGGCCACTCGGTTTGAGCATTCCGATGGCCATAGCCGCGGGGTTTGCCGCGGGTGGTCTGGTGGCACTGCTGTCAATGCGCTTGCGAGAAGACTTCCTTGCCATTGTCACGCTGGGAGTCGGTGAAGTCATCCGGCTGCTTGTGCTGAACGAAGATCAGATCACCGAGGGGCCACGAGGCTTGCGCATCGAGGCTCAGCCCTTTCAATCGCTGGTAGCACCAGAGAACTACCCTGTGTTCTATCTGGCATTTGTTGCCTTCTTCGTCGCCATTACCTACTGGATCTGCGAGCGCATTCGCGAGGCTCCCATGGGGCGTACCTTGCGCGCCATACGCGAAGATGATGTGGTGGCCGGTGTACTGGGCAAGAACGTGTTTCGTCATCGCATTCAGATCTTCGCCATTGGTGGCGGTTTCATGGGGCTCGCGGGTGCGCTGTATGCGCATTATTCGCAGAACATCAGTCCGGAAGTCTTCATGCCCACGGTGGCCATGTTCATCTGGATGTCAGTGATTGTCGGTGGCGCAGGAAACAACCGAGGTCTGCTGATCGGTGCGGGGACGGTGATCATGTTCCTGGAAGGCACCCGCTTTTTCGGAGATGTCCTGCCATGGCTGGATGCGGAAACCATGAGTTCAGTGCGCATCATCACCATCGGACTGCTGCTGATTGTCACCTTGCGCCTGCGGCCAAGAGGGTTGCTGCCAGAACCGAAATTTACCTACACAAAAGACAATATCGCTGGATAACCTGAAAAGGAGATAGACAAGATGAGCTTTCACATGAATCGCCGTAGCTTCCTGGCAGCAAGTACTGCCGCGCTTCTGGTTCCCTCATTCCTGCGTGCTCAGGAGAGTGACATCGCCATTGGTTCCCTGACGCCCAATACCGGCGGAGGCGCACCCTTCGGTCCTAACATTACCGCAGCACACAAACGCGTGGTGGATGCCGTCAATGCTGCTGGTGGCATACTCGGCAGGCAAGTACGCCTGTTTCAGGAGAATTCCGAAACCAACCCCGAAACCGCCGTGCGGGCCGCTGACAAGCTGATCAATGTCAATGGCGTGTGCGCCATCGTTGGTACGTTCTCTTCATCCGTGACGCTGGGCGTCATGCCCAAATGCCAGGCGGCCAATGTCGTACAGATGTGCACCTCTTCTTCATCCGATATTCCGGTAGCAGATGAGAAGGGTCTGGTGTTCAACTTCCAGCCACTGTCTCCAATCTGGGGGCGTGCCATCGGTGAACTGGTCAAGTCCAGAGGCATCGAGACCTATGGTCTGATGGCTTTGAACAACGACTTCACCCGGTCCATGATGGATGGTTTCATCGAGATCGTGGGTGAGGATGCGCTGCTCAACGAACCGTTCTACTACAATGCGCAGCAGTCGAGTTACCGCTCGGAAGTCACTCAGCTGATCGAGAAGAACCCACAGGCTGTGTTCGTTCCATCCTATGTCACCGACTTCACGGCTGTCTACAAGGAGCTCTATCGTCAGGGCTACGAAGGCACGGTCATTACCACCTCATTGGCCACCGGACCTCAGTTCAAGGAGGCCATCGGTGGAGCGGCAGAAGGGATCATCCACGGATTTCCGGTTCCCGCCATCAATTCGTCTGCCTACAAGGAATACCTGCTGGAAGCCGGGCTTGATGAATCCGATTCCGTGCAACATCCGTTTGGAACAGCAGGTCGTGATCAAATGACTACCCTGTTGCTGGCAATTGAAAAGGCTGGTAGCACGGCAGGGCCGGACATTGCAAAAGCCGTGTGGGAGGTGACCACCGGTGAGGGCAAGACGACTGTCTACAATCTGGCAGATGGACTGGCAGCGTTGCGTGCGGGCGAGGAGATCAACTACTCCGGAGCGTCCGGCTCGATCGAATTCGACGAAGAAGGTATGGTCTTGGGCCGAGATTTTCAGCTATCCGAGATTCGTGATGGCGAAGATGTTGTCATCGAACGCCTCGAATACTGATAAGCAATCGGGGAGCGCAGTCGTTGTCGCTCCCCGCACCAGAAACAAGGAGTCTGAATAATGGCACGTGTCAGTGATGTTGATGTTTCGCAGGTACCGGAGGATGTACGTCCGATTTACGAGCGTTATGCTCGGGAATACGGTCCGTTTCTGAATCAGGTGCGTGTGTTTGCTCATCGCCCGGCGGCATTGAAGCACATCATGGGCTTGCTTCTGGAGTTGCATGACGATGCGATTCTGTCCAAGCGTTATCTGGAGATTGCGCTGGTCGTGGTGTCCACGATCAATCGCTGCGAATACTGTATCGCGCACCACGCTCCTCGTGCTCTGGAACACGGCCTCAGTGCGGAGGCCATTGGCGACATTCTGAGCGAGTCGCCAGACGGGTTCGATGAAGTGGATCTGCTGGTGCGTGATTATGCGGTGCAGGTGACCAATGACTTCAACAGAATGCGCGATGGTGTCTTCATCGAGTTGAAAAAGCATTTCAGTGAAGAGCAGATCGTCGAGTTGACGTTACGAATTGCCTTGTGCGGCTTTTTCAATCGCTTCAATGATGCCTTGCAGATAGAAATGGAAGAGGGGGTAGAGCGCACCCTCATCTGAGGCAAGCCCGAGAAACAGCATGAGAGATCGCAGCAAGGAAGGACTTTGGGCCTGGAAACAGAGCGAAAACAACAACCGGATGATTGCCCTCCAGAGTGAAGAGCAATCGCAGGAAGCAGGAACGAAAACCATCAAGTTGGCATACTTTGGTGGGTCCTGCTTTCGAATCACTACGCCTGCCGGCTTGTCGTTGATGATCGACCCGTGGCGCAATCCACCCTGGGGCGGTTGGGACTGGTATCTCTACGATTTTCCGCGTTGCGAGGTAGATATCGGCCTGTCAACACATGCGCATTTCGATCACGACAACCTGCATTCACTGCATGCCAGTACGCTGATCGACAGACTGGTTGGGCGGTTCGAATTTGCTGATGCCGTAATTTCAGGTATTGCGGACAAACACGTCTCTGACTCCACACATGGCGTATATGACTGGGCAGGCTTGACGCGAAAGCTGACAGCGATGGAAACTGTTCCTCCCGATAACTGGCGATCGTTTGACAACTCCATACTTGTCATCGAAACGGCTGGTTTACGTATCCTGCATTGGGGCGACAACCGACCCAATCCACCGCAGGCTGTCTGGGATGCTCTGGGTAAAATCGATATTGCACTATTACCGATCGACGGTTCGCAACATGTACTGAGCTATGAGCAGGTTGCTCAGGTTCGTGACAGATTGAACGCACGAATCACCATTCCTCATCACTATTTCGTCTGGAATGTGACTCATCGTGCATCAACGCTGCTGCCACCCGATGAATGGATGGCCAGTCAGTCGAATGCTCATTATACCGACGCTGGTGAGATTCTACTGAGTGTCGAACAGGTGAGATCGACGGACAGTCAAGCACTCTGTTTCGGTGAGAAAGTCTGTTTTGATCCTGCCGCAGAGTTGGCCAGAAAATCCGTCGCAGCAGGTGCATAGTTCTCTGGAAAAAATCTGCAGGTAGCCGAGTTACTCAGGCAGGGCCATGGGTCATTGACTGGCATCGATACTCGGCAAGGCGTCTCTTGCCGAGTTCGAGTCGGATTGCAACGTTGTGCCTCGGCGTGTCATCAGTACGCCAAAGGCAATCAGTGCCAGAAGTGGTAGTACCGGGTCAGGGGATCCTGTAGTTCGGGCTTTGATGGAACAACCGGATCCGGAAAGACCCGTGTGAATCACGAGTTCAGGTGTTGCCGAGGCAATATCCGGACTGTTGACTTGCTCATAGTCTGGAATACCATTGTTGTCCGAGTCCGGTAATTCCCCTGTGATACCGGCACCATCATTCTGGTAGTTGGCGAATCCGTCGCCATCCAGATCCGGATCAAAATCGTCGATGATGCCATCTGAATCGGTATCGAGTGAGTCGTGGTTGAAGTCCGAATCAGCCTTGTCATCAATTCCGTCGGCATCAGAATCGTTGCCCAGCGTGAAATCCACATCCACACTATCTGGAATACCGTCCTGGTCCTGGTCGGCGAGGCTGTCAACGATTCCATCGTTATTCAAATCTTCTCCTCCAGCTTCCACGAGATCCAGAATGCCGTCGCCATCGGAGTCGATGTCACGAAAGTTGGGAGAGCCGTCGTTGTCGATATCGTCGGGTACGACGCGTGTGAACCGGCTTTCCAGGGAGTCATCCAACCCATTTTCATTGGCATCCGAGAATCCGTCGACGATACCGTCACGGTTTCGGTCCGCCAGTGTGCCCTGAGTTTCCATCGTATCCGACAAACCATCGTTATCACTATCGCGGTCACGATAATCGGGAACTCCGTCAGCATCGAAGTCCTGAACCGGCAAGTGAACCGATTGCAGCTCATCATTAAAGCGATTGTCGTTGATATCATCGGCTCCGTCGAACACCGCATCATCGTTGATGTCATTGCTGCGAGCCTCCAGAGCATCAGTCAAGCCATCGTTATCGCTATCAAGGTCTCGTGCATCAATGACACCATCGCCGTCGGTGTCTCTGGGGTTCGAAGGCGTCTTGCCGGCTTCCTGGCTGTCGAGTATTCCGTCATTGTCACTGTCCAGATCGGATATGTCGGGAATGCCGTCCTGATCACTGTCCTGAGGTGTTGCCGGAGAACTGCCGGCTTCGATCGCATCCGGGATACCATCGTTATCCGAATCCCAGTCCACGACATCGGGAATACCATCATTGTCGGTATCAACTGCGCCTTCAATGGTATCCGGCAGACCGTCATTATCGGAGTCCGTGTCTCGATAGTCCGGGAGCCCGTCTTCATCGGAGTCCATATTGCCCTCCAGGCTATCAGGCAATGAATCTCCGTCGGAATCGGTATCCAGATAGTCGGCGACTCCGTTGCCGTCGGTGTCGACGGGTGAGTCGGGACTGTTTCCGGCTTCCAGTGAATCTGCAAGCGTGTCGCCATCCGAATCGATATCCATGAAATTGGGTATGCCATCGCCATCGGTATCGAGAATGCCTTCCATGCGATCAGGAATGCCATCGCCATCGCTATCCGAATCCAGGAAATCCGGAATGCTGTCTCCATCGGTGTCGGTATCCAGACCGGCACCACTTTCGCTGATGTTGGCAATGCCATCGCCGTCGATATCGCTGTCCAGATAGTCGGGTATGCCGTCTCCGTCGGCATCGCCCTGGCCGAATGAATCGGGAATGCCGTCATTGTTGGAGTCCGGGTCATTGGCATCGGGGATACCGTCGCCATCGCTGTCGGTAATCCCTTCGTCGGCATCGCTGATTCCGTCATTGTCACTGTCCGGATCTCGAAAATCGGGTAGGCCGTCTTGGTCAGTGTCCAGCGGATGTGCCAAGTCTGACCCAACCTCTACCGAGTCGTTGATGCCATCGGCATCACTGTCGAGATCCACGCGATCATCGGCGCCATCGAGGTCTGTGTCGATGCTGTTTTCGAGAGCATCGGCAATGCCATCGCCATCGCTATCGGTGTCAAGGTAATCGGCCAGGCCATCGGCGTCACTGTCCACCATGCCTTCGATGGCGTCGGGGACGGTATCGGCGTCCGAGTCCGTGTCCAGATAATCCGGTTGACCATCCGCATCCGAGTCGACCGGTGCAGTCGGGTTGGACCCCATCTCCAGGGCATCGCCAATGCCATCGCCATCGCTGTCGATATCCAGGAAGTTGGGGCTGCCATCACCATCAGCATCACCTGAACCGTCAATGATATCGGTGATGCCATCGTCGTCGCTGTCACTGTCCAGATAGTTGGGATTGCCGTCGCCATCGGTATCGGCGGCAGTTTCGGTAGCATTCGCCAGTCCGTCGCCATCAATGTCATCATCGAGGTAGTTGGCGATACCGTCATTATCCAGGTCACCGTTGCCGGCCAGTTTATCGGCAATGCCGTCGTTGTTGGAATCCGGATCGAGCGTGTTGGGTATTCCATCGCCATCGGTATCGACGAGGCCTTCCTCTGCATCAGGGATACCGTCGTTATCCGAGTCGAGATCCAGATAATCGGGCGTACCATCGGAATCGGTGTCTTGCTGAACGAAGGGTTCGCTACCGGCTTCGACACTGTCATTGATGCCATCGCCATCGCTGTCCGGATCGATGTAATCACGGGCGCCATCAAGGTCATTGTCCATTGGATGGCTCGGGTCTGATCCTGCTTCAGTGGCGTCAGGGATACCGTCATTATCCGAATCGAGATCACGGTAATCGTGTATACCGTCGCTGTCAGAGTCGACAGCTCCTTCAATGGTTTCAGGTATGCCATCGTTGTCCGAATCGGTATCCCTGAAGTCGGCAGTTCCATCGCCATCGGTATCGAGTGCGCCTTCGGCTACATCGGCAATGCCATCGTTGTCCGAATCGAGGTCCTTGTAATCGGGGGTGCCATCACTGTCAGTATCGATCAGGGCACCTTCAAAAGTTTCGAAGCGATCCGAAATACCATCACTGTCACTATCGGTATCGCGGTAATCAGGAACATCGTCTAGATCGGTATCAGTGAATCTTCCTTCCTCGGCATCAGGGATCAGATCGCCATCGGAGTCGGCTGTACAGCCAGTGCCGAAGGTTGTTGGAGAGCAATTGTCGTTATCATTGAGATCTCTCTGATCAGGTACACCATCACCATCGGTATCATCTGTTGCTGACTCCAGATAATCGGGGGTGCCATCACCATCGGTATCCGTAAGCTCTCCCTCAACACTGTCGGGTGTGCCATCTTCATCGGTGTCTGTGGTACAGCCCGTGCCGAACTGCGAGGGCAGGCAGGCATCGTCGTTGGTGGGGTCGTCCTGGTCTGATACGCCATCACCGTCTGTGTCGGTGGATGAAGATTCCTGGTAATCAGGCGTGCCGTCACCATCAGTGTCAGTAAGCTCCCCCTCAACACTGTCGGGTGTGCCATCTTCATCAGTGTCTGTGGTACAGCCCGTGCCGAACTGGGAGGGCAGGCAGGCATCGTCGTTGGTCGGGTCGTCCTGATCAGACACACCGTCACCGTCGGTATCGGTGGAAGAGGACTCCTGGTAGTCCGGTGTGCCGTCACCATCAGTGTCAGTCGACTCGCCTTCGACATTGTCCGGCGTACCGTCTTCGTCAGTGTCTGTGGCGCAGCCGGTGCCGAATTGGGAGGGCAAACAGGCATCAGTATTGGTCGGGTCGTCCTGATCGGATACACCGTCACCGTCGGTGTCTACAGTGGAAGATTCCTCGTAGTCAGGCGTTCCGTCACCATCGGTATCGGTTGATTCTCCTTCAACGCTATCTGGGGTACCGTCTTCGTCAGTATCGGTATTACAGCCGGTACCAAATTGCGAAGGCAGGCAAGCATCGTCGTTGGTGGCGTCGTCCTGGTCAGGCACACCATCACCATCGGTATCGCTGGATGAAGACTCCTGATAGTCGGGCGTGCCGTCACCATCAGTGTCAGTCGATTCCCCTTCGACACTGTCGGGCGTGCCATCTTCATCGGTGTCTGTGGTGCAGCCCGTGCCGAACTGAGAGGGCAGGCAGGCATCATTATTGGTCGGATCGTCCTGATCAGACACACCGTCACCATCGGTATCGGTGGATGAGGATTCCTGATAGTCGGGAATGCCGTCACCATCAGAGTCAGTCGATTCCCCTTCGACACTGTCGGGCATGCCATCTGAATCGGTATCGGTGGTACAGCCGGTGCCGAACTGTGAAGGCAGACAAGCATCATTATTTGTGGGATCGTCCTGATCAGACACACCATCACCGTCGGTATCGGTAGATGAGGATTCCTGATAGTCAGGCGTGCCGTCACCATCAGTGTCAGTCGACTCTCCTTCGACGCTATCCGGCGTGCCATCAGCATCGGTATCGGTGGTACAGCCGGTGCCGAACTGTGAAGGCAGACAAGCATCATTATTGGTCGGGTCGTCCTGATCAGACACACCATCACCGTCGGTATCGGTAGATGAGGATTCCTGATAGTCAGGCGTGCCGTCACCATCAGTGTCAGTCGACTCTCCTTCGACGCTATCCGGCGTGCCATCAGCATCGGTGTCGGTAGTACAGCCCGTGCCGAACTGGGAGGGCAAACAGGCATCATTATTGGTCGGATCATCCTGATCGGATACACCATCACCATCGGTGTCGGCGGAAGAGGACTCCTGGTAATCCGGTGTGCCATCACCGTCTGTGTCAGTGAGTTCCCCCTCTACACTGTCGGGCATGCCATCTGAATCGGTATCGGTGGTACAGCCGGTGCCGAACTGTGAAGGCAGACAAGCATCATTATTGGTCGGGTCGTCCTGATCAGACACACCATCACCGTCGGTATCGGTAGATGAGGATTCCTGATAGTCAGGCGTGCCGTCACCATCAGTGTCAGTCGACTCTCCTTCGACGCTATCCGGCGTGCCATCAGCATCGGTGTCGGTAGTACAGCCCGTGCCGAACTGCGAAGGCAAGCAAGCGTTGTTGTTGTTGGCGTCAGACTGATCGGGTACGCCGTCACCGTCAGTATCATTTACGGAGGACTCCTGATAATCGGGAGTGCCATCATTGTCACTATCTGACGTCGGTCCTTCAACGCTATCGGGCGAGCCGTCGGAATCGGTATCAGTCGAACACCCATTGCCGAACTGTGAAGGCAGGCAGGCATCATTATTGGTCGGATCATCCTGATCAGACACACCATCACCGTCGGTGTCCGTGGACGAGGACTCCTGATAGTCAGGAGTGCCATCACCATCGCTGTCGGTGAGTTCGCCTTCGACACTATCGGGTGTGCCGTCTCCGTCCGTGTCGGTGGTACAGCCGGCCCCGAATTGCGATGGCTGGCAGGGATCGGCAGGCGTGTCAGTGGGGTCAGCCTGGTCGTTTACACCGTCACCATCGGAATCGGCGGATGAGGATTCCAGATAATCCGGCGTACCATCACCATCGCTGTCGGTGAATTCACCTTCGACACTGTCCGGCGTTCCATCCGCATCCGTATCGGTGGTACACCCGCTACCGAACTGCGAAGGCAGGCAGGCATTGTTGTTGTTGGCGTCAGACTGATCGGGTACTCCATCACCGTCGGTATCGGTGGATGAGGACTCCTGATAGTCGGGTGCGCCATCATTGTCACTATCGGAAAACTCTCCTTCAACACTGTCGGGAGTACCATCAGCATCGGTATCGATCGTGCAGCCATTGCCGAATCGGGAAGGCTGGCAGACATCATTGTCGGTTGGATCGGACTAATCGCTTACACCATCGCCATCTTCATCGGCATTGGCTGGCGCGGGTAGGACATCCGGTATACCGTCAGCGTTCAGGTCGTAGGCTTCGATTTGATCTGAAACGCCGTCATTATCACTATCAGTGTCACGGAAGTCCGCTTGATCCAGGCCGTCGCTGTTCACGATTATCAAAACGCTGCCACCATCATCCGGATCGTAGGCGTCATCCAGACCGTCACCATCGGTATCGATGCCGGTTGGTGCTACGTAGTTCGAGAATGTCTGGGCTTCGATGTTGTCGACAATGCCGTCATTGTCAGAGTCGATGTCAAGCGAGTCATTCATGCCGTCGAAATCAGTATCGAGGCCAGTTTCATCGACATCGGGTATGCCATCATTGTCATCATCTTCATCGAGCAGGTCGAGTACTCCATCACCATCGGTGTCGATGGGTGGTGTGCCGACGACCAGGGTCGCAACAGCTGCTGCATCGTCGCTCGTATCTGTCGTGGTATCGATTTGAGTCAGCCCGATGCGGGCCAGTGACCTGTTGTCATAGGGGCCATCCGGGATTGTGCTATAGCTCACATCGTAGGTGAATGACGCTGTGGTTGACGCGGGAACGAGAAACGGTCCTGCCCAATCGTGCAATCTGGATGATCTGGTCAGTTTCGAGTCAGGGTAGGAGATGCCATTGAAAGTGGCTGAGTTGCTTACGTAAGTGATGAATCCCGTAACAGGTCTGGGCAGGTTCTCGAGAATGCTCCGCAATTCAACATCGGCACCACCGGTGTTGCTCAGTTGTACGGTATAGGTTGTGGTTCCACCACCTGAGTCCAGAATGGCCGGATCCACAGTTGTAGCAATACTGACGAAATTCTCTACTGGCTGAATGGGTGGGTATGAGTTGGCGTCGATATTTCCGGTATGCTGGAGAATGCCGAGATTACTGTGGTAGTTGACCGGAACTATGGCACTTGACGCGGTGTTTGGCCCTGCTACGAGGAAGCGGAACGTGCTCGTATAGCTGGAGTCCACACTGTTGAGGCCGGAAAGATAGAGTGTGTCGGAGGCACTCAGAGTATTACCACCGGACATCTCGATTGACGTGCTGACCAACTGCAGGCTGTCTGCTGGCCAATCGGACAGAACGGCCGGCGTTGCCGCAAAGGCACCACCTGCGCTGCCTGTGCTGCCAGTCACCGTGACTGACAGGGTACTACCGAGTGCTGGTGCTCCGGGGCTGACGACAATCGAATCAACCGTGCTGGCGTTGTTGCCAGCGGTATCAATGGAATCGAGCAGGAACTGAACAGCGAAGCCATTCTGCACGCCACTGCCATCTCCGGAGCCTCCGAGAGTTACTGGCGTTGCCAATAATTGCGTTCCTGTACCACCCAGAGTCGAGGGAATACCATTGTAAACGGTAACGTCGTGAGTCTCTCCACTGGTTACCGCACTCGCTTGCAGGTAGATGAATGCGGTGGTCGTCTGACCGACAGCCAGAGGGCCAAGTGATACAAAGCCGTCCTCCCCTGACCCCGTGCTGATAATCGATCCCGAGAAGTTCTCGGTACCCACCCAGAGATCCGTGATGTCCGAGCTGCTGTTGTTGGTGATCTGGTAAGCGGCGTACATTCCGACGAAGCCGGCGCTACTAGCGACATGAATCGTAGGGGATGACATCCTGTCCACGTCGACGGCTGCATGTGCATGTGACAGGAATCCCAGAATGATCAACGCGAGACCTATCGCTCGGCTGATGCGGAATCTCACTGAATTCCTTCCACGAGAAACCATGCTTTCACATGTGCATTTTTTATCAATCATTGAACGCCCGGCATGCGTGGGCGCTGTTCAGTAGGCGCCTCGGTTAGGCCGGAATCCGAGCAAGTAACGCTCCACCGGTATGGCTGTTCAACGATAATCAGACGTACGTCAACGTTACAGAATCTGTTTGTTATTCAGTTTCTTGGCGCATATCTCTTTCTTGCCGGGCAGGGGGATTTGAACAATGAATCCTTCTTCGAACAGGCATGACACCCGAGGAGAGCATTCGTCTACTCGGGTAACGACAAGCGCGCTCTCGTTCCAGGAGCAGCCTGTTACTGACAGCTCAGTCTGTAGTCGTCGTCCAGATCTCGCGGGAGGACCAGGGTGCTGAATCGTTTGTCCTGAAAATGACGGCAAAACTTGGTGAAAACCTTGGGCCTGAGGCGAAATTCCGGACGATACTCCACGTGCAGTACCGGTTTACCCTGGCGAATGAAAATGTCCAGTTCATCGCATTCATCATGGCGATCACAGGATTCGTTGACCGTGAAGTCGTAGTCGTCGATCAATTGACCAGCAAGGCCGACGCTGTTTTTCAGACCTATGGCCAGGCCTCTGGCATGAGCCTGACCTGCGAGGTAGCGGTTGTATGACAGTTGGTCGTTGCGCATCAGCTCGATCCCTGTCTGATTGCTGTAACCATCCACGTTGTCGGGATCAACTCCGTCACAGCCTTTGGCAAGGGCCATGTCCAGACGAGTTGCCATGATACGTCTGACGTTTCGGCTTCTGACATCAAGCCAGCGTTCGCCGGGCCAGTCCTCAAGCGGGTCCCCCAGGTCAGATGCGCTGAACTCATTGGCATCGGAGCGCCATTTCTCGTGGGTACCAGCCGAGAAATAGCAGATGACTGCGACACCGCGCTTCTGCAGCCCGGAAATCGTCGATACAGGCGTATCGAACAGATCCACGACATAGAGGTCGGCGTCATGAGCCGTGTTCGCTACGCCTTGCAGTTGAAGCTGCCAGTTGACTGCAACAGGCGGCCGATAATGATTGGCAGTCGCAGGTTCCGATGTCGAGACCTTGGTAGCGGCAACAGGTATCGGGTTGACTGTGCCCACATCGGCCACCACAGTGCAAGCAGAGATAGAAAACAGGCAGGTCAGGAAGAAGACAAGGCTTCCGAACTGAGCAGATTCCATGGGACGTCGAGTGCTTGAATCGAGGGCGCGTGTTCCGCTTGTAGATGGTCAATCATTGCAAGTGGCGTGCACATTGCCAGCTTTGAATCAAAGCGGAGGTGTGCAATCAGACGTTCTTCCACATCCGCCAGTACCACCATTTATCCGTGCCACTGGTGAAAGCCTGGATCCAGTCTGGCGTGGCAGTGCCGAGACCTGCGGGTTCAAGGCGTGGGTGGTCAGCGCAGATCTTGTCCAATACCGTCTTGCCCTCTGCTTCAAGATCGATGAAGAAGACATGTCTGCCTTCATCCAGAACGGATTGAAAGCGTTGGAAATGATGGTTCGGGGTCTGGATTCCGCGCAAGCCACCCAACCACGTCATGGCTCCAAAGACGGCGAAGGCGAGAAATATGAAGGGCGTCCAACCGGCTGCACCGGAGGACCAGCCAGCCAGGCCAGCGATGAGCAGTACAAGAATGGCCAATGCGAAACCTGCAACAGCGCCGATCAAGGCAGAATGCATCAGATCCCGTTTCATCAAGGAGGTAACACCAGTCAGTTTCTCATGCCGCTGCACACTGGCATTGTCACGACTGAGTACATGTATCTGCGGAGAAGAGACACCTTGAGCGATCAGCTCGATTTCGATCTGTTCCAGATCGTCAAGATCGTCGGATATGAAGTAGTAGCGTTGACGTTTCATGGTGTGTGGTCCTCATTCGATGTTGGTAGTGTTCCAGTAACAGACTCCCGTTGAACAGTTCTCTGGACGTTCATACACACAATACGCCTGATCAGTGAAGCTCACCAGCGACAGTCCATGACATCGGTGACGATCCCTACAGGTTCTCTCGTCACAGTGGTCAGCAGACCTGTTTGCTGACTTGACAGGGAATGGGCTCAGACCGCTGCAGACGTGAGTGTTACAGCTGGCATCAATTGCACATCATTTCCAGTGCAGGCATCATTGTCCGGATGGCCTGCCATGTTTATTGCATTCGAGGGCGTGTGGTGCAGATGTTCTGTGCCACTTGTCCGGTAACCAGACCGAGGAATGAGGGTTGACCGCACTAGTCATGAGAATTTTTCGGTATACGATGGTGCTGTTCGGTATTTTATTGCTGTTCAGCACAAGCTCTGCCTTGCAGGCTCAGCAGCTCTCTGTGACATCAGGTGCTGATGAACAGACGACGGCCGAGCTTCCCGTCATGGACAATCCCGCAGCGGTCAGGGAGCTGGTGTCCAGATTGTCTGACAGTGAGGTCAGAGAACTGTTGTTGCAACAGTTGGATATCGTTGCAGCCAGACAACTCGAAGATGACACCGCGGTCGAGGAGGTCGGACTTTTCACCCTGATCACAACCAATATTCCGATTTCGATTCAAGCAGCGGTCAGTGCGTTTCCCACCCTGATTTCCGGTCAGATCGAAATCTTCAGCCTCTTTGTCGATCGCCTTGGACCCAATGGCATTACCGGGCTATTCATCAGCTTTCTCTTCGCGATCATCGCCGGTCTGGTCATCGAATATCTCGTCCGGTTACTGACACGCCGATGGCGTGCCACCGTTGATGTGCCTCAATCGGCCGATCCGACGTTGAAGCAGATTCTGAAACTGTTGAGCATCAGGTTTGTTCTGGATCTATCCGGCCTGCTGGCTTTCATCATTGTTACCCAGATTGTATTGAGGCAGATGCTCGCTGATCTGCAGGTGCATTTCATCATGCACCACGTGCTGTGGAATCTCATTTTGATTCCCAGGCTGTTTTCGGTAGTGCTGACCTTTGCACTGGCCCCCAGACGTTCCGATTTGCGGTTGATTCACACCACTGACGCTGCCGCACGTTTCCTGCACAACAACCTGGTCAGTGTGGCCTTGCTGGTGGGTGTCACTCTGTCGATCACGGACTTGCAGAACATCCCGGGAGCGGTACGGTTTGAAACCCGAATCGGCTTCTGGTTCAATCTACTCATACACCTGTACTTTGCCTTCATTGCCTGGCGCTCGCGATACACCCTGATCGATATCATCACTGGCAGGAACGACGATGCCACTCCTCTGGAAAGGCAAGTGGCGAAGTTCTATCCCTACTATGCCATGGCCGTGATTGTCAGTAGCTGGACTCTGGTCGAGATACTGGTGGCTCAGGAAAAGCTTCATCTGATTGCAAAGGGCGTTCAGTATTCGACCATGTTCATCCTTCTGCTGGCACCGGTTCTGGATACGGTTATCCGAGGTTTGGTCGAACATCTGACACCAGCCATCGTGGGTGAGGGCGCGCTTGCCCAGCAGGCCTACCATTCCGCCAAGCGAAGTTATATACGGATTGGTCGATTGCTGGTCATGCTGCTGGTTATCAGCTGGCTTTCCTGGATATGGGGCGTGGATTTTTCCAACCTCGACGCCACCGGTACGGGCAGCTCGATGACTCGGAGACTACTGGAATTCATCGGCATATTTGCCGTGGGTTATCTGCTCTGGGAAGTGGTTACTCTGTGGTTGAACAGGAAGTTGGCTGCGGAGAAAACCGCATCGGGCGTGGGAGGCGATGCGGGTCTGCCCGGCGGTGATGAAGGGGGGGTGGGAGGTTCCCGGCTTTCCACCGTGCTGCCTCTCATCACCTGGTTCGTGCAGACGGCCATTGTGGTCATGACAGTCCTGGTCGGTCTGGGAAATCTGGGAATCGATATCACACCTCTACTGGCCGGCGCCGGTATTGTCGGTCTGGCCATCGGTTTTGGTGCGCAGAAGCTGGTAACGGATATCGTTTCGGGGCTCTTTTTCCTGATCGACGATGCATTTCGGGCGGGTGAATACGTGAACGTGGAAGGCACCATGGGCACGGTTGAAAAGATCTCGTTGCGTGCAATGCAGCTGCGGCATCACCGTGGCCCGGTGCACACCATTCCATACGGTGAAATTCCCAAGATCACGAACTATTCACGTGACTGGAGCATCATGAAGCTGACGTTCACGGTGCCCTTCGAAACGGATCTGATCAAGGTCAAGAAGATATTCAAGACCATCGGTGCAGAATTGATGGAAATTCCTGAATTTTCCGGGGATTTCATACAGCCCTTCAAATCGCAGGGTGTCATCCAGGTCGACGATATCGGCATTGTGATTCGAGGCAAGTTCATGGTAAAGCCGGGCAAGCAATTCCAGATCCGCAAGGAAATCTTCCAGCGGGTGCAGCAGGAGTTCGACAGGCACGGCATTCAGTTTGCGCGCAAGGAGGTGCGTGTCAAACTGGACGGCGGTGGTAGCGCAGAAGGCGCTTTGTCGGAGGAAGACAAATCGGCCATCGGTGCGGCGGCGCAAGAGGCCAGTGAGGTGAAGCCAGCGACCTGAAACGCCGGGCTGAAGCCGTATGGGTTGTGAGGCTGGTTTGCCGGGTCAGTCAGATCGGGCTTGACGGCGCGGAAAGAGACAGCGACGGTGCGGTCAATGCCATTGCCGAAATCAGTGAGATAATTACTCAGATCAATCTGCTGCAGGATCAGATTTCCACCGGCGTGTCGAGACAGAAGCACGCCGTGGAGCATATCAACCGGTCCACCGGTGAAGCCGATGTCAGAACCACGGCCATCATGGGGAATCTGTCCCAGGTATCTACCAGTTCCTGCGAAACGGTGGATGGCACGGTGAAAGCGCTGGAAGCGGCCAGAACGCTAAAGGGCATGTCCGCATCGATGCATGAGCTGGCATCGCGTTTCCGGATTCGTGATGTTCGCGAAGCACTTCATCGAAAGGTGGCCTGAGTGCGTGTCAGACGAAGGTGACGCCCACCTGGAACAGTCTTTCGACATCCTTGATGCTTCGCTTGTCCGAAAGAAACAATACAAGGTGGTCCCCTGATTCTATCAACATGTCTTCATGCGGAAACAGGAGTTGATCGCGCCGCGCAATCAGGCCGATATTGACGCCGCCAGGTATGGATAGTTGCTTGATGCTCTTGCCGACCACACGTGAGGTATTTCTGTCACCGTGTACCTTGATCTCGATGGCCTCGGCGGCACCGCGGCGCAGCGAATGCACGGCCAGTACATCACCTCGTCGTATATGGGCCAGTAGTGCACCGATCGTGACCTGCGCGGGTGACACGGCAATATCGATGGCACTACCCTGTGCGATGTCCACATAGCTGGAGCGGTTGATCAGACAGATGGTCTTTCGAGCGCCAAGCCTTTTTGCCAGCATGGACGACAGGATGTTCGCTTCATCATCATTGGTGACGGCGCAGAAGACATCGGTGTTCTCGATATTCTCCTGTTTGAGCAGGTCAGCGTCTGCCGCGTCTCCCAGCAGTATGATGGCCTTTCGCAGTGTTTGCGCCAGGTGCAGACCGTGCGCTTCATCCACTTCTATCAGTTTGAGCGCATACTGATGCTCCAGCGACAGAGCCAGTTTTTCTCCGATGTTGCCGCCACCAGCGATGATGATGCGACGATAGCGCTTGTCAGTCTGGCGAAAGCCAGCCAGTACGCCGGCCACATCCTCACAGGCCGCAATGAAGAAGACCTCGTCACCCGGCTCGATGGTGGTCTGTTCGTTCAGGGGAATCGAGTTTTCCCCACGAAACAGCGCAACTACTCGAAACGGGTGTTCCGGCAGTCGAGCGGGCAGATCCTTGACACGCAAGCCCACCATATGGCCAGCTGGCTTGGCTTCCACGGCCGCCATGCGAGCCTTGCCACCGACAAAATCCAGTACTTGCAATACGCCTGGTTCTTCGATCAGGTACTGAATATGTCGCGTAACCAGCTGTTCGGGACTGATGATGTAGTCGACCGGTACAGCGCCGGGTGAAAACAGAGCCGGATGATCCAGATAGTCGGCGGAGCGAATCCGGGCCAGGCACTTGTTGGTACTGAACAGGGAGTGGGCTACCTGGCAGGCAATCATGTTGGTCTCATCGCTACTGGTGACCGCCAGCAACAGGTCCGCGTCTTCGATACCTGCATCGATCAGAGTTGCAGGGCTGGAGGCATTGCCTGCAATCGTGCGAATATCGAGCTTTTCCTGCAGCTTCCTGAGCAAATCCGGCTTGCGGTCGACTACGGTCAGATCGTTGGATTCTGCAGCCAGCTCGAAGGCGACATCCGAGCCTACCTGTCCCGCTCCCAATATGATGATTTTCATGGTTTTCTGACAGTCCGCGTGAGGGTTTGTCGTCTGCTGTTCCGAGACATCAGTTGCGCCAGTAGGCGGGCAGGAACAGGATGAGAAGAGTGAACACTTCCAGTCGGCCTACCAGCATGGCAAAGATGCCCAGCCATTTCACCGCCGTATTGACGGTCGAAAAGTCGGTGGCCACCTCGCCCAGTCCAGGGCCCATCAGGGTGATGGTTGCACTCACCGCACCGAAGGCGGATACCAGGTCAAGTCCGGCGGCCATCATGGCGAGCGTCAGGACGAGACTCGACAGTATGTACAGCGTATAGAAGCCCCAGACGGAAAACAGTTGGTCGTCGGGGATCAGCCGGTTGTTGAGTTTTATCACGGAGACAGCTTGCGGGTGAGCCATGTGAAACAGTTGTCGCAAAGCCAGTCGAGTCAGCAGAATGATGCGCAGTACCTTGATGCCACCGGAGGTGGAACCGGCGCATCCTCCGATATGAGCGACCATGATGATGAGCAGGGGCACGAAGAGTGGCCAGCTGGAAAAGGTCTCCGTACCGAACCCCGTACTGGTCATCAGAGCCACCACCTGGAAAACGGAGACCCGCAGTGCCGTGAGCAGGGATTCATGGGTACCGACGACGAACAAGGTCATCGTGATGACAAGGGTGGTACACAGCAGGATGTAGAGGTAGGTACGAAATTCTCCGTCTCTGGCATAGATCCTTGCGCTGCGGCTGCGTAGCGCAAAGAAGTGCAGTGCGAAATTGGTTCCCCCGGCAATCATGAAGACGATCGCGATCATCTCGATCAGCGGACTGTCGTAGTAGCCGATGCTGGCATCGTGGGTGGAGAATCCGCCAGTGGAAATGGTGGACATGGCGTGTCCGATGGCATCGAACAGTTGCATGCCGGCCAGCCAGTAGGCCAGGGCGCAGATAACGGTCAGACAGACATAGATGAGCCACAAGGAACGGGCAGTCTCGGCTATGCGTGGTGTGATTTTTTCGTGCTTGGCAACACCCGATGCTTCCGCCTGATAAAGCTGCATGCCACCGATGCCGAGCAGAGGCAATACGGCAACTGCCAATACGATGATACCCATGCCACCCAGCCACTGGATTTGCTGACGATGATAGAGCAGCGAGCGTGGCAGTTCGTCCAGCCCGACAATGACGGTAGAGCCCGTACTGGTGAAGCCGGAGATCGATTCGAACATGGCATCCGTGAAATCCAGATGCAGGCTCAGAAGAAACGGCAGGCTGCCAACAGCCCCCAATAATATCCAGAAGAAGCTGACGACAAAATAGCCTTCCCGGACGCTGATTTCAGACGAGGTCTGGCGCACCGGGAACCACATCATCAAGCCCACCAGTAGACTGGCCAGCAGCGAAATGGCAAAGACAGACCATTGATCATCCTGATAGAAGAGAGCCACACCAATCGACGGCGCAAAGCTGAAGCTGTAGAGCATCAGCAGCATACCGAAAAGGCGAATGATCGGAGTCCAGTGCATCGTAGTGTGGGTCGGTTCAGTTGGGTTCCATGAGGTCGTTTCGCCGGGGGAGCGATGAGTCGCTGAGGTGAGGCGAATCGATTCTCGGTGCGGAGCTTGCCTGTTGTGGCCGGGTCGAAAGGTCAGGAATTGTAAACCCGTTTGCGGGCACTCGACATGGCCTGCAGCATCCGCATCCTGATGTCCGGAGTTCCGTGAGGCGAGTCACGTTGATCCAGACTCCCCGTAACTTTCTGATCTGGAAAGGGATATCGTGTTGCCCTGAACTGCTGTAATCGGTGCTGTCGCCGACTCACAAGTATCGTGAATGACGATGATGTGAATCAGTCGATCCACCACTCAGCACAGGCTCCTGAACGTCATCCTGTCTGCGAGCCTGAAGGCAGATTCCGCCAGCATTGCTGCGCTGCAATATCCGGTTGGACAGAATCCGGAGGGGGCAGACGGTGGCCACCACAGGGTGCTACCGCCTGCCTTGCTTGCCGACCATCGGAGACGCTACAGCGCTTCGATGTGCTTGCGCACGCTGTCGAGCTTGCTGTTGATCTGGCTCATGTTTTCCGAGGGGATGGATTGGTTGATCAATTGTTTCAGCTCATTGATCTCTGCCAACAGATCGATCTTGACATCCGTGTTATCCGTCTTGGTGGGTTCATGCTGGTTGAACGCGACCAACTCGTCGAGCTCGGACACCGCCTTCAGCAAAAATGGCGATATTTCATAGGTGTGCTCCATTCGCGATGTGCCACCGTCGGCTATCACGGTGCGTAGTGAGCGGCCGAACTTGTACTTGCGACTGTGCGGCAGCAGGGAGCCCTTGGCGCGTTTGTAGATGACACGGAGTACATCCTTGTCAGCGCCATCCTGACGCAGGCTGTAATTGGCAATTTCGTGAAATCGGACGATACCCATTTCCGACAAGGCGGTATATCGAATGGCTGTTTCTGCAAGATTGGCGGACATGTAGATGTTCCTGTTGTAGTGGTTTGCTGGTTTCGAATTACGCGACCATTGCTGGCGCATGGGTTCAATATAGGGCGATCATATTGCAGTGCAGCATATCCGCAGGAACAAGTTCTGGTGCTCTGATGATCGAGTGACGGGTTACACGCGGCATCATCACAACAGTTCGGTCGTCTGATCCGAGTCTATTCAAGCAGTTAGCGGAGATTGACAGTCGGCGAGCCCGCGAACCCGGCGCTCAGCAGCATCATCACGTGGCACTTTTATTCACGTTTCTGTGAAGTCGATCTTGCAGCGCTTCCTTTGAAGCTGTTCGCTACTTCGTGACGTGTCACCACGCACTGTCGTGTGGACCGGTATCCAGGTCGCAAGAAGAAGGGGCTGGGTAATGGGGCAACCCTTGACGCGCTGATTGAAGCCGATCAGCCGCCTCTCAACTCCAACTGCTGACCGGATCCTGAAGGTATTGCAACTGTTCGATGGCAACGCCATCAATACGCTGCATGGTCAATCGGGCCAGCGCCTTACCGGTTTCAATGAGATCTTCTGCCACGGTATCCATGTCCGGGTACAGCGTCGGCAAGATGTCCGTGGTGCTCTTGCAGATCAGATCGTAGTCGGAACCGAGACGGTAATTGACATCGCTCAGTCCACTGATGAGCGCCAGTCCGGTGAGCTCATTGTTGGTGATGACAGCGTCAATACCGCTGTATTGGGCAGGCAGATCACGAGCGTGATCGCGCGCGCCGCCGGGAGTGTCAAGGATTTCCGGATTGCTGGTCACGCTGCTGGTAATCCCGCGTCTGGCTGTTGAATTGAGGAAGGCGTTGACGATGTGTGTGTAATTGGTCGTCTGGTTGTCCACGGCTGTCAGGTGGATATGCTTTCGCCCTTTGCTGATCAATCGTTCTATTGCCATCTCGATGAACTTCTCGGCATCGAAATCGAAAAAGGCATGCGGAGAAAAGAATTCCGTACGGCCATGGCAGACAAATGGGAAATCGGCATCCATGAGCATCTGTACCCGAGGATCGCGAACACTGGTATAGGTAAGAATGACAGCGTCAGCCGAACGCGTTTCCAATATGTAGCGGACTGCGGCGAGGGGGTCGGCAGGGTCGATTTCCGGGATCACGCTCAGATGAAAGACAGTGCCACTGATCTGTGTTCCGATCCCGTGAATGAGCTGACGAGTATAGTCGACCGAGTTTCTGTCTGTTGCCAGCACCAGTGCAATCACGTTGGTACGACCGGTTCGCAATCGTACTCCAGCCCGATTGGGCACATAGCCCAGATCCTTGGCCGCTTGTTGTATCAGCTCGCGGGTGGCGGGCTTGACATGGCTACCATCGCGCAAGCACAGAGAGACGGTGGAGACACTGACACCGGTTCTGTCGGCGATGGTTTTGAGCGTAGCTCGCTTGACGTCGGAATTCTTCATTCTGATTCGATCTGGATTTTTCTGCTCGTACGGTTGCGAGTCCCGACTGGAGTCTACTATCTGTCAGGCCATCCGGTGCTATCGCCAGTATCGGCAGCAGTCCTCTGACGTAGTGGGTGCAGGATACTGATCGGTCGTTTTCGCATTCCTGAATATCCTGCCGGGGTCAATTCCGATTGGTTTGCCTGATTTCACAAATGAGTGCTTTTCTGTCTTATTGTCAATCGTAACGTTGCAATATGTGCATTCAAAATGTGCAGAATATTACTAACTATGATTTATCCTGTTGATACTTATAGCATTAAATTAAATCAGAAAACAGTTGATAATAATCGTAACGTTACGATATAGTGGCCGCACTTGTCATATGGCGAGATATAGTAATCCCGGTCAGCTGCCATTCGATGCCTATCGCTGAAGCGATGTTCAGTGTTTACCGCGTCAAATTGAAGACAACAGGAAACGCAGCTGCACCCAACCATCAGGAGACATACATGAAGAATAGAATGATGGGGCGCTCAGGCCGTCTGTTCGCTCTTTCCGCTTTCAGCATGGCCATGCTGACTGGCACTGTTCAGGCAGACACCATTCGTTTGTGGACGACTGAGGAACAGCCTGATCGTCTGGCCAAGCAGCAAGCCATGGCGGATCAGTTCAAGGAACAGAGCGGTCATACCGTGGAAGTCATTCCAGTCACTGAAAGCGATCTGGGCAAGCGTGCCACTGCTGCCTTTGCGGCGAATGATCTGCCAGATGTCATCTATCACCCGTTGCAATATGCATTGCCCTGGTCCGAGGCCGGCATTCTTGATGTCGATGCTGCAACCGAAGTCATCGAGGACCTCGGTCTGGACACCTTCTCTCCCGGCCCTTTGAGAATGTCCACATTCGAAGACGGTTACGCTTCGGTTCCGGTTGATGGCTGGACGCAGATGATCATTTACCGTACCGATCTGTTCGAGGAGAAGGGGCTTGAGCCCCCAACCACTTACGCGGCCGTCAACGACGCACTGGATGCGCTGCACAGTCCACCGGAGATGTTCGGATTTGTTGCAGCAACCAAGGTTGACGAAAGCTTCATGAGTCAGGTGCTGGAACACGTGTTCCTGGCGAACGGTGTATCGCCGGTGGGACCGGACGGTTTCAAGCCACTGGAAGAGGGGCCGACCACGGAGGTACTGGAATTCTACAAGAGCATCGCCCAGGCATCACCACCGGGAGATCTCATGTGGAAAGAGGCTCGCGAGTTGTATTCCGCGGGGCAGGCTGCCATGATCATCTGGTCACCGTTCATTCTCGATGAACTGGCGGGTCTGCGTGACAGCTCACCA
Organism: Granulosicoccus sp. 3-233; assembly: GCF_052681095.1. NCBI lineage: Bacteria > Pseudomonadati > Pseudomonadota > Gammaproteobacteria > Chromatiales > Granulosicoccaceae > Granulosicoccus > Granulosicoccus sp. 3-233. Next base: position 46,098 of record NZ_JBQYLE010000015.1, read on the forward strand.
CCAACGATCAATGATGACCCGACCACTCGCGAACTGGCAGAAAAGACCGGTGTTGTGACTACCTTTGCTGGCCCTTCAAACCCGGATGGCGCGGCTTGGGGTGATGTACGCTACTTCGGTATCACCTCTGATGCCAATACCGATGTTGCTGAAGAGTTCATCACTTTCTCCATGAGCGATGCCTATCTGGACACCCTGGCCATTGCGCCTGAAGGCAAGTTTCCGGTTCGCACCGGCAATGCCGATGACAAGATGGCCTACAAGGATGGTTGGGCCAAGCTCGATGTCGGTGTGGATCGAAAGGCGCCACTGGGCGATCTATATCCGCAAGCCGTCATCGACGAGATCGTCGGCGGACTGGATGTCGCTCAGCGCTGGGGAGTCGATGAAGGACAGCTGTCACTGGCATCCAAGATGATCAACAGCCAGGTGGTCAATCGCGTGGTACGCCAGTTCATCGATGGCGAGCTCAACGCGGCAGATGCCATTGCCGCGATGAATGCCGAACTGTCGGAAGTGAACTGAGGCGTCTGGTGAATGACTCATGACGGCACCTGTCGTCATGAGTCACTGAACACAGGGAATCCACTATGACTATAGCCACGCCGCCTACCGGTACGGGGGAGCTCGCCAAACGCGAAGCCCGTCTGGCCTGGGGCCTGTTGTTACCTACTGTAATTGTTGTCAGTCTGGTCATCATTCTGCCGCTGCTTGCGGTATTCTGGATCAGCGTGAAACCCGTAGGTCTGTCCGACTTGCGCCCCGTTACTCCCATCGTACGTGAAGCGGTACGAGGCAGTGGTGAGAACCTGCGTGTGGAATATCGTGTGCGAAATTCATCCCGCGAACGCCCCCTGAGCGATGTCTTCTTCAGTGACACGATTCCGGAAGGCGCTTCCTTGCTGGAAATACCCGAACTCTGCGAACTGACCGGTCAGACCCTGAGCTGTACTTTCGGCGCTCTGGAGCCCGCCTTCAGCGAACGTCTGAGCATTCCCATGTCCTATGGCGGTGATCCGGAAGAGCTCGAAGACATCGCCGAGGCCAGCGATCCTGTTGTCGAGGGCAGTGGCGAAAATGTACTTACAAACTTCGAGTTCACTGCCGACAATTTCAAGCGCATATTCGACAGTTCGCAGTTTCTCAGTGTCATCTGGGCGACCACCTTCTACACGGTGGTGGGCACCATTGGCGCTTTGACTGTCGGACTGGTAGCCGCGATGCTGCTGAACAAGTCGTTCAAGGGACAGGGAATACTGCGTGGACTGTATCTGTTTCCCTATGTGTCTCCCATCATTGCAGTGGCATTCACCTGGGTGACGCTGCTGAACCCGTTCTCCGGTTCCATCAATGCATTACTACTCCAGATGGGAGTGGTAACGGCACCTATCAATTTCTTCGGTGAGCAGCCACTGGCTTTGATTTCTGTCACCGTATTCGAAATCTGGCGGTATTTTCCGCTGTCTTTCCTGTTCATCCTGGCTCGCATGCAGTCGATCGATACAGACATGTACGAAGCCGCCGACATGGATGGCGCAAGCCCTTTCCAGAAGTTCTGGTATCTGTCGGTACCGCAGCTGCTGGGTATCCTCAGCGTGTTGTTCCTGCTGCGCTTTATCTGGACGTTCAACAAGTTCGACGACATCTTTCTGCTGACAGGCGGTAATGCCGGAACGCGAACCTTGACGGTCAATGTTTACGAACAGGCCTTTGCAGTCGCCAATATCGGGGCCGGAGCGGCAGTGGCTGTCGTGGTCTTTGTCGTACTTCTGTTCTTCAGCCTGTTGTTCCTTCGTTATGTTTCCAGGGAGGAAGGAATGTGAATATTCTTCGTCAGGGTACAGTCATATCCAGTCTCATCGGAATCTTCTGGGTATTCATTGTTGCCGTCACAGTGGCTATCTGCCTGTCATTCTCGACGGGGCTTGCCTTCAAACCAGCCTTGCTCGGCTGTCTGTTGCTGGGACTGGTCAGCGCGCTGATGTGTGTTGTCTACAAGAAGCCGGTCGTGCTCTACATCGTTGGAATACTGCTGGGGACAGGGATGGCATTCACGCCATTGAGTCCACTGCTCATGGCTGCCGAAGTAACTCCGTTGTTGCGATTGCTCTCGGGGGTGCTGACAGGTCTGGCGAGCGTTGCAGCCTTGCAGAAAATGCTTCAGGAAGTTGAAGTGGGCTTTCTGACGCGGCATGTCTTCGAGGAAGCCATCATCCGATTCCTGACCGGGTTCGGTTATGTGTTCTTTACCGCCATCGTTCTCATACCGTTTTATGTCATGGTGATGACCAGCCTGAAATCGCAGCAGGAACTGCTGCAGAATCCGCTGGATTTCACGATCGATCTGAGTCAGGGGCTTGATCTGTTCAGGAGCTATATCGAGCTGTTTGCCAACTTCAACTTCGGTGGTTATCTACTCACCAGCTTTGGTGTGTCGGTGCTGACGGTGTTCATAACGCTGCTGTTCTCGGTGCCGGGTGCCTACGCGGTTGCCCGTCTGCGTTTCAAGGGGCAGGCGGTGTTTTCCAGATCGATTCTGTTGATCTACATGGTGCCGATGATCGTGTTGGCCTTGCCGATCTATATCGCCTTTTCGATGGCTGGTCTACGCAACACCATTCTGGGCATCGTGCTGGTGTACCCGGTCACCACCATTCCGGTGGCGCTGTACATGTTGCAGGGGTATTTCAGGGGGCTGCCCGTTGAAGTGGAGGAGGCGGGTCTGATGGATGGTCTGTCGCGGCTGAAAGTCATATGGAAAATCACCCTGCCATTGTCCGTACCTGCATTGGTGTCTGTGTCGCTGTATGTCTTCATGATCGCCTGGAACGAATTCCTGATCGCCTTCATGCTGCTGGATGATCCTTCCAAGTTCACTTTGACGCGGGGTGTGGCCATGCTGAATTCGTCTGAAATACCTCGTCAGCATCTGATGGCTGGTGCTGTGATTGCAACTATTCCAATAATGTGCCTGTTCCTGGGACTCGAACGTTTCATGACCAAGGGGCTGACTGCCGGATCGGTGAAAGGATAATGAACGCTAGAGAAAGTACCAAGCAGTCAACGACAGAGCTGGACCGGCAGGCCGAGCAGGTCATGCGACTGAATGACAAAGGCGGGTATACCGTTCCGACCGAAGGTCTTTACCCGTATCAATGGAATTGGGACAGTGCCTTCGCGGCATTCGGCTTTGCACAGTTCGATGTGGGTCGCGGCTGGAAGGAACTGGAGACCCTCTTTTCCGGTCAGTGGAAAAACGGCATGGTGCCGCATATCCTGTTTCACACCGAAGATGATCGCTATTTTCCAGGGCCGGAGGTCTGGCAGGGTACGGGCCCCGTCCGTTCATCGGGAATCACGCAGCCGCCGGTTGCCGCAACCATGGCACGGTTCATCTTCGAGATCGATCCCGAAGCCGGGCGTGAGCCCATGGAGAGACTGTTCGATGCCATGGTTCGCTGGCATGCCTGGTTCATGAAGTGGCGGCTGGATGACAATGCGGTCTGTACCGCGCATCCCTGGGAAACCGGTCGCGATAATGCGCCGGACTGGGATGGTGCCATGGCGCAAATCGATCCGGTGGACGTCGGCAGCTACACCCGGCGGGATCTGGGCCATGTAGACAGTGCGATGCGACCCAGGCCATATGACTATGATCGCTATATCTGGCTACTCAAGCATGGTCGCTCGTTTGCCTGGGATGATTCGGCCCTGCTGGAAAACACCCGGTTCAGAGTGGCTGATCCCACCATGACATTCACCTTGCTGCGAGCGCAACGCGATCTGGTCGCTCTGGGGCAGGCCCTGGGACGTGATGTCAGCGCTTTGCAAGCGGATATCGAATTGCTGGAAGCGGGTGCGCAGACGCTCTGGAACCCGGCGATAAAGGGTTTCGACTCTCGGGATGTCCTGACCGGCAAGTGGGCGGGCTCCCTGTCCAATGCCTCGTTTCTGGCCTGGTATGCCGGTTTGGACAATCCGGAACTGCTGGAGAGCTATCGTCGAGTCATGAGTCTGGTGGCATATGGTGTGCCTTCCTTCGACCCTGCCGATGCAAGGTTCGATGCGAAGCGTTACTGGCGTGGACCCACCTGGGGCATGATGAACATGCTCATCGGCACAGGGCTGACCGAGATGGGTCATGCTGATGGCGAGACATTGCGTGCACTGACATCGGAACTGATTCAGGCACATGGATTTTCCGAATACTTCGATCCGACCGACGGGACACCCGCCGGCGGCAAGTCTTTCACCTGGACGGCCGCAATCTGGCTGGGTTGGGCGTCCCCTGACAGGAGTGCAATCTGATGGGTGCCATCAATCTGAGTGCTGTCGAGAAATGGTACGGGACGGTTCAGGTCATCAAGGGCGTTGATCTTGAAATTCAGGATGGTGAGTTCATCGTGTTCGTCGGACCTTCGGGTTGCGGTAAATCCACGCTGCTCCGCATGATCGGTGGGCTGGAAGACATCTCGCGAGGCAGGATGCTCATCGATGACAAGGACGTGACCGATCAACCGCCATCACGACGTGGCCTGTCGATGGTTTTCCAGTCATACGCCTTGTACCCGCATATGTCGGTCCGCGAGAACATGGGTTTTTCGCTGAAGACGGCGGGCTTGCCCAAGGAAGAAATCGATAAGAAGGTTGATGCGGTAGCCGACGTACTACGCCTTGCCGAGTACCTTGAGCGCCGTCCGAAGGATCTGTCGGGTGGTCAGCGGCAGCGGGTCGCTATCGGCCGTTCCATCGTTCGTGACCCGACAGCTTTTCTGTTCGATGAGCCCTTGTCGAATCTGGACGCTGCGCTGCGGGTAGAGATGCGACATGAAATTGCCAAATTGCATACCTCGTTGACCTCTACCATGATCTACGTGACGCACGATCAGGTGGAAGCCATGACATTGGCAGACAGGATCGTGGTGCTGGAGGCGGGGCGTATCGTTCAGGTGGGTACGCCGCGTGAACTCTACAACTTTCCGAACAATACCTTCGTGGCTCAGTTCATTGGCAGTCCCAAGATGAACGTCGTGCCTTGCAATACCACGGGTACGGAATTTGTCATTGCTGGTGGTCTTCCCGGCATGATGCCGTATTCTCGAGATGGCGCGACTCAGTTGGGCATACGCCCTGAACATATCTCCGTCGTGGAGTCGGGTACCGGCTACTGTGACGGAGAGGTCGAAGTGGTCGAATACCTTGGCGCTGATACCTTCATCGTCGTGGGCTGTGGTGCTGCAGGACAGGTGTCAGTCAGAATCAACGGCGACTCCGACCTCAGGCCGGGTGCTTCAGTGGGATTGTCATTCGATGTGGACAAGGCGCACTTCTTCGATAACGAAGGACAGGCTATTCGTTAACAGGGTAGAGCCGGATGCAGGGGCATTGTCAGCGCTCGTTTCGAGCCAGTTGCTGCATGACCTCGCGCCAGCCGGCTTCTGCCTTGCTGCCTGCGGACTCGAAAGCCTTGTCCAGCAAAGCCGTCTGCGTTCGGCACAACTGCGATTCAAGCCGTTTGCCGGCGGCCGTCAACGTCAGTTGCCTGATCCGCTTGTCATCCTTGCCGGGGCTGGAATGGATCAACTCACTGTCCGAGAGTTGTCGCAATGGTGTGTTCAAGGCCTGTTTGCTGACCGCCAGCACCTCCAGTAAGCGAGTAACCGACAGGCCGGGCTCTCTGGCAACGAAATACAGGATGCGGTGATGTACCCGCCCCAGGCCTCGTCTGGCCAGAATGTCGTCCGGTTCCGCCGTGAAGGCTCGGTAGGCGAAGAACAGTGCTTCGATCGCATCGCGCAGTTCTCGTTCACGGGCGTCGGGTGTCGGCATCCTGAAGCTTATGAGGGAGTAGATAGGGTTGACAAATTATGCCCTGAGTGTGGATACTGTCAATAGGTCAATAATATTGACCATTAATGACAGGTCACACTCGGTACCTCTTCGATGTCTGCTGAAATCGCCTTTTCCAACCGGATAGCCAATCTGCGCAGTTCACCCATCCGGGAAATTCTCCGTGTCATCGATCAGCCTGGCATGGTGTCCTTTGCTGGTGGACTGCCTGCGCTGGACACGTTTCCGAGCCTGAGCCTGGATGGCATGCCGGTGAGCACCTTGCAATACGGTGCCAGTGAAGGGGAGCCGGCATTACGGTCCATGATTGCGCAACGAATGCAAGGCATGGGGCTGGATATCCCTGCGGACCAGGTGATGGTGGTGTCTGGTTCTCAACAAGGCATCGATCTGGTCGCAAAGCTGTTCATCGACCCGGGTTCACGCGTGGCACTGGAATCACCTTCCTATCTGGCTGCGTTGCAGGTCTTCAACTACTACGGCATGCAGCCAATCTCGCTGAATCCGGATGAGCCGGAGATGGCTCTGGCGACAGGCACGAATTCCCCGCCCCTGACCTATATCATCCCAACCTTTCAGAACCCGACGGGAAATTGCTGGACAGGCGATCAGCGTGAGCGGCTGGCGCAGCTTGCCGATGAGACCGGAACCGTGGTTTTCGAAGATGACCCTTACCGGGACCTCGTATACGATTCCGTGGACCGTCAACCCGTCTGTGCCCGATTGCGCAAGGCTTCCTGGATCTATCAGGGCTCCTTTTCCAAGAGTCTGGCGCCGGGACTACGAGTCGGTTTCATGGTGGCATCAGCCGATCTCATGCCCTTTCTGCTGCGCTTGAAACAGGCGTCAGACTTGCATACCAGTCGGATCAGTCAATGGCTGATTCTGCAGCAGTTGCAGGTAGCTGATGAGGCCTCGCGCCTGCTGTTGCTGGCAGAACATTACCGAGCACGGCGTGATGCTTTCCAGGCTGACTTGCTAAAGCACTTTGAAGGTCTGGCTGCCTGGGAGCTGCCCCCTGGAGGTCTGTTCTTCTGGTTGCGGCTGGCGGGTGAAATTGACACCTCCTTGTTGCTTGACGAAGCCATTCGCAGGAACGTGGCCTTCATGCCAGGTGAGCCGTTCTTTATCGATCAGAGCACACGCTATCCGGCACTGCGACTGAATTTCAGTCACGCTGCCGATGCCGACAGGCAGCGCGGCCTGCAGACCCTTGCCGGATTACTGCGAGAACGCTTGTAGCTGGATCGTTCAGCGACACGGCAATCCTGGTAGTGGAGGACTGAAGTTACTCCGGCAGCCATCCGCCCTTGGCCACCGGTTTGAGTCTGGGTGTATCGAAGGCAGAGAAAACACGAGTCTCGAGGCCGGGAGATGCTGTTGCCAGAGACTCGCACCAAAGGGTGGATTGGCACATGGCAAAGCCAAGGCAGTCAGGGGCGATACCTGTTCGAGCCAGCAGCTTCAGGGCCGCCAGAACCGATGAACCCGTGCTGATGACATCGTCGATGACACAGATACGTTGACCGTGCAACAGGCCCACCAGCCGAGGATCGATGTACAGCCGCTTCTGACTGTCCGGGCTGGTAATCGAGCTCATCGGAACAGACAGATCTTCGTTGTACCAGAACTTGCGTGACGTGCCCAGCGGAACATAACGCGAATGTCCCAATTTGCGAGCCGTTGCCTCTGCCAGTGTCAGCCCCAGCGTTGGCAGACCGACAATGATGTCCGGATGCTCGCCACGCAGTTTGCCCGCCAGATCAGCTGCCAGAGTGTCGACGACATCAAAGCTGGCCTGGTTGATGATCAGAGAGGCAAGCGCAAACCGCCCGTTATCACGTTCCCGGATAGGCAGTAGCAGTTGGCGACCATCTGACAATGTCGCCGGATACCCGTGTATATGGCCTTGATCGGGTGGGACTGTATAGGTGCCAGCGGGTTCTATCCGTTGCCAGAAATCGGTGTCGGTGAAACGCGGTGTGGTTGGCATTGTCCTGAGCATTCATGTGAAATAGCGTTGCTACTTTAGCAAGAGCCCGAAATTGAAGTACAACCCGTCACACATGAGCAACCAGGTATGCGAATGCCTATCCTGCCATCGACTGACACCGCAACTGTGCAGTTTGCGTAACAGCGCGGGACATGTCTGCAGCTTCGTGTGAGCCAGCGTAGAATGTGGTGCCAGCCTGCTGTCCAACCCCACCAACGCTCATGAACAAGCCGGATTTCTCAGACGATCTCGCTCTGCTGACAGAGTTGCGACATGATTTGCACGCTCACCCGGAACTGGGTTTCGAGGAGGTCCGAACCAGTGCGAAGGTACTTGAGATCCTGCAGACTGCAGGCATCGAGGTGCATCAGGGCCTGGCGGGTACCGGCCTGGTCGCCACCATTCGCGGCGGTAGCGGAGACGGCGGTCGTCGCATCGGATTGAGAGCGGACATGGATGCACTGGCCATGAGCGAAGTGGCCAGCAGGCCCTGGCAGTCGACGGTTGAAGGAAAGATGCATGCCTGTGGTCATGATGGTCACACCGTCATGCTGCTGGGGGCTGCACTGGAACTGGCTCGCAGCAAACGCTTCAATGGCACGGTGCACTGCATCTTTCAACCCGCGGAAGAGGGACGTGGTGGTGCGAGACGCATGGTAGAGGAAGGTCTTTTCGAGCAGTTTCCCTGCGATCTGGTATTCGGTCTGCATAACATGCCGGGGCTGGCCGTGGATGAAATGGCAGTGGTCAGCGGGCCTCAGCTGGCCAGCTCGGACTCGTGGCGAATCACCTTCACGGGGGTAGGGACGCACGGTGCCAAGCCGCACCTGGGGCGTGATGCCATCACCGCGGCAGGGCACTTTCTGACTGCACTGCAAACCATTCCGGCGCGCGTGGTGGATCCCTTGCAACCGGCTGTGGTCAGCGCTTGTTCGGTCGAGGCCGGGGACCCGGAAGCGCTCAATGTCATCCCCGACAAGGTAAGAATAGGTGGAACTGCCAGAGCCTACACCGCACATGTACGGGATCAGCTCGATGCCGGAATCGAACAGTTGGCCAGAGGCATCGCTGGGACATTCGGTATCGATGTGGATTACAACTATATTCGCCGAATACCACCGGTCATCAATGATGATGGCGCGACTGCACTGGCGTTGCGGGCTGCCACGACCGTCAGTACACATGGCGTACGCACTGATTTTCCGCGCTCGACTGCCGGCGATGATTTTGCCTTTTTCAGCCAGAACATACCCGGCTGTTACGTCTGGTTGGGCAATGGTCCTGCCATCGATGGCGCCTTGCATCACAACACATCCTATGACTTCAATGACGAGGCAATCCGGACCGGGGTAAATTACTGGGTAACACTGGTCGAACAGGTATTGCCGGAATAGTCCTGTTCCTGCACCAGGTCTGCCACCATGCAGGGGATTCTCGCGCTACCAGCTGCCGGTATGAAGCTGACACACCTGCTTTGCCGTGAAGGCAAAGTGCGCTGAAGAGCCGTAGCGCTCGTCTTCCAGATGACACAAATGTCATTCGATTGTCAGCTTGTCGACAGGTCGTTCTGCGATAGTGCTGCAGGTTTGAACCGGATCGTTCAACCAGTTGATTCCGGAATTGTGACTTGTCAGACCGTGGAGTCGAGTCATACCGCAAACGCTGGCTGCGTGACCACGGATGGTGGCATTTGCATTACCATCCATGGATGCACCGACATTCGACACGGCCGATAGCTCGTGTCTGGCAGTATGCCTGGTCAACAAGTTCAGGCACGGGTATGGATGATATTCGACACCAGAGCGGCACGCGTCTCAGGTGCTCGGCTCAGAGCGTGTCGCTGACGGCGACAGATCATGCGACTTGCATTCTCACGACTGGTGCGGAAGAGGAGGGATCCCTTCCAGAAAACGACAATTCGGGAAATCGGGACTGATGAAGCTTTTGATAGTGGAAGACGAGCTCAAGCTGGCGCAGTATCTGCGCGATGGCTTGAGCAGTGAAGGATTTGTTGTCGATGTGGCAAGTGATGGACTCGAAGGGCTGCAACTTGCACTGGAATACGAATACGATGCGATAGTGCTTGATCGCATGCTGCCGGGGCTGGATGGAATGGCGATACTCTCGGCTTTGCGCAGCAAGAAAACAACGCCGGTGCTCATGCTCACGGCGGTTGACGGTGTCGAGGACCGGGTCGACGGTCTGAAGTCTGGTGCCGATGATTACCTGGTCAAACCATTTGCCTTCAGTGAACTGGTTGCAAGGTTGCAGGTCATCACGCGAAGAGGGATGGCTTCCATTGAGCAGAAGACTCAGACCGGCAAACTGCACCTGGCTGATCTGGAGGTTGATCTGGTGCGACGCAAGGCCAGTAGAGGTGGAAAGGCGTTGGAGCTGACGGCCAAGGAGTTTGTCTTGTTGACTTTGCTGCTGCGTCGTCAGGGGGAAGTGTTGTCACGTGCCGTTCTGGCTGATCAGGTCTGGGACATGAATTTCGATAGCGGTACCAATGTCGTGGAAGTGGCGATTCGGCGACTACGCACCAAGTTGGATGTACCCTTCGAGCATGCCCTCTTGCACACCGAGCGCGGCATGGGCTATGTACTGGAGGACCGGTCAACGCAGTGAATCATTCAAGGAAGCAGTCGCTCGGACAACGCCTGTCGCGCTGGTTGGCTGCGCAGGTTCTTGTCAGTTTTGTCGTGGTGTCATTGGTTGTCTATGTCGTGATAGCCAATCACCTGGCGTCGAGGCAATTGTCTGGCATGCAGGAAAAGCAGGAACTCATCCAGCACATGCTGGAGGAATTTCGCATCGACCCCGTGGCAGGCAGACTGCGCCATCAGTTGGATGATTTCCTGGCAGGTCACGATGAACTTCAGGTGGTCGTGGATTATCAGGAGGGCCCCGTCGTCTATGAGGGCAAGCGTGCTTTTGCCAATGATGGTGATGTTCAGACCTTGATGTTCGAGATAGCTGGCTTCGACATCAATGGAAAACCGTTGAGAGTTGCCATCAGCCTTGACCGTCGTGCCGACGATGAATTGCTGAGGCGCCTGGCGCTCACTCTGATATTCGCATCACTTCTTGCCACAATAGCCGTGATCCGAGGTGTGTACTGGGTGGTCTCTCGGGAAATGCGCTCTGTGGACAGTCTCGTCGAGCAGATCAATCGATTGACTGCCAGTACCCTGGAATCGAGGTTGGACGGATCCGCACTTCCCACGGAATTGCAACCTCTCGTCGCGCAGTTCAATGATCTTCTCGAGCGTCTATCGCTCTCCTATTCCCAGTTGGAAAGCTTCAATGCCGACGTGGCGCATGAGCTGAACACTCCCTTGACCAACCTGATAACCAATTCGGAGCTGTCTCTTCGCCAATGCAGAAGCGGCCAGGTGGATAGTGCCGTTCTGGGCTCCAACCTGGAAGAGCTCCACCGTATGTCGGAGATCATTCGCAGCATGATGTTCCTGTCGAAAGCCGAGAGAGGCTCTCTCGCGCGGTGCGAGCAGGTCACAAGTATTGCTCGTATCGCGCGCGAGGTCATCGATTATCATGAAGCCCAATTGTCGGATTCCGAACTTGCTGTATCGCTATCCGGTGATTCCGCGGGGAATCTGGACGTCGCCTTGCTGAAGCGCGCTTTATCCAACCTGCTCGGAAATGCCTGTGACTACGCTGCTCCGGGATCTGTCATCAAACTGCAGATACAGTCTGATTCCAACCGCTTCGTTCGTCTGAGCGTCTGCAATATCGGACCAACGATAGCGGCGGAGGAAATCGATCTGATTTTCAATCGCTTCTACAGGTCCGATTCTGCCAGAACCATGTCAGATAGACATCACGGTCTGGGCCTGTCCATCGTTGCTGCCATTGCAAGTATGCATGGCGGAGAGACGTTTGCCACATCCCGCAATGGATCGACTTGCATCGGGATGACACTCGCCGGTTAGCGATCAGGGAAACACTCCCCGGGTGTGTGTCTGCCAGACCGAGCAACGATCACTACTTGTCCAGTTCCTCTATGAGTCGTTTCATCTCGCCAATTTCCCTTTCCTGCGCTTCGATGATGCTATCAGCCAACTCCCGTACCCTAGGATCCGTGATCCTGGCGCGGCTGCTGGTCAGGATGGCGATGGAGTGGTGAGGAATCATTGCCTTCATCCAGAAGACGTCGTCCACGGTCTGCTGAGAGCGCACCAACCAGAGCGAGCCGGCGAAGATGCTGGTGGCCAACAGTAGTATGGCCATGTTGATTGCCCTCGATTCATACATGCCGATCATGAACAGCAACATGATCACGGCCATTGCCGAGCCCATGTATACCGCCATGTAGAGGCGTGTCTCGCTGAAAAACAGGTGGTCAGGCTGGTAGGTATTGAGGTACATGAGACCGAACATGGCAATGGTGGATACCACGATCATGATCACGAATCTTGCGTAGTTGTTCATTCAGGGCTTTTCTCCGTAGTCTGGTGTCAACAGGAGCGACGCCAGTGGGCATCCGCAGTTGTCAGGGGAGCTTGCTTGTTGGTCTGCCTGTCTGAGTCTGTGCTCCTGGCTCGGTCAGTACCAGTGTGGCTACGTCATCTGGCGAGTGATCCTTTCAACCAACCCACATCCAGATGGCCATGGCAATCATCATCAGGTTTTCGGTCAAAGAGACAAAGCCCAAGGGCACGCTGGCACTGCCGCCAACACAGGCACATTCGAGTTCGCGTTTATCGATATAAACGGCCTTGATCACCGAGGCGGCGCCAATGGAACCGATGAACAGGGCGATGGGAATCGCCAGCCACAGAAATACCCCCGCAATCATCAATACCCCTGCCAGAGCTTCGGCAAACGGGTATACGTAAGAGTAGCGGACCACCTTCCTGGCGAGCAGATCATAGCCGAGAAACATCGTGGAGAATTTCTCGATATCCTGTAATTTGAGAATGGCCAGTATGCACATGCTGAAGGCGATGAACCATTCCACCGTTCTGACCAGTTGCAATTCGCCATCACTCTGCCAGTCAGCGGCAGCCGCCATCAGAAAGGCGACGGAAAATACGGCGATGACCGGTTTGTAGGAGGTGCCCTCTGGGTCAGCTACCGGCTTGTCCAGATATTCGCGCAGGTCTTCATAACCGCCGATTCTATCCTCACCGATGAACACCTGTGGCGTGGTGGACACGCCGTGAGTCGCCATGAACTCATCGGTTTGCTCTCGGTTTTCCAGACGGTGGTCCTCAACCGTATACCCTTGTCGTTCAAGAAGATCCAGTGCCTTGAGGCCGAAGGGGCATGTATGCTCCCCGGTATCCATGCGGTACAGGCGAGCCTTTGTGCTTTTCCTGTTTTTCGTATCCATCACTACCCCGTCAACCGTATTCATTTCACGGGATCGAGATTATTTGATTGCGATGCAATCAGGCCGAGTCTGCAAGAATTTCCGGTTTTTCGCTGTTTTCATGCGGAAACCCACCAGCCATGCGGGTGCGGGTGTTCAAACAGGTGGATTTGCTCGGGCGCGGCAAGGCAGATGTAATCTGCCTGTCATCTGCGTGCAAGGTTGACACCTTGTTGTCAGCATGCGGGCGGGGTGAGTGGCGCCAGCCAGCCGATTCCATTGATCTGGGCCTGTCCCACTTTCCAGCTCCGGGCAGGTTGCGGAGCGACAATGATCATTCCTCTGTCAACTGCTTCAATGCCTGCAGTCGCTGATCCCACTGCTGTTCGAGATTCGTGATGAACAGTCTTGCCTGCTGCAGTGATTCCGTATTCAGGCTGACTTGTGTCTCACGTCCGACAGGACGTAGCTGGATAAGCTCTGCGCTGGCCAGTGCCTGAATCTGTTTGCGGGCACCCTGACGAGACACACCGAGATTTTCCGAAAGCTTGCCGATGGTGTAGCTCGATCCGTCTGATAATCGAGTAACGATTTCCAGACGGACCGGGTCTCCGAGTGCCTTGAATATGGCATGCATGCTCATTCAGTCACCCGCGAACAGTGTCTCCAGGCGGCCAAGCATGAAGTTCCAGCCGCCGGAATTCTGTTGATGACTGGATTCGGCAATCTCGGCGGGCAGGTTGGCGAATCCGGTTTCAGACAGACTGACCTTGCAGGAGTCGTCGTCCAGCTTCGAGATTCGGAACTCCACGAGCGTGGTATCGACACTGAGCACATCGCCCAGGAAGTGATTACCCCCAGGAACCCAGCGAAATGCAAAGTACTCATGCGGAACTGCATCGACAATGCAAACCTGGTTCTTGCCATGTTCACCGAATCCGAAGATGGGCTGTTGACCGACGCTATAGTTGCCCTCGATGGTTTCGGGAAACCACTTCACAACCTGCTCGGGGTCGCTGATTGCCTTGTAGACACGCTCTTGACTGGCATTGATGGTGATTTCACGTTGAATGCTGTTCTGCATTGTCTGCCTCATCCTGATGGTGTGTGGTGATGGTCAGTAAAGCATGCTTCAGGCAAACATGCAACCATATGGTTGCATTAATGGTGAGGCGAGTATCTCTGCATTGCTGGTGCCCACGTTATCGTCAGAGATGCAGATTGCGAAACATCGAACGTCAGTCAGATGAATCTCCGGCATCGAAAGGCAGTCGGTACACCTCGATGGTTTTCGAGCGGCCCCTGAGTTTCTGTTTACCAGCCGATACCGCTGTGAAATCCGCGCCCAGTCTGCGCTGGGTCTCGCTACTGATCAGTACAGACACTTCCGTGCCTGCCGGACTGAGTTTCTTGCCCAATTGCTCGAGTCGCTGACCGATATTCACGGAATCCCCGATCAAGGTGTAGTTGAGCCTGCCGGGGGCTCCTATATTACCGACGGTTGCAATGCCGGTATGGATACCGATTCGGATGGCTACAGGCGGTTCGCCGTTGGCTTGTCGTTGCAGGTTGTCCCTGTGTATCGAGCCGGCAATCGCCAGAGCTGCTCGGCAGGCTTTCTCGGCGCTGTCTTCCTGCGTTTCGGGAGCGCCCCAGAATGCCATGACGGCATCGCCGATGAATTTGTCGATCGTACCCTGTTCGGATTCGATACAGTCTGCGACCAGGGAAAAATGATGATTGACGAAGTCTGCAACGTCCTTGGCCGACATGCCTTCCGACATCGAGGAAAAGCCGACGATATCGGTGAACATGACAGTGACCTCACGGGCTCCCGAACTCGTGCCGTCATCACCGGCGTTTCTGATGAGACGTTCAACCAGCTTCTTGGGAACATACAACTCGAACCATCGCAAGGCGCGCAACATCGAGTTGAAGGCAATGGACTGATCGTTGAGTTCTCGAAACACGCTGCCCGGCAGCTGTTCGATTCTGGAGACATCCAGGTCACGAATTCGCGCGGCGGCTGCGGAAAACCGAACAATGGGTTGAGCGATACGATGACCGAGAAAGATGGCGGCGAGCAACGAGATGAACAGCGTCGCGATGCCGGCAATCAAGGCTGCACTCATGCGTTGAATTTCCTTGATGGAATCGTTGGACTGAAAATAGGCCCCGATGATCATGGGCTCGGGGCCAAAGCCCTCGACGCTGCGATAGACGAAGGCGAAACGTTCATTGAACAGCTCCATGAAATGACTGGATATTTCCTGTGGTTCAGCCTGCGGCATCTCACGCCGTCCTTCTGTCTGCCAGATGGAGGCCAGTACCGGATCGACGAAGGTATCGAGCATCGGCAAGGGGTGTTCGGTCGAGCGTCCGGGGTAGCCGTCAATAAGCGACCAGTGAGCCAGCACCTGGTCGCGCCCATAGAGTATGAAGCTGTTGCCTTCGGTTCTGACGCCATGTTGATCGATGAAATTCGACAGACCCTCTATCGATGTCACGGCGCCAACGGCACCGATGAAATTGCCGTCCTGCGTGACCGGATGAAACCGGTTGAGATAGGTTTTCTGAAAATCTTCGCGCCACACGGGAGCACCCCATCTGGGGCCCTGGCGGAAATCGTCGAGATTCAGGCGGTTGATTGATCGTTCCGACGAATCGATTTCAACCAGGTCGACCTTGCCGGTCTCCCGGTTGCGACGGGCGATATGCGCTGTCTGGTCGACATCGATGTACAGGATGGCCTCTATCTGCTGCGCTCCGGCCAATGCGCCGGTGAGCAGGGAGCCCAGAGTGCTCGTGTTGCTCGTATCGATATGCGCATCGCCAATCTGCTGGGCCAGGAAGCGAGTCAGATGTTCGGCGGGTCGAAGATGCTGGGTAAACTGACTGACATCGGCGACAACCGACTGCTCGGCATTGAACCGCAGCAGGTCGAAGGTGTTTTTCTGTGCCAGCCAGACTCCCACACCGAAAACGACACCTACGGCCACCAGTACCAGTGTGCCAATGGCAGTTGCCAGAGTGATCGTGATCGGAACCTGCCCATACCAGCGTGACATCATCCTGAGGTATGTACGGTTCTTCACCATGAGGCAGAGATTGGCCTTTGAGTCGAATGGAGTGGTCGCCGACAGCCCTGTCGGTTTTCAGTCTGTCGACAGAGATTCTAGGTGACTGGGGACCATGGCGGGGATCACTTTTGTGTAAGGCTGTTTCAGGACGTAACAGATTCGAACTCTTCGGGTGTCAGAAAGGGGGATAGGCCTGGTGGGAAAAACGCATGATCGACAATCCCCTGGTCGGTCAGGTGAGGCCCTGCATTGCAGGCCAGCGTGGCGCCGAAACAGGCCTTGAACACCAGGTAGGGGGGCTGCCAGCGTACAACCCTATCCATCGCTTCTCGCAGTGAAACGAATCGTGCGGCCAATTCATCCAGTGGCGCATCCGACAGCAGGCCGGACAGCGGTAGCGGCAGTGTTGCTACGACCTTGCCTTCGATGGCCACGGCCATACCGCCTTGCATGTCGATGACAGCATTGCAGGCAGCGGCAAGATCCTGCTCGTTACCGCCGAAGACGGTCAGGTTGTGGCTGTCATGCGATACCGTGCTGGCGAAGGCACCGTGCCAGCGTCCCCAGCCCGTCAGGTAAGCCAGCTGTGGTCGTGGCTCCGCCAACGCATGGCGATGGGTGACAGCCATCAGGGTGACATCGTCGGGGGGGATGACGAATTCATCACGCACCTCGGCCCAGATACTGCCGTGTCGGGTGAAACGCGGTTGATCGATGGTTCTGACCCTGACTGATTGTCCAGTGTCTGCCGTGACCCGGGGCGTCTGATCGTCGATTCGAAGGCGAAAGTCGCTTTCACAGAGTCGATGAACCTTGACTGAGCCCAGGAGTGGCCGCGCATCGCTTTCAGGCTGCTCCTTCAGACAGCGTCCCCTGCGCGCCACGGTGCGACCGTTGCAGATGACGATATGGCAGTTCAGGGCTTCCAGTGAGTCCACCAGTGACAGGTCGGCGCGACGTCCGGCGGCCAGCAGGCCGAGGTCCGGACGTGACAGGCGTACGGCCGCATTGTAGGTGGCTGCCCGCAGGGCCCAGCTTGCCGGCATGCCATGGCCTGTGAGGCGACGCACCACGTCATCAAGGCCGCCACGATGGTGCAGATCATCCGGAAAGACATCGTCGGTACACAGGGTAAGGCTGGCGGGCAGGTGCCCGAGTTCGTTCAGAGCTGTCACGCATTCAGGGAGCAGGTGATCATGAGAGCCACGCAGTTCGATCCCGAGGCCGGCTCGCAGTTTGTACAAGAGGTCCTCGGCCGAAGTGATCTCGTGATCCGTGCTCACGCCGGCAGCCATGAACGCGTTGAGATGGGCGCCCTGCAGGCTGCGAGCGTGGCCGAATACCGGTTTGCCGCTTTCGAGTCCTGCCTGCACGATGCCGCTCATGCGCTGCTCACGCTGAATGACGCCCTGCATGTTCATGACTTCAGCGACACCGCCTGTTTCCGGTCTGGCCAGAAGGGCTCGCAGGGTTTCCTCGGTGAAGTCGGCGCCCGCGAGTTCCAGCCCGAGCGCCGAGGGCACGCAGGAGGGGGCAAGAACGATGACTCGCAGGTCGAGATCCCGGCTGGCGTCGATGGCCCAGTCCACGCCGGCAACACCATGCACATTGCCCAGTTCATGCGGATCCCAGACAATGCTGGTGACTCCGCGTGGCAGTACCGCATCCGCATAGGTTCGAGGGGTGATCATGGAGCTTTCGACATGCATGTGCGTATCGATGAGACCGGGAATGGCGATACGGTCGGCAGCATCGATCGTCTCTGTGGCGTCGGCATGCAGATCGCTGTCGTGCACGCTGGCAATCAGTGGCCCGACCAGGCCGATGTCTGCCCGCCGTATCTCGCCAGTGATGGCATCGAATACCCTGCCATGACGTATCAGCACATCGAACGCGGCATCGCCACGGGCGGCAGCCACCGCCTGATCACGCAGTTGGCGATTGTTCAGGTCCTGAGGTTCGTGTCGAGTCATCTGGCCAATTTCCTGTTCAGGTGTTCCGGATCGCCATGAGGAGTTGCATGGCCGATTCGATCAGTCACCATCCGGGCGACCCGCTTGCGGCGGTTCAGTGGCTGCGAGCAAGGCTTCCAGCAGGCGAGTCTTGAGCGCATCGGGATTCCTCACGGTCACGATCTCATGGTAGCGCTCTGCGGATGGATGTTGTCGCAACACGGTCTGACCTTCGTGCTCACCGGTGTCGCTGATCACGTCGATGCTGACCTTGCGGCTGTCAAAATCTTCCGGTGATACCAGGGCTGCCGCTGCCACCGGGTCGTAGATGGCCATGCCGGGGCGTCCACGAGACAAGCCGATATCCAGATAGCCACCCAGCAGATCATGCAGCAGACGCCCCGCTGCGTTGCGAACCCGCGACAGGGGCCTCAAGTCTTCGGGCCGCAGTTGCACTTGTCGACAGGCTTCCAGGTCGACCATGCGCACGGGGATGCCGGAAGCGAACACAACGGCCGCAGCCTGTGCATCGGCCCAGGCATTGAATTCAGCATGCGCTGTCTGATTGCCACGAGCGGTTGCTCCGCCCATCCAGGTGAGGCGATGGATGCGCTGTGCCAGCTCCGGAGCCTGCAGGCAAAGGTTGGCGATATTGCTCAACGGCCCCAATGCCAGAACCTGTGCGTGAGGGGGATGATCGGAGAGCCACGACATGAGAGCATCGATGGCTGATGCAGTGGATGGCAGTTGCGCGGTCTGAGGCAGACAGGCGCTGCGTGTCGGCAAGCCGCTGGTTCCCAGCACGTGGGCAGCGGTTCGGGTTTCACCTCGAAACGATTGCGCAGCCCCGCGATGCCATGGGCGGTTCCACCGGAAGACGCGGCTGAATCCCGCCGCATTGTGGCTGACCTGCGTCAGACTTGCACAACCGAAAGACAGCGACTGGGCCACCGGCATCACGCCGGCATGGCGCAGATACAACAATGCATGAATGTCATCCACACCCATGTCGGTGTCGACCCAGACATTCGCTGGCACCTGGTCACTCACGACATGCTCGACAATGGCACTGCCTTGTCGAGCGGCAGGTCGAAATTCACATCGCTACCGGTGGGGTAGGCGGGCAATTCGGCGCTGACATCGGCTCGTACCGGTCCGAGCTCGGATTGCACCAGGTATTCGCGTACGGTACCGGCAAAGGCGTTGCCGACAATGGTGCCCTGATAACTGCCACGACCCAGGGTGACACTGGCAGGTCGCCAGGCCAGACCACGGGTGTCGGGGTCAGGTTCTTCGGCCAGTGGCAGGCAGGCAGTGCTCTGTTGCGAATCGGGGGACGTGGCAGACGTAGTTAGCAGCTGTCGGCCACGGGTTGCAAAGATGTTCTCGAAGCCAACGAAGTCTGCAACAAACCGGGTTGCAGGGCGATTGTAGATATCCTCCGGCGAGCCGATCTGCTCGACGCTACCCTTGTTCATGACAACTATTCTATCCGCCAGGGACAGCGCTTCAACCTGATCATGTGTCACGAAGATCATGGTCAGTCCGGTCTGCTTCTGCACTCGCTGCAGTTCACTGCGCATTTCCAGCCGCAGGCGGGCATCCAGATTGGACAGGGGCTCATCCAGCAACAGCACCTTGGGATCCATGACGAGCGCGCGAGCCAGGGCAACCCGTTGTTGCTGGCCACCGGAGAGTTCTGCCGGCATGCGTGTCGCAAACTCTGCCAGACCGACGATGGACAGGCCGTTGGCGACAAGCCTGTCGATCTCCTGTTTGCCCAGACGCTTCAGGCGCAGTCCGAATGCGACATTTTCAGCCACACTCAGGTGTGGAAACAGGGCATAGGACTGGAAGACCATGCCGACGTCACGCCGATTGGGGGGCGTGCGTGTGATATCCCGGGCATCCAGACGGATGTGCCCCGAGCGGGTTTTCATCAGTCCGGCGATGGCTCGCATGGTGGTGCTCTTGCCACAACCGGATGGCCCGAGAAAGGCGATCAGTTCGCCCTTGCGAACGGACAGGTTCAGCGACTCGACGGCAATGGATTTTCCGTACGCCAGTGTCAGCGACTCGAGCTGCAGGAAATCAGACATATCGGGAGAATCCGAGAAAACGTTCAGCCAGGAATACGATGGCAATGGACAGAAAGGCCAACAGTGCTGCGAGGGCAGCAACGGATGGATCGTAGGTCGTTTCCAGATAGGAGATCATGTCGATGGGCAGGGTACGGACTCCCGGTCCCGACAGAAACAGGGAGACGGGCACCTGGTTGAAGCTGGTAACAAAACCCAGAATGAAGGCTGCAAGGATGCCACTGCGAATATTGGGCAGCACGACGCGAAAGAAGGCACCCAGACGAGAAGCTCCGAGCAGGACGGCGGCTTCCTCGATGTCGCTGCGCAGGTTGTTCAATGAGGCCGATACCACGCGCACCGCGTAGGGCAGTATCAGAGCGGTGTGTGCTGCAAACAGGGCCGTGACCACCTCGACATCCAGCGGCACCACCAGGTATCGCAACAGGGCCAGGCCAACGATGATGCCGGGCACGATGATCGGCGCCGAGACGATCGTTCGCAGCGTCTCGCCCAATGGCAGCTTGTAGCGTGACAGGGCATAGGCGATGGGAACTCCCAGGATGAGTGCAGCCAGTGTGCCGAATACTGCCAGCGCCATGGACAACGCGAAGCTCTCGCGAAAACTGTCTATCTGGAAGACCTTGACGACCCATCTGAACGAGAGACCCTGCGGCGGGAAAGCCAGTGATTCGCCAGCGGACAGGCCGGCGGCGACGATGATGAAGAAGGGCCCGATCAGAAACAGCATGATCAGTGTCAGCACGACATACTGCAGCCAGCGAGAGTTCATCGGGCACCTCTTGCAGTCGCCAGACGCTTGAGCAGCAGATTGGCGCAGAAACTCATGACGATCAGGATCATGGCGATGACACTGGCTGACGCAAAGTCATTGGCAACCGTAACTCGCTGGTACAGCAGGGTTTCGAGCATCAGCACTTTCGAACCGCCCAGAATGGCCGGGGTAATGAAGGCGGTCAGTGATCCGGTGAACACCAGTGTGCCGCCAACCACCAGACCTTCGCGAGTCAGCGGCAGGATGACTTTCCAGAAGACCTGCAGGCCATTGGCGCCCAGAACGCGCGCTGCTGCAACCGCATCATCCGGCATGTTCTCCAGCGCGCTGCACAGGGACAGGATCATCAGCGGCAGGAACAGTTGCAAGAGGCCGATGAACACAGCCGTCTCGGTGAACAGGAAACGAATGGGCTCATCGCTCAGGCCGATGCCTGTCAAGGCCTGGTTGACGATCCCGGTTCGCCCCAGAATCACGATCCAGGCATAGGTGCGGGCCACCGGAGAGATCATCAGAGGCAGGATGACCAGGCCGATCATGCGCCCTCTCGAGCGCGGTGACAGTGAGACGATGCTCCAGGCGGCGGCGTAGCCGATCACGGCTGCCGCGACAGTCACCATCGCTCCCAGTTTCAGTGTCCGGAAGAACACCACCTGGTTGCGCTCGCTGGCGAAAAAATCGATGTAGGGGGCAAGGCTCCAACCCTCCACGGTCCGGAATCCTTCGCCCAGCAGAATACCCACCGGCAGCAGAAATACCAGGGCCGCAAACAGGACACCGGGTAGTACCAGTGCCAGCCCTTCGAGTCGCTTGTCGAACATGTTCAGTCAGTATCAAGCGACAAGGGGGCTGAGTGGCATTCGACCTCGATCACTGCGTGACGCTGTTGTTCCAGGACTCCAGCCACTGGTCGCGGTTGTCGAGAATGACATCGGGAGCCAGCAGCTTCAATGTGCTGACGGTGTCGGCGCCGTAGGTCAGATTCTCGGCAATCTCGTCACTGACAACCACCTCCGAGTTGGCGGGGCTGTCTACCAGCGCTTCGGCCAGGGCTGTCTGGATCTCGGTAGACAACCAGAAATCCATGAACTGATAGGCAAGGTCTTCGTTCTTCGCACCCTTGGTCAGAATCATGACATTCATGCCTCCGGTCTGGCCTTCGGCGGGTGTGGCCCAGGCCAGAGGCAGATCCATCCGGGTGTAGGCGCCCCAGGCAAAGCGACCGATGGGGGCTGCAAGGATTTCTTCCTGCTGCATCAGCTGCGCAACCTGCGATGAGCGTTCGTAGAAAGTCACGATCTCGTCAGCGTTTTCCGCAACTGCCGCGATGGGTGTCTTCAGGCTGCTGTCGTCGTCACCCAGAGCCTTGCCCAGCATGTAGAGAGCCGGAGGACCCTGATTGGTCGAGACATTGGGGAAGGCGACGCGCCCCTTGATCTCATCCTTGAACAGGTCCTGCCAGCTATCGATGCTGACCTTGTCCGTGCGGTAGACGATGGAGGTAGCGTAGAAGGTATAGCCGATGCCCAGGTGGTCGCCCAGTGGGTCCTTGGCAATATCGTACAGCTTGTCGTGGTTGCTCAGGCGAGAGATGTCGATGGGCTGGGTAATGCCCTTGCGATTGGCTGACAGTGCGTCATGGGTGGACATGACGGCCATGTCGATCTCCGGATCGTCCTTGCGCGCCTCGAGTTTGGCCAGGCGTTCGACACTGTTGCCGGTTTCCACGACCAGCTCGCAGTCACACAAGGCTTCGAATGGCTTGTAGACGATCTCGGAGAATGCATCCTGCGCGAAGCCGTAGACCGAGACAACCAGTTGCTGGTCTGCTGCCTGGGCGGGAGAGCCGAGCAGGCCACCGGCGCCAGCCATGACCAGTGCGGTCAATCGCAGCAAGCCGGTGGTGTAGGGTCGGCCGGACCGGGAGGTCAGGGGATGATCAGGGGGCTGCTTGTCGGTGGACATGTCCGGAAGGTCCTCGCTCAGGCTGGAAGGGAGAGGTCTGAAAGATACCACAGGCATGAATGGCTTCCGGATTGTCCATTCAGGCAGCTCCAAGGGTGCAGGAACCGGCAAGACAATTCAACTTTCGAGGCGTATGGTTGTTGCACGGAATCAGTGCGGCGTTAACCGGAAAAGTGCATGAACCACAGTGATGACAACAACAGCGGCTATGCTTCTCCGCCGTGTTTTGCTCACGAGCTGAGCCTTGGCGACAACGGCTATGTTGTCAGCGATGCGCAAGCAGCCTGCGATGTTGCCCGATGGCGCAAGGCGGAGCGAGAACGTCTCATCGACTTGCGGGTGGCCATTCCGGCAAGAGACCGTCAGCGACACGCCGAGCAGGTGGCCGTCAGTCTGGAAAAAACGATAGGGAATCGAGAGGATGCCATCGTCAGTCTCTACTGGCCGTTTCGTGCAGAATTGAACCTTCGCCACTGGATGCAGGAAGTGGTCGAGGACGGGGTCCGGGTTGCGTTACCGGTGGTCGAAGCGAAATCACGGCCGTTGATCTTTCGCGAATGGCTCCCGGATTGTCCCATGCAGCCAGGTGTCTGGAACATTCCGGTACCGGTCGATGGCGAGGTGCTGCAGCCGACTCACGTCATCGCACCGCTGGTCGGTTTCGACGCCAGGGGATACAGACTGGGCTACGGCGGCGGCTACTACGATCGTACACTGGCGCTGATGCGTGAACGGCGGCTGGCTCCGGCTGTCATTGGCGTAGGCCATTCGGTCACGCGCATTGCAACGATCTATCCGCAACCACATGACATTCCCATGGATTTCATCATCACCGAGTGTGACGTGTTGCAGACAGGTGGTCTGTGAAGTTTCTGCCGAGGATCTGGAAATCGCTGACTTGATCGATACCTTGTACCGATGGTCAGCGCCCATGCGCCCTGACATTCGGTTCGTGACCAATAACATCTGGAGTGAATGACATGAGTAGCAGACAGGAAAAAGCCATACTGGCCGGCGGTTGCTTCTGGGGGATGCAGGAGTTGATACGCCGCCAGCCCGGCGTGCTGGCAACCCGAGTCGGTTATACCGGCGGGGAGGTCGAGAATGCCACCTACCGCAATCACGGCAATCATGCCGAAGGTATAGAGATACTGTTCGATCCCGATGTCACCAGCTACCGGAACATACTGGAATTCTTCTTTCAGATTCATGACCCGAGTACGCCCATGCGTCAGGGAAATGATGTCGGCGCTTCCTATCGATCGGCGATCTACTACACCAGTCCGGAACAGGAAGCCACGGCACTGGATACCATTGCCGACGTGGATGCCTCTGGCCTGTGGCCGGGCAAGGTGGTGACCGAAGTGGAGCCTGCCGGTGATTTCTGGGAGGCTGAGCCGGAACATCAGGATTACCTGCAACGCCTGCCCAATGGTTACACTTGTCATTTCGTGAGACCTGGCTGGAAACTGCCGAAGCGCACCCAGACCGCCTGAGCCGGCATAACCGTGGTTGCTGCCGTGTTGCGCCGATGATCGAGTGTGACACGGCTGAAAGACCTGCCACGTCACCCATCATCAGAACGAGGAATATCACTCAGTGACCGCCGAAAACATCGCCAGAGCCATCGAGCAGCTACGCGAGCTGTTGGGAGACAGGCTTTCCACCGGCAGCTCGGTTCGCGAACTGCACAGTCATGACGAGGCCTACACCCCGGCAGTGCTGCCCGATGCCGTGGCCTTTCCGGAAAACACGGCAGAGGTGTCCGCGATCATGAAGATCTGCTCTGCACAGCGATGTCCGGTTGTGGCCTACGGTGTGGGCACATCGCTCGAAGGTCACGTTGTTCCCGTGAACGGCGGACTGACGCTGGATACCAGTCGCATGAACCGGGTACTGACCGTCTTCGACAGCGACATGAATGCTGTCGTGCAGCCGGGAGTCACCCGTACCCAACTCAATGAGGAGCTACGCGCCACCGGTCTGATGTTCACGGTAGACCCCGGAGCCGATGCCACCATGGGCGGAATGGCGGCAACACGCGCATCCGGCACCAATACCGTGCGCTATGGCACCATGCGAGAGAATGTGCTGGCGCTGGAGGTGGTGCTTGCCGACGGCCGGATCATTCGAACCGGCAGCCGGGCGAGAAAGTCCGCTTCGGGTTATGACCTGACCCATCTGTTCATCGGCTCGGAAGGTACGCTCGGCATCATTACCGAATTGACGGTACGCCTGGTTGGGCAGCCCGACACCATCTCGGCTGCCACCTGCGCGTTCCCGAGCGTGAAGGACGCCGTGGACTCAGTGATCATGGCCATCCAGATGGGAATTCCCATGGCGCGTATCGAGTTGCTCGACGAGATGCAGATGAAAGGCATGAACATCTACAATCCGGATATGCTCATGCCGGAGAAACCGCATCTGTTCCTGGAGTTTCATGGCACGGAAGCCGGGGTGGCCGAGCAGGTGGACATGTTCAATTCGGTGGCGCAGGAATTCGGGGCCAGTGAGTTCAAGCATGCCAGCAGAACCGAGGATCGCAATCGTCTGTGGAAGGCAAGGCACAATGCGTTCTACGCGGGCAAGGCATTGCGTCAGGGCGCCGAAGGCGTTGTCACGGATTGTTGTGTGCCGATCTCGGTATTGTCTGATTGCATTGACCGAGCGCGTGAGCTGATTGATCAGAGCGGACTGCTGGCACCCATCGTCGGACATGTGGGTGATGGCAATTTTCATCTGCTCATATTGGTGGAACCCGGTAACGAGGAAGAAATGCAGCGCGCAGCCACACTCTCTTCTGCCATCAACCGCACAGCGCTGGAGTTCGGTGGTACGGTAACCGGTGAACACGGTATCGGCAGTGGCAAGCGCAAGTACATGAGCCAGGAACACGGTGATGCCTATGAGCTGATGGCTACGCTGAAAAGCAGTATGGATCCGCTGGATATCCTCAATCCAGGCAAGGTAGTGAGTGTGACCGCAGCATGAGTGACATTCTGCTGATTGGCTACGGTGCCATCGGTCAGTATGTCGCAAGCGCTCTCGAGCAATACGCTCACAGTCGCGTATCGCACGTTCTGTGTCGGCAGGGGCGACAAGGTGCGGTGGCTCAGGCGATGGGCAGCCGGATACCCTGTATCTATGACCCTGCTGAGTTGCCGGACAACATCGACCTGGTGGTGGAATGCGCGGGTCACTCGGCGGTGAGTCAGTATTTTCCGGCACTGCTCGAAGCAGGCAAGGACATTTTGAGTGTTTCCGGTGGCGCGCTGGCTGATGCTGATCTGGAGCAGCGCCTGACTCGGTCCGCCCTTGTCGGTGACAGTCGGCTGACCTTGCTGTCCGGGGCCATCGGTTCTCTGGATGCCCTGTCAGCAGCGAGTGTCGGCGGGCTCGAATCCGTCACCTATCGAGGGCGCAAGCCGCCGCAAGGTTGGCGAGGTTCTGCTGCCGAGCAGCAGCTCGATCTTGATTCGCTGCAGATGCCAGTGAAGTTTTTCGAAGGGACGGCTCGTCAGGCGGCGTTGAGCTTCCCGAAGAATGCCAACGTCGCGGCCGCTGTGGCCATGGCCGGCATCGGCTTTGATGGTACTAGGGTGGAACTGATTGCCGACCCGTCGATGAACGCGAATCGTCATGAGGTGGAAGCCGTCGGCGAGTTCGGACAGCTGAATTTTTCCATCGAAGGCAAGCCCTTGCCTGGCAATCCGCGATCGTCGGCGTTGACGGCAATGAGCGTTGTCAGGCAGATACATCGACGCAACTCGCCCTTGTCGACAGCTTAGCGACCGCTGCCCAGTGGGTTGCAGTGGGGACGAGCCGTTCAGGCTTGACTACAGGCCTGTCACCCCAGGCTGATGGCCATGGAGCTGTCAACGGTACGTGGTCGATCACCGGTTTCACTGGCCCAGACATACAGCTGGTTCATGCTTGAGTTGCCGACGTAGGTTGCAAAGGACAGGTCCGCCGCGTCGCGTCCAATGCCGATGCGTACGAACCCATCAACGGGTGCCAGTCGGGTTGCATCGAAAAGATACCAATCATCATCGAGGAAGACTTCCAGAAATCCATGAAAGTCGGGCGGCACGAGATCCACCGCGTATCCGGCGACATAGCGTGCCGGCAGACCCAGGGCGCGGCACAAGGCGATGCTCAGATGGGCAAAGTCCCGACAGACACCGCTGCGTTGCAGAAATACATCACAGGCGGTGGTGCTGGGACCCGTACTTCCCGGTGCGTAGCTCAGGTGGTTGTATACCCAGTCCGTGACAGCCAGTACGCGATCGTGCTCGGTCGATGATTGGCCGAAGGTCTTCCAGGCAAACTGTTCCAGGCGATCCGATTCACAATACCGGCTGGGATTGAGAAAGGGCAGTACCTCGGCCGGTAGCTCGGCATGAGGACGCGGGCCGAGACTGGCGGCCGGAATGTAGGCAGGATTGCTGGAGACCGTGGCGCTGTAGTGAATGTTGAACCACCCGGGTTGAACCAGCAGTCGGTGGATGCGGTGCCCGGGGTTTCCGATTCGGGCCATGCGGACATCGGATTCGGGCTGAAAGCTCAACGATTCCTGTTCGATGACCTGATGCCGTGATTCGAGAACGGAAATCTGGAAGATGAAGCTGGTTTCGAATTCGACATGATAGACAAGTCGACAGCCAAGTTCGATGGTAGACATGTTTGCAGTTTGCGTGAAGTATCGGCCGCTGGATGAACCGAGTGAGAGTCAGTCGGTGAATGCAGCGCTCTCCGCAGTATGGCGGAAGCAGGTACAGACAGGCGAACTACCTGCCGTGTTCAATTCGATATTGTGCATTATTCCGGTGCATCATGGGTCTGGATAACGCGAATTCGATTCGCAAGACCGGTAGCGTCACAGTAACGTGGGCGCCACGCGCATGCGCTCGTCGGGTGTGAACAGGCAACGTCGTTCTTCGTTCTTCGTTCTTCGTTCTTCGTTCTTCGTTCTTCGTTCTTCGTTCTTCGCGGTCTGGCGGTCTGGCGGTCTGGCGGTCTGGCGGTCTGGCGGAGGTCGCGGGAGTGTCAGAGCGTTCAGGCAGTCGTCAGGTTCAGCATCCACAGCAGGGTGGTAATTGTGCCGAAGGAGCACACCGTCATGATCACCATCGCCGCGGCATGTTCGTCCCCCGCACCATACCGCTGAGCCAGGATCGGATAGATACCCATGGGGGGCATGGCTGCCATCAGAATACCCGCTCTGGTCAGATCGGCATCGGCGATGCCCATTCCGAGACTCGCCAGGCCCAGTGAAACCAGCCAGAACAGCATGGGATGCAGGAGGAGCTTGCCGACACTCAATGGAATCAATCTGCCGCTGATGGATGTGCGAGGCATGCCCGCAATGGCGCCGCCTATCACGATCAGGGACACCGCAGCACTGGAATCTGCAATGATGTCCACAGGACGCGAGAGAACCATGGGCAGTTCGATGGCACTGATGGATATGACAAGTCCGGCCAGCAATCCGATCATGATCGGATTGAGCAACAAGCGTCTGGCAATATCGAGAAATACGGCCCGGTTCAGAGCTTCAGAGCCATTGCTGCGTTCGGCCAGCAACATGGCCAGAGGAATCAGCAGCAGATTTTCCACGATGACATTCATGGCAAGGGCAGTGCTGGCCAGTGAGGGCATGAACATCAGCACGATCGGGTAGCCGATGAAGCTGCTGTTCGGACTGGAAGCGCCCATCCCGGCGAATGTGCTGTAGAGCGCATTCTGACCGCACACTCTCGATGCCCAGAAATAGTAGGCAATGAACAAGGTCAGTGAGGCCACAACGTAGGTCAGTATGTAGGCCGGGTTGATGATCTGCCCCAGTGAGTTGTTGGCAACCGCACGAAAGATCAGTGCAGGCAGGGCCAGCATGACGACATAGTGCGTCAGCACCTGCATGTGGTTTCGGTCGAACGCACCAGAGACGACCAGAATGTAGCCGATGGCAATCAGGACGAATATCACGCCCGTCAGAGATAGGATGGTCAGCATGGTGAAGCGAAAGTCGGTTTGACAGGCGGTCGCGGACAGGGCCGTTCTAGAGATAGGCTGAAAATTCGCGGACAACGGCAGCATAGACGTCGCGCTTGAAGGCGACGGCGTGCTGAACCAGTTCCTGGCTAGGCAGCCAACGCCACTGGTTGAACTCCGGCACGTCGGTGTCGATGCTGATCTGTTGATCCTCGCCGATGAATCGTAACAGGAACCATTTCTGTTGCTGCCCTCGATAGCGTCCGCCCCAGATATGAGGGACGCGCTCCACCGGCAACTCATAGGGCAACCAGTCGGCGCTCTCGGCCAGAATCTCGACACTCTCCGCGGGGAGTCCGGTCTCCTCGCCCAGTTCACGCAGCGCGGCCTCGCGGGGCGTCTCACCCTCGTCGATACCTCCCTGTGGCATCTGCCAGGCGGGTTGGGGGGTATCGATACGCTGACCGACGAATACCAGGCCACGGGAGTTCAGCATCATCAAACCGACACAGGGTCGATAGGGCAATCGATCGATCTCTTCAGGTGACACGGCAATCTTCCAGTCGTTCGGTAACGGTCAGACGTTGAGCAGGCAGAATTCGGAATCGGTCAGGCGCGGTGGAAAACAGCCTTGCCACCGGGCCAATGACAGATGGGCATCGACAGTGTGGTTGTCAGCTGCCGGGTGGCTGTGACTTCAACAGGGTATCGCCGAGGATTTCCGCGGTGGCGGCACACAGAGTCCAGCCCAGATGACCATGACCGGTGTTGTAGTAGACACCAGGCTGCTTGCCCGCGCCGACACGGGGCATCATGCTGGGCATCATCGGTCGCAAGCCTGCCCAGGGGACGATATGTTCGGTTTGCACGCCCGGGAAGAAGCGACGCGACCAGGCAACCAGCGGACGGATGCGATTGTCACGAATGTCGTAGTTCTCACCATTGAACTCGGCTGTGCCGGCAATGCGCAGACGATTCTCGCCCAAACGACTGGAAACGACCTTGGCATTGTCGTCCAGCAGACTGGTCCAGGGGGCGGCGTCGCGGCTTTCGGCATCGGGCAGATCGATGGTGATGGAATAACCCTTGACCGGATAGATATTGACCTTGTCGCCCAGTTGAGCGGCAAACCGGCGACTCTCGATACCGGCACAGATGACCACGCCGTCGAATGTTTCTTGCTCAACCGTGTAGTTCTCTTCGGCGCTGTAGCTGATCTGAACCTTGCCGCCTTGCTGCGACAGTGTCTGCACCCTGACATCGAACAGGAACTTTCCGCCCATCCGCTGACAGGCCTTGGCCAGGCCGAGTGTGTACTTGTGAATATCACCGGTTGAATCGCTTTCCGTGTAGAAACCGCCGTAGGGATCACCTTTCAGAGCCGGTTCGATGCTGCGCATCTCCTCAGGCGTCACCGCATGACGCTCGAGTCCGCCCTTGGCCAGCAGCTCATTTACCTTCAGAGCATGTTCATAGCCTTTCTGATCGACGCAGATATGCAGAATGCCCCGCTTCTCATGGTCGAAATCGATGTTTTCCTTCTCTGCCCAACTGAACAGGAATTCTCGCGCAACGATGGCCAGCCGGGCAGATTCGATCGTGTTGGCTTCGTAGTTGGGAATGTTGCCGATGAACTCGGCCATCCAGGAATACTTGTGCCAGCTGGGTTTCGGATTGACGAGCAGGGGAGCATCGCGCTTGAGCATCCATTTCATGCCCTTGATGATGGTGGAGAGTTGAGTCCACACCTCGGCATTGGATGCTGACAGCTGGCCGCCATTGGCAAAGGAGGTCATCATGGCTGCATAGCGGTTTCGATCCAGCACGGTAACCTGATAACCACGTTGCAACAGGGAATAGGCGGTGGTAACTCCAGAAATGCCAGCTCCAACAACCGCTATATGTGTCATGACGAATGCTCTGCGAAAGAATCATGGACAGGGTCGCACGTAATCCGGTCTTTGACCAGATCAACGTGCGTCTCTGTACAAGGTGATGGCTGCGTTCTGTCTGATCACGCCAACCGGGGCGGCAATCGTATCAGAATTGCCCCGTCTATCATTCAGGCAGCCACCATCTTCCGGCAAGGTTCAGCGAGCCAGCCAGCCACCATCTACCGGCAAGGTGATGCCATGAACATAGTTTGCCTGCTCGGAGGCGAGAAACACGGCCGCACCTGCCAGATCCGCTGGATTGCCCCAGTGGCCCGCCGGTATTCGATCCAGAATGGCCTTGTTGCGTTCCGGGTCTTCGCGCAATGCCTGGGTGTTGTTGGTTTCGATATAGCCAGGTGCAATGGCATTGACGTTGATTCCCTTGGGTCCCCATTCGCAGGCCAGCAGTTTGGTCAGGCCGGCAACGCCACTCTTGCTTGCCGTATACGACGGAATGCGGATCCCGCCCTGGAAGGACAGCAGGGAGGCGATGTTGATGATCTTGCCACTGCCCCGTGGCACCATGGTTCTGGCCACGGCCTGGCTCAGGAAAAACAGGGATTTCAGGTTGATATCCATGACCGCGTCCCAGTCCTCTTCGGAAAATTCCAGGGCATCGGCCCGACGGATGATACCGGCGTTGTTGACCAGTATGTCGATCTGTCCGGACCACTCCAGGACCCGGGATACGATGTCGTCAATCGGGTCCAGGCTGCCCAGATCTGCCTTGATGGCCAGGCAGTTATCGGGATCGTTCATCAGCGACAGGGTCTCATCCATGCTTGAACGCCCCACGCAGGCAACTCGGGCACCGGCTTGTGCCAGGCCCAGGGCAAAGGCCTGGCCGAGTCCGGTATTGGCGCCGGTAACAATGGCGGTCTTGCCGACGAGGCTGAAGAGGGCTGCTTGTTCCTTGCTCATTTCAAGTCCTCCATGGCCACGAAATCCATGTCATCGAAATCCTGGTTGTCTCCCGCCATGGACCAGATGAAGCCGTAGCGGCCGGTACCGGTGCCGCTGTGAATCGACCACCCGGGAGACAGGATTGCCTGTTGGTTGGCCACCACCAGATGACGGGTTTCCTGAGGTTCGCCCATCAGATGAATGACACGAGTCTTCTCGGCCATGTCGAAGTACAGATAGACCTCGGTGCGCCTGTCGTGCGTGTGACAGGGCATGGTGTTCCAGACACTGCCATCCGCGATGAGGGTCATGCCCATGGTGAGCTGGCAGGATGTGCAGACATCCGGGTGGATGTACTGTCGCAATTCGCGCACATTGGCATCGGATTGAGTACCGAGCTTGATGAGATTGGCGTCATCGGCCGTGATCTTCCTGACCGGATGAGCTGCATGTGCGGGTGTACTGATGAAATAGAAGCGCGCCGGATCCGTTGCATCCTTGCTGGAGAAGGTGACATTGACGCTGCTCATCGGTACATAGAGGGCATCGGTGTTCTGCAATTCGAAGTGAGTGCCATCGACTTCCACACTTCCGGCGCCGCCAATATTGAACACACCCAGTTCACGACGGTCGAGAAAATTCGGCGAACCGATCTGCTTGCTCGATTTCAGCGGCAATGCGACCTTGTCTGGCATCGCACCTCCGACGACGGTGCGATCCAGATGACTGTAGGTCATGCAGATCTCGCCGGACTTGAAGAGCTGCTCGATCAGGTAGGCTGCACGTAGCTCACTGGTATCGAAGCGACGTGTTTCCGCGGGACTGCTGACTTGGCGTATTTCCATGATGATATGCGTATGGCATTGGAGGATTTGGCGCCTAGTGTACTGTCTGAGAAGCAGTGTTGGGCACAGTACCGGAACGATTTCCGGTACTGTGCCAGTACAGCTTCCCTGTTCAGCTCAAGTGTTCGCGGAAGAAGGCGACCGTGCGCTCCTCTGCCAGCGCTGCCTGCTCTTCGTCAAAGCGAGGCGTTGAATTGTTGTGGAAACCGTGCATGGTGCCCGGGTAGATGTGTCGCTCATGCGAGACGTCTGCGGCTTGCAGGGCCGCCTCGAAATCCGGCCACATGGCGTTGATTCGATCGTCCTTTTCCGCAGATTGGATGAGCAGCGGGGCGCTGATGTTGGCCACCTGTGCGCTGTCCGGGGCAGCACCGTAGAAGGGAACGCCAGCAGACAGATCATCACCCATGTGCACTGCCAGTTGGTTGACGGTACCGCCACCCCAGCAGAAACCGACTGCACCCAGCTTGCCACTGGAGTCCGCATGCGCCTGCAGAAAGCGTGCGCTGTTGAGCATGTCCGTGGTCAGGGCTGCCTGGTCAAGGCCTTTCTGCAGTTCACGGCCCTTGTCGTCATTGCCGGGGTAGCCACCTACCGGGTACAGGCCGTCAGGCGCCAGTGCCAGAAAACCGAGCACCCCGAGGCGTCGGGCGACATCCTCGATGTAAGGGTTCAGACCCCGGTTCTCGTGAATGACCAGAACCGAAGGAAAAGGACCGTCCCCGGCGGGACGCACCAGATAGCCACGCATCTCGCCCGAGGTACCACCTTCGGAAGGGTAGGTGACATAACTGGGAGTGATGCGATCATCGGTGAACGAGATGGTCTGCGCTTCGGCGTAGCGAGGCAGCAGTGCCTGGGCCATGACGAGGCCGGACACGCCAGCGACGGTAATGGCGCCGCAGCGTTTCATGAATTCACGGCGATCCATGTATCCGTGACAATATTCATCATACAGGTCGAAAATACGCTGATCGATATGGATCGGTTTTTCCGTGTCAGCGTTGCGAGATGCGGGGGCTTCTGTCGTCATGATGGGTTTGGCTCCATGATTCCTGTCGAGTGAGTTTGAGGCGGTGCTCGGTCTGTTGGATGGGCAGCGACAGCTCCGAGTTCAATTCCTTGTGTCGATTGCATCACTGTCAGTATGCGGCAAGTAAAATCAACGACGCAAATCGTTTTCCATGAAAACGCGTACAGGAAGAGTAAACGGAATGGTGGTAGATTATTGGTATGACAAATACGAATGACATTGTCCCACTCGGTATCGCTGTCTCGCGGAGTGACAGACAACAATGAAGGCACCAGGCAAAGGGCAGAAGCCCCGGCTCGCGGCAGAAATCGAGGCGGACCTGCGCACCCGAATCCTTGCCGGAGAACCGCCGGTCGGTGAGAAACTGGCAACGGAGAGAGCTCTGTGCCTGACCTACGGTGTGAGCCGAACCGTGATCCGTGAGGTGATTGCCGGTTTGCGGGCGGCAGGACTGATCGAATCGCGTCGTGGCAGCGGTTTGTTCGTACGGGCGAACACTGTGCAGGAATCCCCCTGGCAAGCGGCCATGCCGCAGATGCAGGCGGAAATCGTTGCCATCGTGGACACCCTGGAGTTGCGGGCAGCGGTGGAGATCGAGGCGGCGTTTCTGGCCGCTACCCGGGCCTCTCCCGGGCAGATTGCGCGCATACGCAGCTGCCATCAGCAATTTGCCGAAGCCGTGGAGACGGGAGCAAAGACCGAGGAGGCCGATTATGACTTTCATCAGGCCATTGCCGAGGCAACCAACAACAGCGCTTATCGCTCCTTCATGGAATATCTGGGCAAGCGCACCATCCCGCGTGGCAAGCTGGGCCTGGAAACAACCGGTGAGCCCTATCGGGCGTACCTGGTGGATATGCAGTCGGAGCACCTGGATATTCTGGAGGCGATCGAAAGGCACCGTGCCGAGGACGCCAGACAGGCCATGCAGGCGCATCTGGTGGGCAGTCTGGAACGCTATCGAGCCTTGTCGCAGTCCTGATTCTCAGATTTGTCATGAATTGGTATGACAACTATTGACAGTGACGAATTATTGGTAGTACATTCGCTGCATGTTTCATCCGGCGAAATCGATCATGTCACCCGAAGAACTCAAACGTGTCCTGTCCAGAGGACTCCTGTCATTTCCGGTGACGCATTTCGATGCGGCCGGTGACTTCCACGAGGATTCCTACGCCCGCCATATCCAGTGGCTGGACGGGTTCGGCGCTGCAGCGCTGTTTGCAGCAGGTGGTACCGGCGAGTTCTTTTCGCTGCGCAAGGACGAAGTCGTGCAGGTGGTCAGGGCTGCCAAGGCAGCTGCTCGATCCACGCCCATTCTGGCCGGTTGTGGCTACGGCACGTCGATGGCTGTCGAATTGGCGGCCGAGCTGCAACAGGCAGGTGCCGATGGACTGTTGCTGCTGCCGCATTATCTGGTTGGTGCGTCACAACAGGGTCTGTACGACCATGTCAGGCAGGTCTGTCAATCCACCGACCTGGGAGTGGTTGTCTACAATCGCGACAACTCCATACTGCAAGCCGATACGCTTGCTCGTCTGGCCGACACCTGCCCGAATCTGATCGGGTTCAAGGATGGCTCGGGAGACGTTGCGCTGGTACGTCAGATCTGCGTGCAGATGGCTGAGCGGCTGGTGTATATCGGTGGTATGCCCACCGCAGAACTCTATGCGGACGCCTATAACGCGATAGGTGTCACTACGTATTCGTCGGCCGTTTTCAATTTCGTGCCGGATCTGGCCAACCGCTTCTATGCCGCGCTGCGCGCTGGCGATGAGAGTGTGACTCGGCAACTGTTGCAGGAGTTCTTCTACCCGCTGATGAAGATACGCGACCGTGAACCCGGCTATGCCGTGTCGATCATCAAGTCTGGCGCGCGACTGGCTGGTTTCGATCCCGGCAGCGTACGTTCACCGTTGACCGACCTGCGGGCAGAAGAAGAAAACGAACTTGCCGAACTGCTCGGACGGTTTTCCTGAGCAGGACAGTCCGCTATCGCAAGTAGCTGAAACAGACGCCCGTTGAGGCGCATTTACCCAAGAGGAGATACCATGAAAAAACTGGCATTGGCAGCGTTCACCACCGTTGCAACATTGAGTCTGGTCTGTGGCCCGGCACTGGCCGAGTACCCGGAGCGCGATATACGCGTCGTCGTTCCCTGGGGAGCAGGAGGCGGTACCGATGGCATCGTACGCAAGCTGACGACCATCGCCGAAGGGCAGCTGAACACCTCGATGTACGTGGAAAACATCGAAGGAGGGATCAGTGCAACCGGCATATCAGAAGTCATGAGTGCACGGCCGGATGGTTATACGATCGGCATGCTCACCTACGACAGCGTCATCACCGTGCCCTGGCAGGCTTTGCTGCCCAACTACAAGCTGGACAGGCTCGAGTTGATCGCTCGCGTCACCAGTGAGCCGGATGCCTTGATTGCTGCTGCCTCATCCCCCTATGAGTCCCTGTCCGATGTGCTCGAGGCTGCCAAGGCCGCTCCAGGCAAGGTGCGTATCGGCATGCAGAACATCGGTTCCCGTCTGCATCTGGCTGCCTTGCAGCTGCAACAGGAAACCGGTACCGAGTTCAAGCTGATTGCCTATCCTGGCGGTGCGGCCCAGCAGAAAGAGGCCATGCTCAACGGCGAGGTCGAGCTGGTGACCACCAGTCTGGGTGATTTCTCCTCCTTGCTCAACGAGGATAGTGCCAGAGGCATCGTGGAGTTTTCCGACACCCCCAACCCGACCTATTCTGATGTGCCTACGGCGGCTGATGAGGATCTGTCCCTGCGCATGGGGAGCTTCATCGTCGTGGCGGCACCTGCCGGTGTGTCGGAGGAGGTTGTTGGCAAGATCGAAGCTGCGTATCGGTTTGCACTGGACAGCGATGAGTTCCAGTCATGGGTGGCCGACGTCGGTGTGACACCCAACTGGCTGGGTAGTGACGAAGTGGGTGCATGGGCCAGTGATACTCAGGCTGGCATCTTCAAGCAGTTGGACGAGCTGGTTGCCAGTGGTGTCATTTCCAAGTGATCATTGAGGCGTAGCCGGAGATCCCCACATGACTGGAAACAAGGTATCTCGATGGAAGGGCATGGGGGTTCCGGTTGCGCTGCTGCTCATGACTCTGATCTACGGTAGTGAAGCGCTGACGATCAAGTCTCAGTTCGACGAAGGTCTGGTCGGGCCGTCTTTCCTGCCGCTCTTGTTGACCGCTGTCGTCGTGCTGGGTCTGTTGGGTATTCTGGTCAGGCAGTGGCGAGAGTCTTCGTCGGTCGAACCCGTTGAGCATGACATTGCGGCGGGTGGAATGGGTTTCGAGCAACACCGCAAGCCTGCCCTGGTGGCGCTGTCGGTGCTGGCTTATGTCTTGCTGTTCAAGCCGCTGGGTTATGTTCTGGCAACGGTATCTCTGGCCTTCCTGCTGCTCAAGCTGTTTGACTATGCGCCCCGGCAATGGCTGCGCCAGATGATCGTCTCGGCACTGATGACGCTGGTGTTTCATGTGTTGTTCAGTGTGTGCTTCAGTGTGCGTCTGCCATTGCTGCCGAGCGTATTCTCATGAATTTTGCACAACAGGTGTTCGGTGGTTTCGGGGAAGTGCTGCAGGCCTGGAACCTGCTGTTCATGGTGGGTGGTTTCCTGATCGGCACGTTCTTCGGTGCCGTGCCGGGCCTCACCTCGGTGCTGGCCATTGCATTGTTGCTGCCGATAACCTATTCCATCGATGTCGTGCCTGCCTTGATCATGTGTGCCTCGATCTTCATGGCCGGCATGTACTCTGGCAGCATTACAGCCACCACCATCAACATTCCCGGTGCTCCCTCGTCAGTCATGACGGCACTGGAAGGGAATCAGTTGATGCGACAGGGCAAGGGTGCCAACGCCCTGGGGCATGCGGCACTGGGTTCCATGGTGGGTGGAACCGTGGGCGCTCTGTTGCTGATACTGCTGATGCCGCTGGCGGCTGAAGCCACGCTTCTCATCCGAACCCCCGGAAAGTTCTCTCTCATCGTGTTTGCGATTGTGGTCATCGTGCTGGTACAGCGCGATGATGCACTCAAGGCCATTGTTGCCACCGCACTGGGCATGATGATTGCCACCGTGGGGATCGATGTCATGCAACCCATCCCGCGATTGAGTTTCGATACGGCAATTCTGGTGGAAGGTATCGACATGATGCCGATCATCATCGGTGTATTCGCCCTCACCGAGTTGTTGATGCAGGCAAGACCGGGCAGTGACGATGTATCGGCATCGAAAGTGCGTGAGGTGGCCAGGTCGATCCGACGCCGGGATTTCATTCCCAGGCTGGCGGAGGTTCGCAGGATCGGCTTCTTCGCGTACCTGAAAGCGGCCGTCATCGGTTACGGTATCGGTATCCTGCCAGGGGTTGGTGGATCGATGGCAGCCTTCGTTGCCTATGCAGATGCCAAGCGCAGTTCGAAAACGCCAGAAGAATTCGGGCAGGGCAGTCGTGAAGGCATTGCCGCTTCGGAATCGGCCAACAATGCCATGTGTGGTGGTGCCTTCGTGCCCATGCTCTCCTTCGGCATTCCGGGGGATCCGACAACCGCCATCGTTCTCGGTGTACTGGTCATCAATGGCTTGCAGCCCGGGGCGCGTCTGGTGACCCATCAGGCTGAATTGATTGCACCGATGTTTGCCTCATTGCTCATCAGTGCCCTGATACTGATCCCCTTGACCTTGTACCTGCTGGGTCCCTGGTTTATCCGGATCGTGGCGATTCCTCGCGGCATGCTGTATGCCTGCATCGCGGTTGTCGCTCTGGTTGGCAGCTACGTGGCCACCTATTCGGTATTTCAGATGTTTCTGGCGGTCCTGTTCGGCGTGTTCGGCTATTTCCTGCGTCGAGCCGGCTTCCCTGTCATATCATTGTTGCTGGGATTCATTCTCGGACCTGATCTGGAGCTCTATCTGCGGCGCTCGCTGTCGTTGAACGATGGGGATGCCAGTATCTTTCTGACGAGTCCCGACAGCCTTTTCTTTCTTGCACTGGCCGCCCTGTTCATCTATCTCATGGCAATCAGGCCGGGAATGCGCGCACGGCAATCGGAGCAGAAGTGATGTTACCGGAACACAGGACCTGACCGTGCTCAAGCCCGACGGCTTCTTCGATCCCGCTGCACGAAACAACGCGCAGTGCTCTTCCTGAACAGGTATTCTGCAAGGATGGCCGCCTGGCGCGCAAACTGCGACAATCGTCGCCATGACACTTGCAAACGGGTTGGTCGGGGTTCTGTTGATGGCGTCAGCCATCTGTCTGCTGCGCTGGCGAGCCCGCCTTGTCTGCCGTGTCGATCCCGAGAAGTCGCCTGAGCAAGGCGACACGGCAGATACTCGACTTGGTCGGGTGCTGGATGACTGGAATGACCAACATGGCGAGCAGTCCGATTCCCTGTGTTTTCCATTGGGTGATGCCCGTGAATCGTTCCTGAGTCGCATCGAGCTGGCACGACTTGCCGACCGCACCATCGATGCTCAGTACTATGTGTTCCATGATGATGAATCTGGCCGTGGCTTGCTTGCCATGCTCATCGCAGCGGCCGAACGGGGTGTAAGGGTCAGGCTGCTGCTCGATGATATCGATCTGAAAGAGCGTGATGCCTTGCTGTCCAGATTGGCAGGCGAGATCGATAATCTGGAGATTCGCATCTTCAACCCCTTGTACCTGCGTTTTGCCCGACCGCTGGATTTCATTCTGAGATTCCCGCGATCCAGCCGGAGGATGCACAACAAGTCCTTTACCGTCGATGCTGCTGCCTGCGTTGTCGGTGGGCGAAACATCGGCGATGAATATTTCGGCGTCGATGCCCGTGTGTCATTCAGCGATTACGACATGCTGGCCGCCGGCAAGGTGGCAAGCGATGTGGTAAGACAGTTTGACGCTTACTGGTGTGGTGGCTTGTCACTGGACTGTGCCGCGGTCGCTGCACCTGCGCCAATGGAACTCTATCAACAGTGGCTGTTGCAGGTGAAAGAGGCCGGGCAGCGCTTTGTCAGCGAGTCTGATGAGGCCGATGAACTGCCACCGCAGCAGCTCATCCGCCGTAGTCTGGATGTCTGCAGCTGTGATGCCGAAGTCCTGTGCGATCCTCCCGAGAAAGTACTGAGCCGGCTTTTCGATACAGACGGCAGTCTGACACCGGAAATCATGACACTGATGCGGTCGGCCCGCAGGACCTTGCTGATTTCATCGCCCTACCTGATCCCCGGTTCCTGGGGCATGGATCTGTTTCGCGAACTGCGCCAGCGTGGTGTCGAGGTGACGGTGCTGACCAACTCGTTTGCGGCCAATGATGTGCTGGCCGTACATGCCGGCTACATCGACTACCGACGCCAGATGGTTGAGCTCGGCATCAGGCTGTACGAATTCATGCCCGATGTCGATCCCGGGCAGCGACACCTGAAGTTGCTGGGATCGAAGCGCTCGAGCCTTCATGCAAAGACATTTCTCATCGATCGTGAGCGACTCTTTGTCGGTTCCTTCAATCTGGACCCACGCTCGGCCATCCACAATACCGAGATGGGGATCGTGTTCGAAAACGCCACCCTGGCCGCCAGGCTGCACGGTTCTCTGACTGACAGGCTGGAAGAAATTGCCTATCATCTGAAACTGGATGCGCAAGATCGACTGCTGTGGGAGGACCGTTCGGATCAGAATGACGCTGAAGTGCACCATCTGGAGCCGAATACGACACATTGGCAAAGAATGGGTGTGTACTTGATGTCGTGGCTGCCGGTGGAGTGGTTGTTGTAGACTGAGATTCCACGTTGAGTGAAAGGTGAATCAACTGGCGGTAAACATGAACTATATTATTCAGGTGACGGAAGATGACTAACAAGGCTGAGCTGAGCAAGGCTATCGAGGGACTGAGAACCGAAATCGACGCCCTGGAGGATAGTGACGAGCAGACCAAGGCACATCTGACGCAGTTGGCTAGTCTCATGGAAGCTCAACT
Source organism: Granulosicoccus sp. 3-233 (assembly GCF_052681095.1). Classification (NCBI taxonomy): domain Bacteria; kingdom Pseudomonadati; phylum Pseudomonadota; class Gammaproteobacteria; order Chromatiales; family Granulosicoccaceae; genus Granulosicoccus; species Granulosicoccus sp. 3-233. The sequence goes on from NZ_JBQYLE010000015.1 coordinate 86,832, forward strand.
GCATGGCAATGAGTTGTCACCGGAAGCGTCTACGGCGGACACGATGAAGGAACTCATCGAGACCTATGAGGCGAGGTATCCTCGAGTGACGGCGATGGCCAATGATCTGATGACGCGGCTTGCCGCCATGGGAATCTGAACCCCATCAAGACGTTTCGAGCTTTTGATGGATCACCATGACGCAGAGTTGCTCAATGGCGTCGAGACGCCGGTCTTTGTGCTGGAGAGCGACTCGCGGGGTCTGCCGGTGTTCGCCTCATTCAATGATGCCGCCTGCCGTCTCGTGAATTTCAGCGCCGAGCAGGCGCTTGGCAAGACAGCCGAGGAAGTCTATCAGGGCGAACTTGGCAAGGTCATCTTTCAGCGTCATGTCAGCGTAATGCAGTCGGGAGAGGCGAAGACATTCGAATTGCAGTTTCCGATCGAGGGAAGAATTCGGCACATACGTACCCACCTGAAGCCGGTGACATCCGACAGTGGCGAGGTCGCCCGCATCATTGGAACTGTCAAGGAGGTCACTGCAGAGTACGAGCTGCAGGATGAGCGCAGTCGGACGATGTCGGTAACGCGCGAACTGGAAGCCTTCATCAGTCTGGCGGCCCATGACTTGCGCAGTCCCTTGCGTAATGTGAAGGCCTTGAGCGGCATGCTGCAAGACGGTTTCACGGATCTGGGGGATGGCAAGTTGCAGGTCATTCAGAAGCTGGATCAGGTAGCCAACCAGGCATTGGTGTTGATTTCCGACGTGCTTGATCATGCCGAAGCCACTGGCGCCACCGAGTCTGTCGAGCGGTTCGAACTGGATGTGCTGTGTCGCGATATTCTGATCATGCTGGACCCGACTGGACGGCATGTAGTCACCATTGACTCTCGAAGTGTGCATGCCGACAAGACAGCAACCCAGATCGTATTGCGAAACCTGATTGACAATGCAATCAAGCACAACGCGGGCAAACCGATTGCATTGCATGTGTCTGCGACCACACTCTACGAGGGATTCTTTCAGATTACCGTCAGTGATGATGGAGTGGGGTTTGATGAGTCCACCGTGCGATTTCTCAATGGGGCCGAACAACGCCCGGGCAATGGCTATGGCCTGCTGGGCATTCGCAGTCTGCTGAAATCACGCGGAGGATCACTGAACGCCGAAGCTCCGATGAGCGGGCGGGGGGCTGTTGTCAGGTTTGCATTGCCGGGGACGCTTGACGGGGATGATGATCAGGGTGCTGACTCCTGATCGGACCGGTGCGATGGACTTGCCCGGCCGTCCGTTGTCGCCATGAAGGTGGGTGACAGGACTGGTACGGTCCGGGTTCGAGCGGTTGTTTTGGAAGGATTCAGTCGTTCGCTGGTGAGGAATATCGTTGTTGCACCAGCTTGCGGTATTCTCGCGGTGTCATGGACTTGAGTTCGCGAAAATGCCGATTGAAGTTGGCAATGTTGTGAAATCCCACTTCATGGCAGACGTCGGTTATCGCCAGTTTGCCCTCACCAAGCAGTTCACAGGCGTGGGTTATGCGCAAACGATTGAGGTAGCGATTGAAATTGGTGCCGGTGGAACGAGTGAAGAATCGTGAGAAGGCGCTTTCACTCATGCCACTGACTCTGGACACTTCCGAGAGACGCAGGTCCTGAGTATGATTGGCCGCAATATAGCTGGTTATCTGATCGATTCTGCTGCGTGCCGCCTCGTTCTGTTTCGATTCCGGCATGCTGTCGCACAGTACGCGGTATCGTGATTCGCGATTCAGCACTCCCAGAAAATCGATCAGCAGGGCAAGACGTGTGATCTGATCACTCTCGATCATGCGCTCGAAGAAGGTCATGGCCTTGTTGCCCAGGGACTCGGAGAATTCCAGGCCAAGCTGCGATCGCTTCAGCAGAGGCAGCAGTGCATTGACCTCAGGTATGTTGGCGGCCATGGATGCGACAAGATCTCGCCTGAACTGGACGACAAAATCGCGAAGTTCAAGGGTTTGCTCTGGCGCTACATCACTGACCCAGTTATGTGGCTGCATGGGGCCTAGCATGATCAGATGGCGAGCGGTAAACGGGCCTGCATGATCACCGACGAACATCTGGCCGTTACCTTCGACGATCAGGTGCAATTCGTATTCGTCGTGGCCATGCCATCGAACCAGCGGGCTTGGCAGTCCGTGGCAGAAAGCCAGTACCGATCGATCGTCCACGTCGCGAGGCTCGAGTTCAGGGGCAATCGGCGAATACAGGCCTGTGCTCATTGACAAGATGACTCTCGCGGTCGATTCAAGTGACCATCATACACAGGCAGTCAGAGGTGGTACATGCAAAAGCCAGCTCTGTAACATCGACAGCCTTTCTGACGGCATTGTGCCACTTGCCCTGCTGATTTCTGCACAAGGGGATGCTCAGGCGCTCAGATGAAGGCCACATTCGCGAAAGGCCTCACCCTTGGTCGGGTCGAAGCACGACGGGCCTTCCGGCAGATCATGTTCCAACCGATAACGGGCTACCGTATCGGCGGTCCATTCCAGTATGGGCGAGGCTTTCAGCAGGCCATTCGAGGCGGTATGAAATGTGGGTAACTTGCTGCGGTGCGCCGATTGATAGCGTCGAATCGAACTGAGCCAGCCATCAGCCTGCAGCTCTTGCAAGGCGCGCTGGAATGGTTCGATCTTGACCTCGTGCGTGAACTCTGCGTGTTCCGGATCGTCGAGCGCTGGCGGAAACGTGATCGTGTGATCATGCGGCTCGTAGGTCTTGAGATTGAGATCGAGTCTCTGGTGAAGCTCGTCGGCAAAGGCCCGCGTTGCGCGAGTGTTATATCCGGTATCGACCCAGACGACGGGGATATCTGCCTTGACCTGCGTGACCAGATGCAGAAATACGGCAGATTCCTCCGAGAACTTGGTGCTGACGATAGGGCGGCAGCTGTTTTCCAGAGCAACATGAATGGCATTCCGGGCGGTTGCCAGTTGATGCCTGTAGTTCAGCTCTTCCCGTGTATCACTGACCATTGTCTCTGTCGCTGTCACTTTTTCTGCTTGCGAAAAGTATCGTTCAACTACGAGACTGGCTCCAAGACTTTCTGGTTATAAGCTTATGCCTTTGACCTGACTACAATCCGAGCTCGGACAGTCCCGGATGCTCATCGGGACGGCGTCCCAATGGCCAGTGGAACAATCTGTCGGCCTCTGCCATGGCCAGATCGTTGATGCTGGCGTAGCGGCGGCGCATGAGGCCACTGTCGTCGAATTCCCAGTTCTCATTGCCGTAGGATCGAAACCAGTCGCCCGCGGCATCGTGCCATTCGTAAGCATAGCGTACGGCAATTCGGTTGCCAGCGAACAGCCAGAGCTCCTTGATCAGGCGATAGTCCAGTTCACGCTGCCATTTGCCTTTCAGGAAGGCTTCGGCTTCGTCCCGATTGTTGACAAAGGTAGAGCGATTGCGCCAGCGGGTATCGAGAGTATAGGCCTGTGCTACCTTCGCGAGGTCGCGACTGTTCCAGCCATCTTCAGCCAGGCGTACCTTGGTTGTGGCACTGGTGTGATCAAAGGGGGGGAATGGAGGACGCGTGTTCATGTGCAGGTTTCCAGAGAGGTGAAGTTCAAAGGGCCAGGGAAAGTTTCTCTGCGCCTTTTGCCGGTACGGCGCAGCAGATGAGTACTTCAGTATCCGCGATGGGGGCAGTAGGAGGCGTGCGATAGCTGACCTGCCCGCTGATGAGCCGTGTGGCACAGCTACCGCAATTGCCGCTGCGACAACCATGATCAGGTGACAGGCCGTGGGCTTCGGCCAGCTCCAGCAACGTCGGATCTCCATGACTCCAGCGTTGTTCGAATCCGGAGTCGACAAAATGCACCATGGCTTCCTCGGCTTCTTCTGCTTGCATTGTCGACGCTGGTTGTGGAATGTTCGAAGAATTTTCCTCGGGCCTGGCCGTGGAGTCTCGTATCAGACTCGACAGTCCGAAGGCTTCGGCCTGGATACGGTGATCGGGAACGCCCAGGCTACGCAGCTCGTCATGGAGTGACTGCATGAATGCGGATGGGCCACACAGCATGAAATCGTAATCGTCCAGTGACAGCAAGCTGCGCAGCATGTCGGCGTTGATACGACCTTTGCGCTCATAGTGAACCGCCTGTTCTTCCCCATCACTCACTTCACTGACGATTCGGTGGTAGTCGATCTGCCCATTGCTGCTTTTTTGCAGTTGCATGAATTCATCGGCAAAGGCACGTTGATCATTCGAGTGGCAGGCATGCAGTATGGTCAGGTGGCGAAGTTGCTGCGCCGGGCTTGCCAGTTCGGCAATCTGTTTTGCCATGGCGATCATGGGGGTAATGCCCACCCCTGCTGCCAGAAGTACAGCGGGGCGTTTTTCTGTCGGATCAATCCAGAAATCTCCGGCAGGTGCCTTGATTTCCATGCGGTCTCCCGCGCGCACATGTTCATGCAGATATCTGGACATCGTGCCTCTGGCTTCTCGCTTCACCGAAATCCGATAGTGATCATCAGCGGGTGAGGAAGACAGAGTGTAGGAGCGAATCAGCGGCTTGTTACTGCCCGCCGGAGTGACTCGAAGAAGCAGGTGCTGACCGGCCTTCGCGGGTAGCAGGCCGGCGTCATCGTCGGGTTCCAGATGGAACGAGCGGATGATGGTACTTTCGTCCACAATGCGGCTGACTCGGAAATCTCGCCAACTGCTGCGCAGGGATTCTTCGGTCATTTTCGCTTCGACCTGCTGCCAGTTGCCGGTCATCAGGGTATTGGGTGAATAATCCATGAAGCTCGAGCGAAATGGCAGGGCGTCGTGCGTGCGCAGCCCTCGCTGCACATGAAAACGCCAGCCTCGTTCCGCACCCTTGAATGCCCGTATGGCGGGGTCGTTTTCCGCCAGAAGCTCTACCGTGCCACTCAACTGCAACAGTTCGCCACTGTTGAAATCAGCGAACAGCAGTCCAGCTTTTGGATTGGCCAGAAAATTGCCCAGCGTGTTGAAGAAGCGATTGCCGGAGTAATCGGGAATGGTCAGCGTATTGCCGTCGACCTTGATGAATCCGGGTTGGCCGCCGCGGTGAGAGACATCCACACCTTCCTTGTCGGGACGATCCGTGACATCAACGTAGCTGGAGACGAAAAAGGTATCAGCGCGAGCGATCATGGTAGTGGCTGCCTCGTCCAGTGAACTCAGAGTCTCGACACGATGTCCAGCGCCGATAGTCCCGGGTTCACGGATGAAATCGATGGATCGTCGCTGTATGTACTGCGGGCAGTTGCCAAACGATTGATCGACTTCCAGCGAAAAGCCGGTGGACGTGGATGCCACCACGTGTACATTGACGCGATTGCGGCGGCGCGTTCTCGGATCCAGACCGATCAGTCCAAGACGTTTGCCGACGGCCAGAGAGCCTGCCAGCGGATCGCCGGGAAGCGCTCTGACCGACACATCGAGCCGCGTGGGCAGGGGAGAGTGCATGAAGCCGGGTCTGCCAGACAGCATGGAGGCCCATGGGTTGCCCTGCTCATCAACACTGCCCAGGACGACGAATGGCAAGTCTTCGAAGAATTGTCGATGCTGATCCGGCATGAATGAGCGGATGGCCTTGTTGGTATAGGCGGCCAGGGATTCACGACTGCCGGTACGGGTCTGAAGTTCAAGCTCTCCCCAGTGAAAAGGTGAATCATCCGGTACGACTGTCGTTGCTGCACTCATGCGAACTCTCCTGTCTTGCGTTTGTCAGGTCAGGCCAGCAGGCCGGCTTTGGTCGTGGGCATTGCCTTGAAGCCCTGCAACCCCTCGATACTGGCCAACCAGCGGAGTACGTTGGGATAGGCGTCCAGCGAGACATTGCCTTCGGGAGCATGAGCGGTATAGCTGTACAGTGCGACATCGGCAATGGTGGGGGCATCGCCCACCAGAAAATCACGGCCTTTCAGGTGCTGATCGATGCGCGCCAGATAACGATGAGCCAGTGCATGCGTGAAATCGATATCGAAGTTGGCGTTGAACACCGTGTTGAGTCTGGCAGCCGCCGGTCCATAAGCCTGCTCACCGGCTGCCAGGGTCAGAAATTTCTGTACTTCGGCTTCCAGATGCGGCTCTGTCGGCAACCAGGTCGGGGCGTATTTGCGTGCCAGATACACCAGAATGGCGTTGGAATCCGAGACGACCACGTTGTTGTCTTCGATGACGGGCACCTGGCCTGCAGGATTCAAGGCCAGAAAGGGGGCTTGCTTGTGTTCCCCGTTCGGCAGATCGACCAGCACGATTTCATGCTCGATACCTGCAAGTTCGGCAAAGAGCGCGACGCGATGGGAATGGCCGGAGAGTTCGAAATGATGAATGCGAATGGCTGTGTTCATGATGTGATTCGTGTTCTCTGTGAAGGATTGCCTGACGAGACACGATAGTAGTTAGGTAACTTCAAGGGAACAATAACCTTTAATATGGAATCATAATGTACAAAATGTAGATAATTGAAAGGGGCGAGTCGCATCATGGATACCATCGAGGGTATGCGAACCTTTGTGGCGGTAGCTGCTGAAGGGTCTTTCACTGCGGGTGCCAGACGCATGGGCATCAGTACCAAACTGGCCAGCAAATATGTACAGCAGCTGGAAGCGCGACTGGGCGCACAGTTGTTCAGTCGCACCACACGCAGTGTTCGCGTCACCGATACCGGGCGTGCCTATCTGGAACGTTGCATGCCACTGCTGGACCAGTTCGATGAACTCGAAGGTCTTGTCCAGGCGAGGCAGTCGGAGCTGGCTGGCAGCATTCGTCTGTCTGCGCCTACCGCGTTTGGCAGTAGCGCCTTGCCCGCAGCCCTGGCTCGTTTCCAGCAGCAGCATCCCAAGGTACGAATCGACCTGCAATTGTCGGATAACTGGGTGGCGCTGGTTGAAGAAGGGTTTGATCTGGCAGTACGCTTTGGCAATCTGGACGATTCCAGTCTCGTTGCGCGGCGTCTGCTGACAATGCGTCTGGTGGTGGTGGCATCACCCGCCTATCTGCAGCGCGAAGGCGAGCCGGAAACCCCGGCTGCCTTGTCGGCGCACAACTGTCTGGTGCAGGACCTGGCGACGGCCGCCGACCTGTGGACATTCCATGTCGATGACAGACCCGTGCAGGTTCGCATCAAGGGCACGTTCCGGGCAAATTCGCCTCGGGCCATTGCTCACATGGCAGCGCAGGGTCTGGGGATTGGTCGCTGCCCGAAATACGTTGCCGACCCGTTTCTGCAGAACGGGGAACTGCGAGTGCTGTTTGAAGAACACGAAGCCAGCACACTGAACCTGCAGGCTCTGTACCCGGCAAGTCGGCACCTGAATATCCGGGTCCGCGCCTTGATTGACCATCTGGTAGAACATTTCACCGATGCGGGGAATCAGGCTCGTCTATCGCCGTACAGTTAGCGCCAATGACACCCTTGATGCTCTCGGTGCTCTCGGTGCTCTCGGTGCTCTTGACGCTCTCGAGTTCCTTGACACCCCTGTCAGACGACAGACCTTCGCGTGGCGCTCTCCGGGTGGTCATGATCCTTCGTGAGGCACAGGGAGTGATCGGCCAGCACCTCCAGTATCCGGCAATCGCTGGCACTGCCACCGCTGCATTCATCCAGCATGCGTTGCAGTTCCTGACGAATGGCCTGCAGGCGCGCCAACCGCTGGTCGACTTCGTGTAATTGTTGCTGCACGATGCCGTCAACCGGCTCGCAACTGGCTGTCGGCCGATCAGCCAGACTGAGCAGTTGCCGAATGGCATCGAGGGTGAATCCCAGCTCGCGTGCATGTCTGACGAAGCCCAGTCGCCGCACCGATGCCTGGTCGAATCGCCGCTGTCCGCCTTCGCTACGCCGCGCGGCTGTGATCAGGCCGATCTCCTCGTAGTAGCGAACCGTCGGTACCTTGGTGTGGGTCAGTTTCCCCAGCTGTCCGATCGAATATTCCATATTTTCCATCCCCGGGGCTTGAAGCTCTAGTTACTGGAGATCCTATGATGTCATGGTCCTGATTGAAAGAGGTGGATCATGTCTGCATCGCATCCAGAGCCAGCACCGTTGAACAAGCAAGAACCTGACCGCGGTTGTTGCGCGTCGCAGGTGTCGGATACAAACCCCGTCGATCCCAGTGCGGGGCCGGTGACGTCCTGTTGCGCAGGGTCTGATGCATCGACTGAAACGACGTCCGGGACTGGTGCCGACTTGCCATCGGCGGGTCGTGTCTTTCAGGTATCCGGACTTGATTGCGTGGAAGAGGTGCGCATACTGAAACGCGCGATCGGTCCACTGGTCGGCGGACACGAACAGCTATCCTTCGATGTCCTGAATGGACGCATGAGTATATCCGGCGAGGCCGAGGATATTGGCGACAAACGGATTGCCGATGCGATTGCGGCGACCGGCATGAGCGCCACCAGGGTGGGCGACCCGAACGCCAGACCCGGGGCGGACCACCGGAAAACGTACATGACGATTCTCAGCGGTGTGGCGATCCTGATTGGCATGCTGTTGCATGTTCTCGCTGCTGATCGACCGCTAAACTGGCACACCGTGCTCAATGCCCATGCCGATACCGGTACGCCCTTGCCGGAGACCGTGGCCTGGTTGCTGGCAACGGCAGCCGGCATCCGTCATGTGCTGCCCAAGGCCTGGTATTCGCTGAAGACCCTGCGGCCGGACATGAATCTGCTGATGACCATTGCGGTGGTGGGTGCCATTGCCATTGGTGAACTGTTCGAAGCGGCAACCGTGGCCTTCCTGTTTGCACTGTCGCTGACACTGGAAAGCTGGAGTGTCGGGCGTGCCCGCAAAGCCGTGGCGGCCTTGCTGGAACTGGCACCGTCCTCGGTTCGAATCATCGACGACAATGGCGAGGAGCGTGATGTGCTGCCCGCCGACGTGCCGATTGGCACGCACTTCATCGTTCGCGCAGGTGATCGCATAGCGCTCGATGGCGAGGTGTTCGATGGAATGGGATCGGTTGATCAGGCGCCCATTACCGGAGAAAGCATCCCGGTAGCCAAGATGCCCGGGGATGAGGTCTTTGCCGGAACGATCAACGGTGAAGGCACACTGACGGTGAAGGCGACGCAGGCTGCACAGGATACGGTACTGGCACGCATCACCCGTTCGATCGGAGACGCGCATGCCAAACGTGCCGCTGTCGAGCGCTGGGTCGATGCCTTCGCACGCCGCTATACGCCAGTGGTGATGATCATCGCCTTGCTGGTTCTGCTGGTACCACCATTGGCTTTTTCTGCCGCATGGCAGCCGTGGGTATACAACGCTCTCGTGTTGCTGGTCATTGCCTGCCCTTGTGCGCTGGTGATTTCCACCCCGGTATCCGTGGTGGCGGCGCTGGCCAGTGCTGCCCGTTCCGGTGTACTCATCAAGGGAGGGACCTATGTCGAATTGCCGGCGCGGCTCGATGCGCTGGCGCTGGACAAGACCGGGACGCTGACGCAGGGCAAGCCCGTCGTGCAGAAGATCGTTGCACTCGATGGTCGCAGCGAGCAGGCGCTACTGAGCGATGCTGCTGCCCTGGAATCTCGCAGTTCTCACCCTCTGGCTACTGCCGTCCTCAACGCAGCCCGTGAAGAAGGTCTCGCGCCCCTTCCTGCGGATGATGTGCAGATACTGGCCGGGCGCGGAGTACGTGGTCGGGTGCAGGGTCGGCCCTTGTGGATAGGATCGTCACGGTTCGCCCGGGAAACGCTGAGTGATGGCGCTGAGCTGTCGTATGTCCTCGAGCAGCATATCGTGGAGCTGGAGCAGGCAGGCAATACCGTGGTGGTCGTGGGCGCGGGGAACCAGGCCATTGGCGTACTGGCTCTGGCTGATGCGCTGCGTCCGGAAGCCCGAGCGATGATTGCCATGCTGCACCGGCAAGGCGTCAAGGAAATCGTCATGCTTACCGGTGACCATGCGATTACCGCCAATGCGGTGGCAGCAGCGGCCGGTATCGACACGGTACGTGCAGGTCTGCTGCCGGAAGACAAGGTGTCCGAGATAGAAGCGCTGATGGCCCGTCACGAGGTGGTGGCCATGATTGGCGATGGGGTCAACGATGCGCCGGCGATGGCTCGTGCCAGTTTCGGGGTAGCCATGGGAGCGATCGGTTCGGATGCCGCCATCGAGACAGCGGACATTGCCCTGATGAGCGATGAACTGGAACGATTGCCGTGGCTGATCAGGCATTCACGGCGCACCCTGACAGTCATTCGGCAGAACATCGTGTTTTCTCTGGCGTTGAAAGCCGTGTTCGTGATCATGACGGTGTTCGGCATTGCCACCTTGTGGGGAGCCATCGCAGCCGATGTGGGGGCCACACTGTTGGTGGTGGCCAATGCTCTGAGATTGTTGCGACTTTCCGACCGTCACTCATCAATGGTTCTTTAGTGACAAAGCCGAACGATTGTCATACGATATTGTACAAAATGGATAATGTACCAAACCATTGGCATTGAACAAGAAGATCCGAAGATCCAATCCATCCCGGTGCAGCAGAGATGATGCCGATTCCCCTGATTGTCATCCTCGCCGCGACTCCTGCATGACCTGCAGAATCGTGGTTGGAGCAGAGGTACGGACATCGTAATGCCGCGATTGCTATCGTTCAGCTCTACGCATCGGTAATGCAAGCAGACCACATCAGTTGGCGATTCCCTGGAATTGCCTCAACCCATGCCGTCACTGACGGCGAGAAGGAGAGTACGCACATGAAAATCAGGAATCTGGCGAAGGCAGTAGCGCTGGCTGGCGTTGCGCTGGCAGTCGCCGGCCCGGCAAGTGCTGCCAGGACACTGCAGTTTGCTCATGTCTATGAAATCGCCACCCCTTATCACCAGGTTATCCTCAAGGCCGCGGAAGAGCTGGAAAAGCGCACGGAAGGACGCTACGAGATGAAGGTGTTCCCGGCCTCTTCGCTGGGCAAGGAAACGGCCATCAACGAAGGTCTGTCTCTGGGGACCGTTGATGTCATCTATACCGGTGTCGGATTTGCTGCCAACTCCTATGGCCCCATCTCCATCAGTGACTATCCATTCACCATGCGTGGCCAGAAGCACTGGGAAGCCTACCGTGACAGTGATCTGTTCAGCGAACTGGCCGATGGCTTCAAGGATACCACCGGCAACGAGATTGTCGCTCTGACCTACTACGGTGCACGGCATGTCACATCCAACAAGCCGATACTGACACCAGCGGACATGGAAAACCTCAAGATCCGTGTACCCAACGCGCCTTCGTACCTGCTGTTTCCGGAAGCAACTGGCGCCAATCCGACGCCCATGGCGTTCTCCGAGGTCTACCTCGCCCTGCAACAGGGTGTGGTCGATGCCCAGGAAAATCCGCTGCCAACCATCCAGTTCAAGAAGTTCTACGAGGTTCAGAGCAACATCAACCTGACAGGCCACATCACCAATTCGCTGATTTCAGTGGTGTCCGGCAGCACCCTGGCCAGCATGGATGAAGCAGACCAGCAGATCCTGAAGGATGTGCTGAAAGAGGCCGCGCTTGACGCCACTCAGCAGATCGTTCAGGCAGAGAACGAACTGGCTGACTGGTTCCGCGAACAGGGCAATACCGTGAACGAGGTGGATCGTGGTCCTTTCATCGAAGCGGTACAACCCTTTCTGGTCAGTGACGACATGCCTTGGCCGAGCGACGTCTATGAGCGTCTGCAAGCGATTCAGGATGCGCCCTGATCGTTCGTCAGACTCGATCCTGATGTAATGCAATGCAGTAGTCCACACCCGGCGGTCGACGCCGGGTGTGATTTCCTGTCCAGTGGAGTAAACCATGACCACCCCCCCCAGTAGCGAATCGACGTCGGTCGATCTCGAGTCTGCCGCCTTTGACGAGGTGACCAACGATATCTCGGACGTGAAGTGGACTGACATTCCGGTTCTGATCATTTTCTGGGTGCTCTTCTTCATTGTTGCCCTGCAGTTCTTCACCCGCTACGTGCTGAACGATTCGCTGGCCTGGACCGAAGAGATTGCACGATTCTTTCTGATCTTCCTGGCCTTTGTCGGCTCGGTCACCTGCGTGCGCAAGGGATCGCATATCTATCTGGAGTTCTTCTATCGTTATCTGCCGGTCGGTTTCATCAAGCCCATCGCGCTGTTCTGCGAGCTGACGGTTGCAGTATTCTTTTCCGCTGCCGGTTACTACTGCATCGGACTGGCACAGCGCACCTTCTCGCAGCGCATGATTTCGGTTGATCTGCCCAAGGGCATCATCTACTGGGTCGTGGTTGTCGCCTGCTTCGCCATGGCCTTGGTGGCCATCATCAACATCTTCAAACTGGCCAGACGTCCTGCTGCCGAGATTGCTGCAGAGAAGCTGGACCCTTCACATATGGCAGGCAACTGACATGGCTCTGACTTTCATGTTCATTCTGCTGGCGATTCTGTTGATCGTCGGCGTTCCTGTTGCTGTCTCACTGGCGGGTGCCTCGCTGGTCTACATACTGATCGAGGGTCGGCCGGCAGTGGTCATGATCCATACCATGATCAATGGCGTGGACAGCTTTCCCTTGCTGGCCATTCCGTTCTTCATTCTGGCCGGTCATCTGATGAACACGGCGGGCATCACCAACAAGATTTTCGCGTTTGCCCGAGCGCTGGTGGGCTGGATGCATGGTGGTCTGGGGCATGTCAACGTGGGTGCCAGCGTCATCTTCGCCGGCATGTCAGGAGCCGCGGTGGCTGATGCCGGTGGTCTGGGCACCATCGAGATCAAGGCCATGCGCGATGCCGGTTACGACACCGACTTCTCGGTCGGCATCACCGCCGCATCGTCCACGATCGGGCCGATCATTCCACCTTCGCTACCACTGGTGATCTATGGCGTCATGGCGTCGGTATCCATTGGCGAGTTGTTTGCCGCCGGTCTGATACCGGGATTGCTGATGGCTGTATCTCTGATGATCATGGTGGCCTGGTATTCACGACGTCGCAACTATCCGCGGGACGCCAGCTTCCAGCTGTCGCGCCTGGCAACGACCTTCAAGGCAGCCTTTCTGCCGCTGCTGACGCCGATGATCATCATCGGGGGGATCGTTTCGGGAGTCTTCACTCCCACCGAATCTGCCGTGGCAGCCGTGGGCTATGCCTTGTTTCTCGGACTGGTGGTCTATCGAACACTGACGTGGAAGCATCTGGTTCGCGTGTCCATGGACACCATTGAAACATCAGCGGCCATTCTCATGATCGTGTCAGCGGCATCCATCTTCGCCTACATACTGACTGCCAATCAGGTGGCCGCGTCCTTGGGCGACTTCCTGCTGGGCATTTCAGAGAACAAGAACGTACTGCTGGTCATCATGATGTTGCTGGTTCTGGCCATTGGTCTGTTCATGGAAACCATCGCCGCGATCACCATCCTGGTGCCGGTATTGTTGCCGATTGCCAATCAGGTGGGCATCGACCCGGTGCATCTGGGCATCATCGTGATTCTGAATCTCATGCTCGGATTGCTGACACCGCCGGTAGGCATGGTGCTCTATGTGCTATCGCAGGTATCGGGGGTGCGCTTTGAACGCTGTGTGACGGCGACCATGCCATTTCTGGTGCCTCTGGTCATCGTGTTGTTCATGGTGGTGTTCATTCCCGATCTGGCGTTGTGGCTGCCGACTATGTTCTATCGTTAGTACCTCGATAGTCACTTGCACGAAGCCTGTCGACAATGCCGGTCGACAGCAGTAAAGCGAATACTGCCTCGGGTGGTATTCGCTTTTTTCATGCCGGCAGGATCAACTGTGCGCCGCAGTATCGGTTCGGGATGTTCAAGTGTGGACAATGTTCGATACAGCGTTTAAGTTGACTCAGGCGCTGGCTGCTCGACTCCTCTGGGCAGCCCTGCAATCAACCATCGCGATGAGTGGGAAAAACGTAGATGTCTGGTGATCCGCTACTGCAACCCTACACGTTGAAGCATCTCGTGCTGAAAAACCGCATCATGATAACCAGTCATGAGCCGGCCTATCCCGAGGAAGGTATGCCGAAGGCGCGTTATGCGGCGTATCACGCGGAACGTGCCAAGGCCGGCGTGGCCCTGACGATGACAGCCGGATCAGCGGCGGTATCCAGAGACAGTCCGCCCGTGTTCAACAATATTCTGGCCTACAAGGATGAGGTGGTTCCATGGATCCGGAATCTGACCGATGCCTGTCACGAGCATGGTTGTGCCGTGATGATTCAGCTCACTCATCTGGGTCGTCGCACCGGTTGGAACAAGGGGGACTGGTTGCCGGTCATCTCGTCGTCTCATCGTCGTGAACCTTCTCACCGGGCGTTTCCCAAGAAGATCGAAGACTGGGACATCCAGCGTCTGATCACCGATTATGCCGATGCGGCCGAACGCATGCAGGCCGGTGGCATGGATGGTATCGAACTGGAAGCCTATGGGCATCTGATGGATCAGTTCTGGTCGCCCATTACCAATTCCCTGGATGAACCCTATGGTGGTGAGCTGAAGAACCGGGTTCGTTTCACGATGGAAGTGCTGCAGGCCATCAGGGAGCGAGTTGGTTCGGACTTCATAGTCGGCATGCGCTACACCGCCGATGAAGTGCACCGGCACGGGTTGACCGAAAAGGATGGCCTCGAGATATCCGGCATGTTCCGTGACAGTGGTCTGGTGGATTTTCTGAATGTCATACGTGGGCGGATCAACCACGATGCGGGTCTGACCGATGTCATTCCCATTCAGGGCATGCGCAGCGCTCCGCACCTGGACTTTGCGGGTAGAGTGCGCAGGGAAACCGGCATGCCGACCTTCCATGCGGCAAAGATTCCGGATATTGCCACCGCCAGACATGCCATTGCCGAAGGGCTTCTGGACATGGTCGGAATGACTCGAGCCCACATTGCGGATCCGCATATCGTACGCAAGATCGTGGCCGGTCGTGAACACGACATCAGGCCGTGTGTCGGTGCCAATTATTGCCTGGACAGAATCTATCAAGGGGGGGAGGCCCTGTGTCTGCACAATGCGGCTTCCGGTCGCGAGTTGACCATGCCTCACGATATACCCGAAGCGGCACTCAGAAAAAAGGTGGTCGTGGTCGGTGCCGGGCCGGCGGGACTGGAAGCGGCTCGGGTTGCCGGCGAGCGCGGGCATCAGGTGACCGTACTGGAGGCAGCGTCCGAGGCCGGCGGTCAGATCCTGCTCACGGCCATGTCCAGACGCCGACAGGACATGAAGGGCATCATCGATTGGCGACTCCAGCAGTGTGAATCGCTGGGTGTGCAGATTCGATACAACGTTTATGCGGAGGTTGCCGAAGTCTGTGCAGAGAATCCGGATGTGGTCATTGTTGCCACCGGTGGCTGGCCGGATACCGCGGTGCTGGAATCAGGCAATCATCTGGTCGTATCCAGCTGGGATATCATTTCCGGCAGCGAGACACCTGGCGAGAATGTGCTTGTCTTCGATGATGCCGGTGATCATCCGGCTTTGCAGGCCGCCGAAGTCATCGCCAATACGGGGGCGAAGGTCGAGATCATGACGCCCGATCGCAGCTTTTCTCCGGATGTAATGGCCATGAATCTGGTTCCCTATATGCGTAGTCTGCAGGACAAGCAGGTGACATTCACCGTCACACGCCGATTGATGGACGTGGTGCAGGAGGGCAACCAGCTGAAAGCGATCATCGGTACCGACTACAGTGATTTCCGCGATCACAAACTCTACGACCAGGTGGTCATCAATCACGGTACGCTGCCCATGGAGGACTTGTATTACGAACTGAAGCCCCTGTCCTCCAATCTCGGTGCTGTCGACTATGAGGCCTTGATAGACGGCAGGGTACAGAATCTGCAAAGCAATGATGAGGGTGCCTTCCAGTTGTTCCGGATCGGTGATGCGGTATCTGCGCGCAATACCCATGCAGCCATCTATGATGCATTGCGTCTGGTCAAGGATATCTGAGTGTGCGCAAGCTTGTGAAAGGCCGAGTATTCGCCAGACAGTGATGACTGGGTCAGGTCATGAGCGGCACCAGAGCCTGTCAATGCGGGCCAGGATTGCCCATCAGGCCAGCCCGGTAGCCCTTTGCGGCTGGCATGGCTCAGAGGCATTGTGATGCCGAGTTCAACTTGCGATCTCTCTGGCTGCCTGGGTGGCGGCATCAAGCCCTTCGGAAAGCGTCTTGGCGAACTCGGTGTGATCCAGCGTCAGCAAGCCCGCCGCCGTGGTCCCGGCGTAGTCGATCATTTCCTGCACCAGTGCTTTCGGCGATTCGTCTGCACTCGCCATGAGCACACCACTTCCCAGAAAGAGTTGCCTGACGGCACGATCGGCAACCCGAGGAGGGACTCCTTGTTCTACGGCATGTCTGATCATGCAATGGGCAAAGTAGGCGACGAACCCGGGTACCGGGCCGGTCAGAGCCGTGAACAGGTCAAGTTGTGATTCGTCATGCACTTCGTCATGCGCGCCGCAGGCGTCAAACAGTCGCTTGACGCTGTGGCGGTCGGAATCGCTGACCGAATTCGTACAATACCAGGGAGAATAGGCCAGAGACTTGACGGCGGCTGGACTTGTCATGGCTCTGACGACACGTTCGGTATGTGCGAGATGTACAAGACAGTCGACACTCACGCCAGCCATGACCGATACCACCAGCTTGTCAGGGGCCGTGAAATTCAGACTCGGGGCATTCGCAGGAGGCACGCAGAGCAGAATGATGTCACAAGCGTCGGCCAGTTCCTGAATGTGCGTGGTGAATCGAACGGCACTGTGCGGCGCTTGAGCATTGCCTCCGCCCCGTCGATTCGCTATCCACAGCGTTTCGTTCGATGCGATTCCCCGGTCGAGCCAGGCCTGTGCAATCGGTTTGCCCAACATGCCGTGTCCGATGATGCCGAGCGTCATGGTCCTGTCAGTCAATGTCGGATTCCTCCCCGTCGATGACTACAGTATCGTATAACTGGTCCATCGGGCGCTGATGCCTCTTCAGGTCGACGCGGAAGATGCGTATTGGCAACCGAGCCGATCAGTACAGACGCAAACAGCAGACAACTGTCAAATATCCTTGATATTGGACAAATTCCAATATATGCTACGTCCTTGTCTGAGGGAGAGCTTATTGTGAGTACATCATTTCTTGACCATGTCCAGCAGCAACTGGTGGATATCGAATCGGCAGGCCTGCTCAAGTCCGAGCGCGCCATCGTGTCCGCCCAGTCGGGTCGCATATCGGTCACGATAGACGGAGTGCAGAGGGATGACGTCATCAACCTGTGTGCCAACAACTATCTGGGGCTTGCCAATCACCCGGAGCTGATCCGCGCGGCGCAGACTGCCATGGATGAACACGGCTATGGCCTGGCCAGCGTACGCTTCATCTGCGGCACACAGGACATTCATCAGGAACTGGAAGCGCGGCTGGCGCGCTTTCTGGGCAAGGAGGATGCCATTCTGTTTGCTGCCTGTTTCGATGCCAACGGTGGCTTGTTCGAACCATTGCTGGGCCCGGAAGACGCGATCATCTCCGACTCCTTGAATCATGCCTCCATCATCGATGGCGTGCGCTTGTGCAAGGCGCAGCGCTATCGCTACCGCAATTCCGACATGGAAGATCTGGAACTGCAACTGCGTACCGCTCGGGAGAAGGGCGCTCGGTTCATCATGATTGCCACTGATGGTGTGTTTTCCATGGATGGCTTTCTTGCCAGGTTGCCGGAAATCACCGAACTGGCAGAACGATACGATGCCATGGTCATGGTGGATGATTGTCATTCAACGGGATTCATGGGGCCGGGCGGACAGGGAACTGCAGCGTACTTCGGTGTCAATGACAGGATCGATGTGCTGACCGGCACACTGGGCAAGGCCCTGGGTGGTGCCATGGGAGGCTATATCGCTGGCCCGAAGCCTGTGATCGACCTGTTGCGTCAGCGCGCGCGGCCCTATCTGTTTTCCAATTCCCTGGCACCGGCCATCGTGGTGGCGTCCATCGAAGCCTTGCGACTGGTGGAACAGGGCGATGACCTGCGCAAGACCCTGTTCGAGAATGCCCGGTACTGGCGCGAGGGGTTGAGCTCTCTCGGTTTCACACTGGCGCCGGGCGAGCACCCGATCATTCCGGTCATGCTGGGCGAGGCACAGTTGGCCCAGAACCTGGCCAGAGAGCTGTTCGAACAAGGCGTTTACGTGTCGGGATTCTTCTTCCCCGTAGTGCCCAGAGGCGAGGCGCGCATTCGCACCCAGATGAGTGCAGCATTGACGAAAGCCGATCTGGACAAGGCGCTGGCAGCCTTTGCAGATGCCGGACGAAAGACCGGAGTCATTGCACAATGAGTGTCGACACTATCAGAATGAAGGCGCTGGTGAAGGCGCAAGCCACGGAAGGCTTGTGGATGCAGGAAGCCGCGGTACCACAGATCGGGGCCAATGAGGTGCTGATTCGCATCAACAAGACCGGTATCTGTGGCACGGATGTCCATATCTGGAAGTGGGATGAATGGGCGGCGAAGACGGTTCCCGTGGCGCTGACCATCGGGCATGAGTTCGCCGGTGAGATCGTCGACATCGGGAGCCATGTCGAAGGTTTGACCATCGGTCAGCGCGTCAGTGGCGAGGGCCATCTGGTAGGACGCAAGTCGCGGCAATCTCGCGCCGGCAAGTTTCATCTCGATCCGCAGACGCGCGGTATCGGGGTGCAGGAAAACGGTGCCTTTGCCAAGTTCCTGCGTCTGGACGCCTTCAACGTGGTGCCCCTGCCGGACAACATCAGTGATGACATCGGCGCCATTCTGGATCCACTGGGCAACGCCGTGCATACCGCCCTGAGCTTTGATCTGGTCAGTGAGGATGTCCTGATTACCGGCGCGGGGCCCATCGGCATCATGGCTGCCGCCGTGGCCCGGCATGCCGGTGCGCGTCATGTCGTGATCACGGATGTGAACGATGAGCGTCTGGCGCTGGCTACCGAGGTTGCCGATGTGATTCCTGTGAACGTTGCCAGAGAAGATCTGCAGGATGTCTGCGCCCGGCTGGGTTTGACACAAGGTTTCGATGTCGGGCTGGAAATGTCGGGCAGTCAGGCAGCACTGGATCAGATGGTGGAATCCCTGGTCATGGGAGGACGTATTGCCATGCTGGGTATCCCGCCCGGGAAAAGCCCCGTCGACTGGTCACGCATCGTGTTCAAGGCCCTGACGGTGAAAGGTGTCTACGGGCGGGAGATCTTCGAAACCTGGTACAAGATGATTGCCATGTTGCAGAACGGACTGGATGTCTCGAAGGTCATCACTCATCGATTTCCGGCAACACAATTCGAGCAGGGTTTTGCTGCCATGATGAGTGGTTCCAGCGGCAAGGTCGTGCTGGACTGGACCGATGTGTGAATGACGATATATCCGCGCGCCTGGCCACGCGGCTGAAAGAGGCCAGGAAATCGCGCAGTCTGAGCCTCGAGGCGCTGGCGCGGCTCTCCGGCGTCTCGCGTTCCATGCTGTCACAGATCGAACGAGCGGAGAGCAGCCCGACGGTGGCCATTCTATGGAACCTGACGCAGGCCTTGAACATCGACTTTTCCGGTCTGCTCGATGGCGGGCCGAAGGAGCGTAGCCCGATACGAGAGGTGATTCGTGCAGGTCAGACACCGGTCATTCACTCGCAGGGCCAAGGTTGCAGAATAAGGATACTGAGTGCTCCCGAAACGGTTGGCGAAACGGAAATCTATGACCTGGAATTCGAGGCCGATGGAGTACTGGACAGTGAAGCCCATCGGTCTGGCTGCATGGAGAATCTGACTGTCTTCAGTGGCACACTCCTGGTCACCTCCGATGGTGTTTCCGAAGTGGTCAACGTGGGTGACACGATTCGCTATGTGGCGGATCGGCCGCATTCGATCAGGGCAGACGGGCAGGCAGGGCGTGCGCTGTTGATTGTCACTGGGTCTTGATCGCCATCAACCTGGATTGAGAGAGAGCATGAAGACGATCGGTATCATCGGTGGCATGAGTTGGGAGTCATCGGTCTTGTATTATCAGGCCATCAATCGCGGCGTTGCGGAGTCGCTTGGGGGTCTGCATTCGGCCTCGTTGATCCTCTACAGCGTCGATTTTGCCGATATCGAAAGGCTGCAGCACGAAGGTGACTGGGAGGCTGCAGGCAGTCTGTTGAACGAAGCGGCTCTGGCACTGCAGGCTGCCGGAGCGGATTTTCTGGTGATCGCCACCAATACGATGCACAAGGTGGCTGACAGCATAGTGGACGGTATCGACATCCCGTTGCTGCATATCGTTGATCCGACGGCTGAAGCCTTGTTGGCGGCTGGTCATCGACGAGTGGGGCTGCTGGGAACCGCATTCACGATGAGCGATGATTTCTACAAGGGGCGCATGCAGGAGACATTCGGCCTGGATGTCATTGTGCCGGACGATTCCGAGCAAGCTCAGGTGCATCGCATCATCTATGAAGAACTGTGCCTGGGGATAATCGAGGATGCTTCCCGTGAGGTGTATACCCGGATCATCGATGGCCTGCTTGCTCGCGGAGCACAAGCGGTAATCCTGGGATGTACGGAGATCACACTGCTGATCAATCAGGCGCATACGCCGGCGCCACTGTTCGATACGACGGCCTTGCATGCCGCGGCTGCGGTAAGCCGCGCACTGGGGCATGACTGAGGTTCGCTAACCGTGGCGTATCATGTCTTTCCGTCGACATCTTCCTGCAGGAGCCTGCGCACATGAGTAGCTGGAAAAGCCTGTCGGGCGCACCCCTGCCTGGCCGTGTCATTTGCCACCGTGATGACATTCCTGTCGGAGGTACATTGTGCTTGCGACTCGATGACTTCCCCATACTCGTTCTGCGAACCGGCGACGGCATCAGGGCCTTTCTCAATGCCTGCCCACATCAGTATCTGCCGCTGGATCACAAGGGCAACAGATTGCTGTCGGCAGATGGGCTTGTCATTCGATGTACCAGTCATGGCGCCGGATTTTCATCGGCTACCGGAGAAGGGGTCGAGGGATTGGGGCTGGGTTCCAGCCTGGAAAGCATTCCTGTTACAGTTGATGCCGGTGGTAATGTCGTCCTGGGTGACGATGACTGAGCCCGATTCTGCCGCGGTGACAGCAACGAGAGAAATTCGCAAACATGGAACAGGACATCAGCAACCGTGAGCCTTGTCAGCCGGCTTGCACCGTGAGCTGTCGCGGCGGTGGTCAGTCGTGCGGGGATCTTCTGATCGAAGTCCGAAATGATGCCGCTTCGATACATGCCTGTTGCGCGCCGCCGAGAGATGCGACGCTGCTGGATTCCGAGGCTCCAGCGGAAATCGGCACGCAGCGATGTGAGGTGGCTTCACGACCGGAAAGCAGTTCGATCCCCGGTGGCAGTGCTTGCGTCGGGACCAGGGAGCCGGGCATTCGGGATGATGGTGAAACCCCTTTGCGCCGGGTACGTGTCAAACCGTTTCGCATCAGTCAGACCACGATCAGCAATGCGCAATTTCAGGCGTTTGTCGAACAAACCGGATACGTGACCGAAGCGGAGCGTTTCGGGTGGTCATTCGTATTCTGGGAACAGGTGCCGGATGACATCCCCCATTCGCAGGGAGTGCTCGGTATCGAATGGTGGCGGCGTATTCACGGAGCCAACTGGCGCGAGGTGAATGGCCCCGGTACGCAGAGTAGTGCCTGCCTTCCTGATCATCCGGTGGTGCATGTGTCGTGGAACGATGCGACGGCCTATGCCAGCTGGGTGGGAGGAAGACTGCCCAGCGAAGTGGAATGGGAGCACGCGGCTCGCGGTGGGCTCGGTGATGTCAAGTTCCCCTGGGGGGATGATGAACCGAATGATACGGATACACTGCCTTGCAACATCTGGCAAGGTGAGTTTCCGAAGATCAACACGGGGGCTGATGGCTTTCGGGCGACTGCGCCGGCTCGCTCCTTCGAAGCCAATGGCTATGGCTTGTACAACATGTGCGGCAATGTCTGGGAGTGGACAGCCGAGAATTACACGAACAACTCGAAGAACCCGAAGGCACGCTCCCGCATTCGATCCATGAAAGGCTACAAGCTTTCCAAGGGCGGGTCATTCCTCTGCCACAAGAGCTACTGCTACCGTTATCGGATAGCGGCGAGAACGGGCTCGACCCCGGACAGTTCCACGACTCATCAGAGTTTTAGAGTGGTCTGGGACGAAGCCTGAGCAGACGGCTGGTGTTCAGAGCAATTCAGTCATTTGTTCAGAGCAATTCAGTCATCCTGGCCG
Source organism: Granulosicoccus sp. 3-233 (assembly GCF_052681095.1). Taxonomy (NCBI): domain Bacteria; kingdom Pseudomonadati; phylum Pseudomonadota; class Gammaproteobacteria; order Chromatiales; family Granulosicoccaceae; genus Granulosicoccus; species Granulosicoccus sp. 3-233. The sequence continues at coordinate 109,058 of NZ_JBQYLE010000015.1, forward strand.
CAGCCTTTTTCAGGTCGGGCAGCATGTCGTGCAGGTCCTGCAGGCAGATTCGACTGGTGGGGCCGTGGATGGCAACGGCTGCTCTTGGCTCGCCCTGTGAATCATGCACCGGTACGGCAATGGCGATCAACCCGGTGATGAACTCCTGCTGATCCAGCGCATAGCCGACCTGCCTGACTTCTTCGAGTGACTCTCGCAGCTGGTCCAGGTCGGTCATTGTCTGGTCGGTCAATCGAGCGAGCTCCAATCGGCGCAGCAGATAGTTCCGTTTGACACTGTGCATCATGGCGAGGAACAGCTTGCCGCTGGCCGTGCAGTGTATCGGTACAGATTCACCGACGTCGATCGTCAGTCGCCATGGATATCGCGTTTCCACACGATCCAGATAGAGCACAGACGAGCCGTTGAGGGTGGTGAAGTTGCAGGTTTCTCCCACCGTGTCGACGAGGTCTGCCAGCACCGAGTGTCGCAATTGACTGACTGTACCGTGCGTCAGTGTGTCCATGGCCAGCTTCTGCAAGGCCGGGCCGATGAGGTAGGTCTTCTCTTCCACGTCATGTTTGATCATGCGCAGATCCAGCAATAGCTGACACAGGCGGTGAACGGTGGGTTTGGGCAGGTCCAGTTCGCCGGACAACTCTGCCAATGGCACGGGTTGAGAGCGCTCTGCCAGATATTGGAGCACCCGAAGCGTGCGTTCAGCGGAGCTGCTGGTTTTGATCACTTGGTCATTTCCCATGATTTTTTAAAGGGTAGATATAAAAATTTTATTATTTGGAACATTGCATTCCGAAATAGATTAAATGTATAATTCTCGCAAGGCAACTTAGATGTGATAAAAATTCACAAAAAGGGATAGTTGCACTGTTATTGGGCAGCCGGTGGTAAGGAATCGTCTATGAATGCAAGTTACGATTACATTGTAGTTGGGGCAGGGTCAGCCGGAGCCGTTCTGGCCGGGCGTCTGAGTGAAGATCCTGCGGTCAAGGTTCTGCTGCTGGAGGCGGGCCCCAAGGACAACTCTTTCTGGATTCACTTGCCGATCGGATATGGCAAGACCATGTGGAGCAAGAAATACAACTGGTGCTTCCACACCGAGCCCGATCCGGGCATGAACAATCGCAAGATCTACTGGCCTCGCGGCAAGACACTCGGTGGCTGCAGCTCGATCAATGGTCTCATCTACATTCGGGGCCAGCGCGAGGATTACGATCACTGGGCAGAGCTGGGCAACAGCGGCTGGTCTTATGACGACATGCTGCCTTATTTCATTCGTTCCGAACGCAATCAGCGTGGCGCCAGTGAATACCACGGGGGCGAGGGTCCCTTGTCCGTGTCCGACATTGGCGCAAAGAACGAACTGATCGAAGCATTCATCAATGGAGCCGGCGAAAGTGGCGTGCCGCGCACCGACGATTTCAATGGCGAAAATCAGGAAGGCGCAGGGTACTATCAGCTGACGACCTGGAAGGGTTGGCGTTGGAGCACGGCCAAGGGCTATCTGAAGCCGGCCAGAAACCGCAGCAATCTGCGGGTGGAAACCAACGCTCAGGCAACGGGATTGATACTCGATGGCAAGCGGGCCGTGGGCGTACGCTACCGTCAGAATGGCACCCTGCATGAGGCACGCGCCAGCGGCGAAGTATTGTTGTCGGCCGGTGCTCTGCAATCACCGCAATTGCTGCAGCTCTCCGGCATCGGTCCCGGCACGGTCTTGCAGAAGCAGGGTATCTCAGTCGTGCACGAATCGCCGGGAGTGGGTGAGAACCTGCAGGATCATCTGCAGATCCGCGCAACCTACGAAGCCACCATTCCAACGACCAATGATCAGTTGAACTCCTGGGCGGGTCAGGCGAAGCTCGGCATGCAGTGGTTGCTGCACCGTTCCGGACCTCTGGCGGTGGGCATCAACCAGGGTGGCTGTTTCATGCGCGCCTTGCCGGAGGAGGCAAAGACCCCCGATATCCAGTTCCATGTGGCAACGCTGTCTGCCGACATGGCTGGTGGCAGTGTTCATCCATTCTCGGGATTCACGCTGTCAGTCTGTCAGTTGCGTCCCGAGTCTCGTGGCCATGCGCATATTCAATCCAGCGATCCGCTGGTGCCACCTGCCATGGTTCCGAACTATCTTTCTACCGATCTTGACAGGCGAACCGCCATTGCCAGCCTGAAGGCAGCACGCGCCATTGCCAATTCCAGTGCCATGAAACCGTACGTCAAGCGTGAGGTCAAACCCGGGCCGGATGCCAGCACCGATGAAGAGTTGCTGGAGTTCAGTCGCAATCACGGTGCCACCATTTTCCATCCGACCGGTACCTGCAAGATGGGTGTCGACAGTGACCCCATGGCGGTTCTCGATGACCGTCTGCGAGTCAGGGGTATCGAAGGCTTGCGGGTTATCGATTGCTCCGCCATGCCGACGCTGGTGTCCGGCAATACCAATGCACCGGCTGTTGCCATGGCGGAGAAAGCCGTGGACATGATCCTGGAAGATGCCAGACGATCCTCGGGTAGTTCATCCGTCGCCTCGTCCGGCAAAGCCAGGTCTGAGTCAGTCATTACCTCAGCCTGAGCAGCGAGACCGATTCGATGGCAAGCCCCCGGTAGCGGTTCACCAGTCGTTACCGGTCATTACCACACAGCCTGTTTTTCATCAGGCGACAACAGGACAGATCATCATGAGCAAGAAAACACCACTTGATCGACGAGGCTTTCTGAAGATAGCCGGGCGGTATGGCTATACGTCCGCGCTGCTTGCAGTTGCCGGTACCGTTGGCCCGCTGACGCTGGAGGGGGTCGGTACAGCTGCGGCTGCCACGGCGGCTGATCGTGACAAGAAGCCGTTGAAGACGCTGAAGTTCGGTGCCTCCGGTTTCAACGAACAGAACCTGAAGATTCAGGAATCCGGACAACTCTGGTTCGCCAAGAGACTGGAAGAGGCCAGTGATGGAGCGCTGCAGATCGAATTCATCGGCAGCAATGCCATCTGCAATCAGCTCGATTGTGTGAAGAAGACTCAACAGGGCATCGTTGACCTCTTCACTGCCAGTACCCAGAACTCGGCAGGTTCTGCACCCTACTACAACGTGCTGGATTTCGCCTATATGTTCCCCAGCCGTGCAGCGCAGCACCACTTCTTCTATCACCCGAAGAGCGAACAACTGCTGCGTGAGCCGATGCGACGTCTGCACAACATCCAGTTCCTGTACACGCATTGCGAGCTGCGAGGCCTGATGATGGGCAAGAAGTTTGCCGATGCTCCAACCATTACCAGCATCGATGAGCTGGCAGGCACCAAGAACCGGGTAACCGGTACTCAGTTGGGCCGCATTGCGATGCAGTTGATGGAACTCAATCCGGTTCCCATCGCCTGGGAAGAGACACTGGATGGTCTCAAGCAAGGTCTGATCGATGGTGCGGAAACCTGGATGGGCGCTGCGGCCTACGCGAACATGTCACCTGTGCTGTCGCAGGCGGTCGATCTGCGCTTCTTCTGCGGTACCGAACATACGGCCATGAACAACAAGACTTTCGAGTCACTGCCGGCAGACCTGCAGGATGTGGTCATGGAGACGTCCTTCGAGGCGCAGCAGTATACGCAGCGGGAACAGGAGCGTGCTCTGGTAGAGGTTGTCGGTGCGGTTGACAATCCTCCGGCAGGTACCGTCTTTGGTGACAACGGTGTTCGTGTCGCTACCTTGTCCGATGAAGAGATTCACAAGGCCGAGCAGATGTGTTCACCGGAATATCGTCCGGCGGAATGGGAGCAATGGCGTGAGCGCCTGAACAAGATGTCAGGTGGTCTGGATGTCTATCAGGAAATCTACGACATTGCTCGCGAGATTTCCAAGGATACCGAGGTTGCCTCGGTTGAAGCCCGCCGCTGGTGGCAGGGATAGGTTCGAAAGAAGCTGTTGTTCCTTGAACTCGACTGGCAGCGCTGATGCTGCCGGTTCGAGACTCTTCTGTCCGTTTACCCCAGGTGTCTCCCAATGAATCTCTTGAAGGCCTGCCTCAGATGGCTTGATCGAAATGTGGAGAGAGTACTGATTCTGATCGCGTACTCTGCCATGGCACTGATCATCGTCTATGCGGTGTTTGAACGTTTTGTACTGAAAACGCAGATACCGTGGAGTTCTTCCATTCCGATCTATCTGTTTCTATGGGTAACCTGGATAGGTTGCTCCTACAACGTTCGCAAACGCACGCATCTGGTCTTCAATGATGTCCGCTTGCGACTGCCTTACGCACTGCAGTATGCCTGCATGTGGCTGGATGCGATCCTGTGGCTGGTTTTTGCCTCCATAGTCGTGTACTTCACGATCGAGCAGACCAAGCTGGTACAGATGAATTTTGCCATCGTGCAGGGTACCGACAACATCATGCAATGGTGGTTCTACATGGCAACGCCAGTGGCCTGGTTGCTGCTGATGGTGCGCGTCGTTCAGAACCTGATGGACGATATCAGACGCTTCAGGAAGCGGGAGCAGTTCCTGGTTGATATTCAGTCAATCGGTCAGGCATAGGGGAATATCATGGATCAGGGAATGTTAATCGGACTGGTATCGCTGGGCGTCCTGCTGTTGTTCTTGATCGGTGTACCAATCTTTCTGGTCATCGGTTTCTGGGTGGTCGGTGTGTCGATCATCATCGATTTCACACTGGCAAATATCGGTTTTACCTTGTTTGAAGGTCTGAATTTCTTCGGTCTGCTGTCGTTGCCATTATTCATTCTGACCGGTGACCTGATAGCGGCCGCAGGGATAGCAAAACGGCTGGCAGATTTTGCACACTCCTGCCTGAGCTGGATGCGCGGTGGCCTGGGACTGGCAACGATCGGTTCATGCGGGCTCTTCGCGGCAATCTCCGGTTCCAATTCGGCTACCACGGCAACCATTGGCGGCATCATGCATCCGGTGCTGGTAAAAGACGGGTATGACACGCGGTTTGCTGCAGCCACTGCTGCCGCTGGTGGTACGGTCGGTATCATCATCCCACCGTCCATCATCTTCATCGTCTACGGCTTTCTGATGAACCTGTCCATTTCGGATCTGTTCGTTGCCGGCATCCTTCCGGGAATTCTGATGGTCTTTGCCATGCAGGCCGTTTGCTGGTACCTGGCAAAGAAGCATGGATGGGGTTCTGTCGAGCCATTGAGCATGAAGCGAGTACTGCGAACCGGACGTCTTGCCTATCTCGGTTTCTTCGCCATCTTCATTGTCATCTACGGCATCTACTCGGGCATCTTCTCGCCAACCGAAGCTGCCGCAATCACTGTTGGATTCTGTCTGTTGGCCGGTCTGCTACTGACCCGTGAGATCAGCTTTCGACAATTGCCCGATATCCTGCTGCGCTCCGGGCAATTGACCGGGATGCTGGCTCCGATGATCGCCATCTCGATCGTGATGCAGCAGGTGTTCGGCTTGCTTGGCGCTGCAGAGGCGGTTGCCAATTTCGTTGCCTGGTTTGGTGACAGTGAAGTGGTTGTATTGCTGGTATGCATGGCCATCGTCATGGCAGCCGGTTGTATTCTTGAAAGTCTGCCGGTCACCGTTATCTTTGCGCCAATACTGGCACCGATTGCCATGGCTCATGGAGTCGATCCGGTGCACTTCAGTGTGATCTTTCTGGTTGGTGCGGCCATCGGGTTCATCACGCCGCCTTTCGGACTCAATCTGTTCGTCGCCAGCGGCACCACCGGTATCCCGTATTCGAAGATCGTGCCCTTTGCATTGATGTATCTGACGGGTTTGCTGATTGCCTGGATGCTGATCGCCTTTGTGCCCTGGTTCTCACTGGCCATGATTCCCGAGATCGGGTAGTCAGGACCTTGTCCAACCCCGGCCCACTGGAAGGGCCACTCTTTTTCGAAGCTGTTGTGGCTTCAGACCCATATTCACCCAAACTGGAACAAGTCGAGGTATTTTTCCATGAAGATGACAACCGAAGAAGCGTTCGTAAAGGTTTTGCAGCGCCATGGTATCGAGCATGCTTTCGGCATTATCGGCTCCGCCATGATGCCCATCTCGGACCTGTTCCCCGCAGCGGGCATCAAGTTCTGGGATTGCGC
>NZ_JBQYLE010000016.1:0-101061 GCF_052681095.1 Granulosicoccus sp. 3-233
AGACGGCTTGCGTTTCGCGATCCGCGAAGGTGGACGTACGGTTGGTGCCGGCGTCGTAGCCAAAATCATCGAGTAATTCATTATGGCAGCCAGTCAAACAATCCGTATTCGTCTCAAGGCTTTCGATCATCGTTTGATCGACCGTTCTGCGAAGGAAATTCTTGAAACCGCCAAGCGTACCGGCGCCCGAGTTCTGGGTCCGATTCCTTTGCCAACCAAGAAAGAGCGCTTCACTATCCTGGTTTCTCCACACGTCAACAAGGACGCGCGAGACCAGTACGAGCTGCGTACTCACAAGCGTCTGATGGATATCGTTGATCCAACAGAAAAGACGGTAGACGCCCTGATGAAGCTGGACCTGGCCGCCGGTGTGGACGTTCAGATCAAGTTGAACTAATCAGTCGGTAGTAAGGTAGTACCTTCCGGAAAGGCTCGCTCAGGCGGGCCTTTCCTGTTTTCGTGGCTCCGGAATGATCTGATCAGGGAAAGCTGACCGATGTTGATGCTGGCAGCATTGCTGCTCGAGTTGCTGCTGGGCTGGCCACGCTGGCTGTTTGCTCGTGTTCGTCACCCGGTCGTCTGGTTGGGGGCACTGATCAGCTTGCTGGAGCAACGCTTCAACAAGCCTTCAGCCAGCGATCGCCAACGCTACATTGCCGGCGCCCTGGGTTCGTTGCTGCTCATCGGGCTCAGTGCTGCAGTTGCCGGCTTGCTGGTTCGCCTGTTGCCGGACAATCCGTTCGGTTTTCTGCTGGAGGCCATGCTGGCTTCCAGTCTGCTGGCGGCAAGGAGTCTGTACCAGCATGTCGCGGCAGTATTGGCGCCCTTGCGTTGCCAGGATGTACCGGCAGCCCGGCAGGCCGTATCGATGATCGTTGGCCGGGATACACGAGAGCTGGAAGAATCCGGCATCTGCTCGGCAGCATTGGAGAGTCTGGCCGAGAATGCCTCGGATGGGGTCATTGCCCCGCTATTCTGGGGCGTTCTGTTGGGCTTGCCGGGAATGGCTGCCTACAAGGCCATCAACACCCTCGACTCGATGATCGGGCACAGGAGTGAGCAATACAAGGATTACGGCAGATTTGCGGCACGCCTGGACGACGTGGCCAATTTTCTGCCTGCCAGAGTCTGCGCGGCTCTTTTCTGGCTGGCCGCTGCCGGTCGCATTTCGTTTGCCGCCGTTGCCCGACAGGCCGATCACCACCGGTCACCCAACGCCGGCTGGCCGGAATCGGCCATGGCATTTGCGCTGGATGTGCGTCTGTCCGGTCCGCGTGTCTATCAACACACGATCAGTGACGAGCCGTGGTTGAATCCGACGGGTGCGGCACCTGGAGTGTCTGCGTTGCAGCAGGGGCTGCGACTGTATGCGACGGCGGTGATGCTGAGCGCGGCATTGCTGCTTGCCGCCCTGTTGGGGATGATGCTGCTGCGTTGATGTTGCTTGCCATCATGCCGCAGTGACCGATGCGTCTGCGTATGGGTGTATCTCTGCATCGACCTGCGCTGCGCTGCTCTGCGTCGCTCGAGGCAATCGAACATTGACGTACCTGCACTGAAATGCAACCATATCGGTGTTCGGGTTCTCTGGCGGAGTGTTCCTTGCCAGGGTGAAAAGGGAAGTCCGGTGACAATCGTTCGCGAGAATCGATTCATTCCGGCGCAGCCCCCGCTGCTGTAAGCCAGACGGTTACGTCTCATGCCACTGAGGTTCGCGATAGCGACTTGACTCGGGAAGGTGACGCAAACCGGAAGATGGTAAGCCAGAAGACCTGCCTGACACTGTGTTTCATCTGGTATCTGCTCCGGGGTGAGAGCATGACCGACGATCCGCTTCAGGCGTCGGGATGGTTGAATGATCGATTCTGTTTCAGGCAGCAGCGTTCAACTCTCCAACAACGATATCTGAGCTCTTTGTCCGTCAGTTCGTTCTCTTCCCCATGCAGATCGTTTGCGTCAGCGGGAGTCGGGAATGGAAGAGCAAGGCAAACAGAAGCATGCGGAACGCATGCAGCGGAAGAAAGCCGTTGTCGATGCCGGGATCGAAAAGGCACAGATCGAGCGCGGTATCGTCATTCTGATCACCGGTAATGGCAAGGGCAAGACGACATCCGGGTTCGGCACTCTCTACCGTGCACTGGGACATGGACACCGCTGTGGAGTCGTGCAGTTCATCAAGGGCACGCAGTCAACCGGCGAGGTGATATTCCTGCAGCAGCGGCTGGGGCTGGACAGTGTGCAATACCACGCCATGGCCACAGGCTTTACCTGGAACACACAGAACTGGGATGCGGACAAGGCCGCAGCCGATGAAGCCTGGGCGCATGCGGAGAGGATGCTGCAGGATGACAGCCTGAACCTGGTACTGCTCGATGAACTGACGTACATGCTCAAGTACCGTTTTCTGGAAACGGACGCCGTCATCGCTGCCATTAAGGCGCGTCCGGCGCATCAGACGGTAGTCGTGACCGGGCGTGCTGCCAAGCCCGAGCTGCATGATGTGGCGGATACGGTCAGCGAGATTGCCGACAGGAAACACGCCTTCAAGGCAGGGGTCAAGGCACAGGCCGGTATCGATTTCTGACGAGCCGACAGACGTGTCGGAAACAGAGGGAGCGGACCGGCCGATGCCAGGCAGAGGCCTGTCGTTGAGGCAGGCTTCAGTCTATCTGCCTGTCCTTGCGCAGTCGGGTCGGGGGCGCAGTGGCGGCAATTCTTCCGGGTGCCCTGCTCATTGCCAGTTTGTTGCCGGAGTTGCATTGTTGTGCATCACTGCCTTTAGCTCGATGGTAGAGGCGGGGAACGATGCCGCTGAAGAGGATTCTTCAGCAGCTGTCCTCAACTCGAACCCGTCGCCTGCCACTTCCGGCCACGCATTACCGCGCGTCATGTCGACCAATCTGTGCGCCGACATGCTGCTGTTGGGCCTGGCCGATGAGTCACAGATCACGTCGGTGTCGCAACAGGCTCAGGATCCGAGGCGGTCGTCGTTTTCCGCTGCGGCCTTGCGCTATCCGGCAAACCGCGCCAGTGCCGAAGAAGTCATCATGCAACAGCCCGACGTGGTGCTGGCGTCACGGCGCTGGCAGGCACAACATCAGTCCGATCTGTTTGCCAGGTTCGGTATCCGCGTTGTGAATGTTCCGTATCCGAATGACTGGCCGGGAATCTTCAGCAGTCTTCTGCAGGTGGGGGAGCTGATCGGCCGGCGTGATCGGGCCGAAGAGATATTGCGGCAGACAAGGGCAAGATTGCAGCGGATCCCGTCACCGCAGTCAGCTCTCAGCGTTCTGTACTTGCGTGGCAATGGCGGAACGGCAGCTGGCGGCACCTATATCGATGCGTTGCTGCAGGGGCTGAACGTCAGCAACAAGGCGGAAGACTATGGTCTGACGGGGTGGAGCCATGTGTCGCTGGAATCGATACTGCTGTCACCCCCTGATGCCTTTCTTGTCAGTCAGACGCGACATGATGTCGCACCGGGTGGTTCAGCCGTCACGCGCCACCCTCTGTTACGCCAACTGCTGGAGGATCGCCCGGTTCTCACCCTCAGCAGTCTGGATAGTGGTTGCAGCAACTGGGGGCAAGTGGACACCGTCGAGCAGCTTGCCGTGCGACTGGAGAGCCGTTCGCAGGCCGTTCCGGCTAGAGGCAGGCCATGAAGTTGCGCCAGGATCTGTGGCTCAATACCATCCTGCTGCTCAGTCTGGCTGGTCTGATGGTTCTGTCCCTGACTGTCGGTCCTCTGCAACTGTCGACGCAGGAGGTGCTGGCAGCGCTGTTCCACGCGGACTCGGCCAGTTCCTTGCCGGAATCCCTGGCCGGCATCGACAGAGCGTCTCGCCTTCATCTGATCGTGACCGAAATTCGGCTACCGCGGGTTCTGCTGGCCATCATTGTCGGTGCATCCCTGGGTGTCTCGGGTGCTGCCTTGCAGGGTCTGCTGCGCAACCCTCTGGCTGAACCGGGTCTGCTTGGTGTCAGTGCCAGTGCCAGTCTGGGAGCGGTGCTGTGCCTGTATTTCGGTCTGGCCGGTATCAGCGCCTGGTTGCTGCCGCTGTCGGCGATGGCCTGTGCTGCCCTGTCGACACTGATACTGGCCCTGTTCGCCCGGCGGGCGGTCGGTAACCTGACCCTGATTCTGGCCGGTATCGGCCTGTCCTCACTGGCTGCGGCCCTGATCTCCCTGGCCATCAATCTGGCGCCGACTCCGGCTGATGTACAGGATATCGTGCTGTGGCTGATGGGCTCCATAGCCGATCGCAGCTTTGATGACATACGCCTGTGCCTGCCGTTCGTTCTGGCGGGTACCGGTCTGCTGTTCTCCTGCGGCAGGGAGCTGGATGCCTTGACGCTTGGCGAGGAGGAGGCGTGCAGTCTGGGCGTCAGCCCATCTCGGCTTCGCCTGAAGGTCATCATCGGGACAGCCTTGTGTGTGGGAGCCAGTGTTGCAGTTGCGGGTGCCATCGGATTCATTGGCCTGGTGGTTCCCCACATGTTGCGTCGCGCCACGGGCTATCATCCGGCTCGGCTGTTGCCGGCCAGCGCTCTGGGTGGTGCATTGCTGTTGCTGTCTGCCGATATTGTTCTGCGCCTGGTCAGTCAGGACTTCGAACTGATGCTCGGTGTGGTGACCGCACTGATCGGGGCACCCTTTTTCCTGTTGCTTGTCATGCGCAGCCAGACGGAGATGCTGCGATGATTGATCTTGACCTGCAGAACATGACGGTGCAACGCAATGGGCGCTGTCTGGTGAATGACGTCAGTCTGCTGATCCCCGGTGGCTCCCTGTGTGGATTGACAGGACCCAACGGTGCCGGCAAGAGCAGCCTGTTGCGAGCAGTGGCTCAGCTGCTGCCCCATACCGGGCATTGCCGGCTGGGGGCGCAGTGGCTGGAGCAGAGCTCTGCAGACTGGCGTGCCCGAAGCCTGGCCTATCTGGCGCAGACCGGAGAGCTTGCCTGGCCCATGGCTGTCAGGGACTTCGTCTCCCTGGGTCGCCTGCCGCATCGACGACGCGGTGTGTTGCTCAGGCGACAGGCGGTCGATGACAAGTCGGGTTCGAGTCAAGTTCGAACAGACACGGAGGCGGTTGCGCTGGCGCTGGACCAAACCGGTCTCACAGAGCTGGCCACACGACCGCTGAATCAGCTTTCCGGTGGCGAACTGGCACGAGTGCGGCTGGCACGTGCACTGGCAGTGGATGCCGATGTCTTGCTGGCGGATGAGCCCTGCGCTTCGCTTGATCCCCATCATCAGCTCAAGGTGATGGAGTTGTTGCACGCGCAGAGTCGTCGCGGGCGGGTCGTGCTGGTTGTATTGCACGACCTGACCCTGGCCAGCCGATTCTGCGATCAGTTGCTGCTGCTGCATGAAGGGGTCGAAGTGGCCAGTGGGGAGCCACGTCGCGTGCTGACCCCTGACAATCTGCAAAGCGTCTATCAGTTGCAGGCCATCCACGGCGAGTTTCGCAATCAGTCCTATATCGTGCCTTGGCAAAGCTCTCATGCGGCGCCGCATGCTCATTCCATGAACCAGTCAGGTTGCGGCCTGCAAGAAGAGGTTTCCGTTCGATGATAACCGTCGTTGTGTGTACGACCTGCGGGCAGCAGGAGGACAGTGTCGATGGCCTGCGTCCGGGTGAACACTTTGCCAATCGCGTCGAAGAGGCATTGAAACAACATGCCCTTGCCGATGTCGGCGCACCGGTCGTGCAGTTGCAACGCACACGCTGCCTGATGTCATGCAAGCGCTCCTGTTCGGCAGCCCTGCACCAGAGTGGGAAATACAGCTACGTGTTCGGTGAGTTCAGTCCCGATGTCGACAGTGCCGAGGCCCTGCTGGATTTCACAGCCGGGTATCGGGTATCGGAAACGGGACAAGTGCCATTCAAGCAGTGGCCGCAGGGGATCAAGGGGCATTTCGTTGCACGTATACCACCCTTGCAGTTCTCCGAGGTGGCAGATCGCAGGGAATCATCAGACACCAATGACAACACCGAGGTATCCCATGGCTGACGTACGGAAAATTCCTGCCACGATCGTTACCGGTTTTCTGGGCAGTGGCAAGACCACCCTTGTTCGCAACATGCTCGAATCGGCTGCGGGACTGCGAATTGCGGTGATCGTCAATGAATTCGGCGAACTCGGTATCGACGGCGACATTCTGGAGCGCTGCAGTCTGGGTTGCGAGGAGGACGTTGCAGGCATGGAGACTTCCGGCAACGTCTACGAGCTGGCCAATGGCTGCCTGTGCTGCACCGTGCAGGAGGAATTCTACCCGGTCATGCGCCAGTTGCTGGAACGCAGCGATCGGATAGATCATGTCGTGATCGAGACCTCCGGCCTGGCTCTGCCGAAGCCATTGGTACAGGCATTCAACTGGCCCGAGATACGCAATGCCTTTACCGTTGATGCGGTTGTGACCGTGGTCGACACACCGGCAACGGCTGCGGGTCAGTTCGCCAGCAATCCACAGGCGGTTCAGCAGCAACGCCTGGCCGATCCGAATCTGGATCATCAGTCGGCTCTGCACGAATTGTTCGAGGATCAGTTGCTGGCCGCCGATCTGGTGGTCCTCTCCAAGACGGATCTGGTGGGCGAGCCGCAATGCCGGCAGGTCGAGGAGGTGGTGAGGCAGGAGCTGCCGGCACAGGTCAAGATCATCCGAAGCGAACAAGGCAAGGTGTCCAACAGCCTGTTGCTGGGCCTGGGGAGTGCCAGTGAGGAGACGATCGATCAGCGCAGGGGTCATCACGAGCACGACGAGGGTCATGAGCATGACCATGATCACGATCAGTTCGATTCCATGGTCGTGACGCTGCCGGTAGTGGATCGCAGTCGTCTGATGGAGGTGCTGGACAGACTGGTAGAGGAGCACACCCTGTTCCGGATAAAGGGATTCGTGGCAATCGACGGCAAACCGATGAGACTGGTGGTGCAAGGCGTGGGACGGCGCTTCGACAGTTATTACGATCGTCGCTGGCGCGACGCTGAAACTCCCCATACCCAGCTGGTGCTGATCGGGCAGCAACTCGACGAGAAATTGTTGCAGGATGCCCTGATGACGGCCAGCGTTCAGGGCAGCGAAGTGTCTGCCGTGGTCAGTAGTGGTGGACATGCCGGACAGGCCGAGCTCATCTGATGCATCTGCTGTCCTCACAACCCGGTGCCTACGTCGACGATGCATCGGTCATCACCCGGATTGATCAGGATCCGGGTGAGCTGGTCATCCTCAGTGCCGCAGACACGACGCTGGCCTTGTTGTCGGCAGCCCATCCGAGCCTCGGTGCAGAGGCCTCCGCGAACGCCTACCCGACTGTGCGCCTGACCAATCAGATGCACTTGCGACAACCGGCGTCGGTGGATCTGTACATCGAACAGATCCTGCAACATGCCCGAGTCATCATCATTGATCTGCTTGGCGGTGAGAGCTATTGGCCCTATGCCGTGGATCGCATTGTCGAATTGTGCGAGGCGCGCGGCATTCATCTGGTCATGTTTTCCGGTGACAATGCCGAGGACGGCAATCTGCTGATGAAAAGCACTGTCGAGGCCGAAGTTTGTCGGCAACTGTGGCGCTATCTTCGTGAAGGCGGGATGCATAATGCCCGCAATTTCTACCGTTTGCTCGGCGACAGATTCTTCGGGCTGCCGGCGCAGCTGGATGAACCTGAGCCACTGCCCGCCTTGAGCATCCTGCCGCCGACTGCCGGTGAAGAGAGCGACTGGCCGAGTCGCTGGCTGCCGGGAGCCCCTTGCGTTGCCGTGATCTTCTACCGGGCGCACCTGCAATCGGGTAATACCTCGGTGTTTCTGCAACTGTGCGACGCACTGCAGACTCAGCAACTCAACCCCCTGCCTCTGGCGGTGGCCTCATTGAAGGATCCGCATTGCATGAGTGGCATCCAGCTACTGTGTGACCGACATGGTGTGGACCTGATACTCAATACCACTGCCTTTTCACAATCATCCATGGAAGATCCTGGCGATCATGCATTGATGGGGGATATTCCCGTGATGCAGGTGATTCTCTCCGGCAGCAATCAGGATAGCTGGGAGTCCGACACGCAGGGGCTGACCCCGAGTGATATTGCCATGCACGTGGCCTTGCCGGAGGTCGATGGCCGAATCATCAGTCGGGCGGTCAGCTTCAAGGGACTGCAAAGGCGCTGTGAGTTGACGCAATGCGATATCGTGGGATATCAGGCTCATGGCGAACGCCTGCGGTTCGTCGCCGAGTTGACTCGACGCTGGTGCCGGTTACGCTCAATGAACAACGGCGACAAGCGATTGGCTCTGATTCTCGCGAATTATCCGACCCGTGAGGGGCGACTGGGCAATGGCGTGGGCCTGGATACGCCGGCTTCAGTCATCAACATACTGCGACGACTGAGCGATGAAGGCTATCGCACGCAGGATATTCCTGACGATGGCAATGCCCTGATGAAGGCCCTCAGGGAAGGCATAACCAACGATCCCTCGCAATGGCTGTTGCGCCCGGCTCGCCAGAGTCTGGACCTGTCGGATTATCTGAATTTCTTCTCTCGCTTGCCGGCATCCGTTCGCTGCGCCCTGGATGAGCGCTGGGGACCGGCGGATACTGACCCGATGCTGCGGCAGGGGCGCTTCATGATCGCCGGCTTGCGATGCGGTCAGGTCTTCGTCGGCATACAGCCTGCGCGGGGTTACGAGCTGGATCTGATGGCCAGCTATCACGATCCGGACCTCATCCCGCCGCATCATTATCTGGCTTTCCATGTCTGGTTGCGTGAGCAATGGCAGTCGGATGCCGTCGTGCATGTGGGCAAACATGGCAATCTGGAGTGGCTGCCAGGCAAGAGTATTGCCCTGAGCGGGGAATGCTGGCCGGATCTGGTTCTGGGGCCCATGCCACATCTTTATCCGTTCATCGTCAATGACCCCGGAGAAGGTTCACAAGCCAAGCGTCGGGCCCAGGCGGTCATCATCGACCACCTGATGCCTCCATTGACTCGTGCTGACAGCCATGGACCGCTACGTGATCTGGAACGGCAGATCGATGAATACTACGAGGCTCTGCTGCTGGATCGTCGCCGTGCCGATGTGCTGCGCCAGCAGATTCTGGGACATATCGTCGAGCACGATCTGCATCGCGATGTCAATCTGCCTGCTCCTGCCGATGCCGAACAGGAGCAGGCTCTGCTCAACAGCATCGATGCCTATCTGTGTGAATTGAAGGAGAGCCAGATCCGGGACGGCTTGCATGTATTCGGTGAGTCCCCGACCGGACGTCTGCGACGCGATACGTTGTTGGCCTTGGCACGTCACCCGGTCGGTAGCGGTGAGGCATCGGACAACAGTCTGATACGGGCCCTGTCGCAGGATCTGCAACTGGGTGGCTTCGACCCGCTCGTGATGGACGACTGGAGTGCCGAGTGGTCGGGCAATCGACCGTTCCTATTGCAAGCCTGCTCGTCCGAACCATGGCGAAATGTGGCTGATACCCGGGAACGGCTCGAGATTCTGGCCTTGCAGCTGATCGATCCGGACACACCGGATCAGGGCGACTCGGTTCTGAGGGGGCTGGATCCCGAGGCCGTGCAGCAGCACCTGGTCCAATGGCCGAAGACGCAGGCAGTCATGTCGCGGTTGCGACTGCAGCTGCGTCCGAGTCTGGATGCCTGCGGGGAGCAGGAGTTGTATCAGTTGACTCGCGGCCTGTGCGGTCGATTCGTGCCGGCGGGCCCGAGTGGCGCGCCTTCGCGCGGGCGACCGGATGTGTTGCCGACCGGCAGGAATTTCTATTCGGTGGATACCCGTTCCATACCGACCATGACCAGCTACGGCCTGGGCTCGCGCTCGGCCGAGCAACTGCTGGTTCGCTACATGCAGGAACACGGTGATTACCCGAAAAGCATTGGCCTGTCGGTCTGGGGAACATCCACCATGCGTACCGGCGGTGATGATATTTCGCAGGCCCTCGCCCTGATGGGTGTTCGTCCTCGATGGGCTGATGGCAGCCATCGCGTCAGCGGTTTCGAGATTCTTCCCATGTCGGTGGTGGATCGGCCTCGTGTGGACGTGACCCTGCGTGTATCGGGCTTTTTCCGTGACGCCTTTGCCTCGGTGATGCGCCTGTTCGATGCAGCCGTGCAGGCGGTTGCAGAGCTTGATGAACCGGAATCGCTGAATCCGATACGCGCCCGCATTCAGCGGGATGCGCAGCGTCTGCAGGCACAGGGTCTGTCGACAGAGGAAGCGCGTCGTCTGGCCGGTCATCGCGTGTTCGGATCAGCTCCCGGCAGTTACGGTGCCGGTCTGCAAGGGCTCATCGATCAGAAGCACTGGACAGATGACGGGGATCTCGCCACAGCCTATCTGAACTGGGGAGGATATGCCTATGGTCAGCATGACCATGGCACGGAAGCAAGGGAGCAGTTTTCAACCCGGCTGCAGAATCTGGATCTGGTCATGCAGAACCAGGACAATCGAGAGCACGATCTGCTCGATTCGGATGACTACTATCAGTTTCAGGGCGGCATGACAGCCGCAGCAAGGCATCTCAGTGGCAGGCAACCGAGTGTCATGTTCGGTGATCACAGCAATACACTGGCGCCAGCCATTCGTACGCTGGAAGAGGAGATCAGTCGAGTGGTACGTTCTCGAGTCACCAATCCCAAGTGGATTGCAGGTGTCATGCGCCATGGCTACAAGGGGGCGTTCGAGATGGCCGCAACGGTCGACTACCTGTTTGCCTATGACGCAACGGCTCATGTGGTTCGTGATGATCAATACGCGCGAGTCACTGATGCCTACGTCGAGGACGATGAGGTCCGGCAATTCCTGAAGGAGCACAACCCGGATGCCTTGCGAGAGATCTGCGAGCGCTTGCTGGAGGCCATGCAGCGGGGCCTCTGGCAGGAGCCCGGAGACTACCAGGCACGTATCGAAGCACAACTGCTGGCCATTGAGGAGTCGCTGGAGGGTGTCTCGCTCGGCGCTGGCAGAGCGTCCAGTCAAGTCGACGACAGTGGAGTCCCTGCATGAACAAGTCGAACCGACAGTCTGCATCGCTGAATACTGTGCCGGTTTATCCGTTTTCCGCCTTGCAGGGGCAGCCCAGGCTGCAATTGGCCCTGAAACTGGTGGCTGTCGATCCGCGTCTGGGAGGCGTGCTGATCGAGGGCGCGCGCGGGACGGCGAAAACAACCAGCGCGCGAGCACTGGCCGATATTCTGCCGGAGGGCGAGTTCGTCAACCTGCCGCTGGGAGCCAGTGAAGAGCAGCTGGTGGGGACGCTGGATCTCGAGCTGGTCCTGCAAGAGGGCAAGACGGCGTTCCAGCCGGGGCTGTTGTCACGGGCGCACCGCGGTGTGCTGTATGTGGACGAGGTCAATCTGTTGGCAGACAGCCTGGTTGATCTGTTGCTGGATGTCTGCAGCAGTGGGGTCAACCGCATGGAACGGGATGGCATCTCTCATCAGCATGCGGCCGATATCGTGCTGATCGGAACCATGAATCCGGAGGAAGGCGAATTGAGACCTCAGCTGCTGGATCGTTTCGGTCTGTATGTGGCAGTCGAGGATACGATGGATCTGAATCTGCGACAGACGATCGTGCGTTCGAGGCTGGCCTTTGATGACGAGCCGCTGGCCTTTCTGCAAGCACATGCACAGCGTCAGCAGGATCTGCTTGAGCAGCTGTTGCAGGCCAGACAGCGCAAGTCAGGTATCGCGTTCACTGACCAGGCTCATGATCTGGTATCCCGGCGCTGCCATGACGCCGGCGTCGACGGGGTGAGGGCCGACCTGGTGATGCTACGAGCCAGTCGTGCCATGGCTGCATTGCAGGGACGCACATCGATAGAGCCCAGCGATATCGAGACAGTCGCCGAATTGGTGTTGGCGCACCGGCGTCGCGCGGAGTCGGCGAGCGCGGGTCCCCGGGGGGCTGCGGAATCCGGCCGATCGGATCGCGATGCACAGCCAGGTGACGAGGCGAATTCACAGAAACAAGGCGAGTCGTCGTCGGCATCTCAGGACTCTACCTCGAACCCGGCACAAGGCAGCAGACCATCGATGAATTCCTTGCCTGAGGGGCAGGGCGACGGGGTCGAACCGGGTTCGACAGCACCGCATGAAGCCACGCCGGGGCAGTCGTTGGAGACTGAAATCAGTCAGGAGATGTTGCAGGCTCTGGCGACTTCCTCGACATCGACAAGCAGGGATGCCGGCGACCGGCAGTGGGGTGCCTTGCCTGCGCAGCCTGTGCCGGTGCTGCCGCTTCGGCATGCGGGAGATGCAATGCGAAAAAAGCCGTGATGCGTTCGGTGGCTGACGCGGAGTCAGTTGCCGGGCGCACCGACAGGCTACGATGGCAGCGTCACCAGGTGGAAGCAGAGACCCGTCGTATCCACTGGCCGAACACGCTGAAAGCGCGCCGCAATGCCCGGTTGCTGCATGAGCATCTGCGATTCAAGGCGGTGCGCAAGAGTATTTCCGAGTTGCATTGTGTGCTGCTGGATTGCTCGGCTTCGATGATGACTGCCGGGCAGCTGGCAGCGGCCAAAGGCGTTCTGCTGGACCTTGGCCAGCAGGCCTATCGCCGGCGAGATGCCCTGGCTGTCATCAGTTTCGCTGGAAACAAGGTGCAGGTGTTGCACGACCCGCACAAGGCCGGCGCGCATGCCCGTGCCTGGATTGAACCTATCAGCGGTGGTGGAGGCAGTCCCGTCCACCTCGCCATACAACGTGCCGAGCAGTTGATGTTGCATCAGCAGAAACGCTTCCCGGATCGACGTCGGGTGCTGTGGCTGCTCAGTGATGGGCGATACGAGCCGCTGCCTGCCTTGCCCCGCCACGTGCATGAATGCCATGTGGTGGATTTCGAATCCGGCTTCCTGACCTTGGGACGTATCAGGCAGCTGGCTGAACTCTGGCAGGCGACCTATACGCCAGCCAGTCATTGGGTCGGTGTCAGGGACAAGCAGTCTCCCGGCAATCGTACCTTCCGCTAGCCTTTCAGGAGTCAGCAAACATGCATATGGAACCGGGTATTGTCGAAGGATCAAAGATCCTTCTGAGTCATGCAACAGCGGCCACCGCCCTGGTGCTGGGTGTCAGCCACGTCAGGGACGCAATCAGACAGGCAGGCGTCTTGCCACTGGCGATACGTTCGATGGTTGCCAGTGTGCTGGTATTCCTGTTTTTCGAGGTGTTTCCCCATGTCGCCGTAGGTATATCCGAAGTCCATCTCATACTGGGTACGACCTTGCTCCTGCTGTTTGGCGTAGCGCCAGCGGCTATCGGACTGATGCTGGGTCTGTTGTCGCAGGGACTGCTGTTTGCACCGGCGGATCTGCCGCAATACGGCATGAACGTGACGACTCTGTTGTTGCCCCTGTTTGCCACCCATGCCATTGCACAACGAATCATTCCGGCCAATACGGCCTATGTCGATATCGGTTATGCCCAGGCTTTCAAGTTGTCGCTGGCGTATCAGGGAGGCATCGTTCTATGGGTCGGCTTCTGGGCGATTTACGGCAATGGTATTGGCGCGGAGAACATGGCTCAGGTCACCACGTTCGGATTGGCGTACATGACGGTGGTTCTGATAGAACCACTGATCGACCTGGCCGTACTGGCGGGAGCCAGGATGTTCAGGGGACGCCTGGCAAGTTCGTTGTTGCATCATCGTTTGCACGCGCCGCTGGCTGAATAGGGACACCGCAGGACGCTACTCACCCCGCTCAGGCGGCTGGTGGGTAGTGTCTGGCAAACAGCCTTTCCAGGTTCTCGCGCGATTGCGCTCCAACGACCGTATCCAGCAGGTTCCCCCTGCCATCGAACAGCAGCAGAGTGGTTTTCTGAACCCCGTATTGCCTTTGCAAGGCCTGTCCTTCGCCGGTTGCGATATCGGCTATCCGGAACCGGATGTGCGGATGATCCGCGATGACCTTGGTCGTGATGGACTTGAGGCTCCGGCAGATGGGGCAACTGGTATCGTGTACCTGCACGACCACCGGTTCGCCGGCACCGACGCTGGTCAGATCATGCAATTCACGTTGTCTGCTGTCGTAATCCGAGATGGCTCCGGCACCGATTCCCAGAATACCGAGGCCCACCGCTGACTTGAGCAGCAATCGACGTTTTCTCTCGGCCGGCAATCGGGCAAAGCGTTCCAGGGTGTTGCCACTGTGGCTGTTCTGCTTTTTTCTCTTCATGAACGCTGGGTGTGTTCTCAGGGTGTCTGGACGTGAGGCTGCGGCGGCGAATCCTGAGCGCTCGCATCACCGGATGGACAGTCAGTTCGATCAATCGTTCACCGGGCGGCTGCCGCGGCCGTTGTCGAGTTACGGATGCTATGCTCGTCACCTGTCTGTCCGGCGAACAATAGCGAGTACGGTTGATGAATACAGAGAAGGCTGAAGGCAATGCACGAGGGCGGGTATTCGATGGACATAACGACATACTCACGCGATTGATGCAGGCAGGTGGAGCTTCGGCGGCAGAGTTGTTTCTGCAATCCGGTGATTTTCATATAGATCGGCTAAAGGCCAGAGCCGGAAATTTTGGCGGTGGATTCTTCGCCATGTGGGTGTCCTCGCCGTCCAGTGGTGACTACCAGACCATGATGACGCAGGCCGAGTACGATGTTCCGCTGCCCGAGCTGGTTGATCGACGAAGCGCACTGGATGTGGTCATGCGCGAGGCGGCCATTCTGATCAGGTTGCAGGAGATGGGCGTGGCCGAGATCTGCACCACTGTGCCTGCATTGAAAAAGTGTTTCTCCAGTGATCGGCTGGCGACCATTCTTCACCTGGAAGGGTGCGAAGCCATCGACCCCGAATTCCATGCGCTGGATGTGCTTTACGAGGCCGGTCTGCGCTCACTGGGGCCGGTGTGGAGTCGTCCGACCATCTTCGGAGAAGGGGTTCCGTTTCGCTTCCCGGCAACGCCCGACATCGGTGCAGGTCTGACTGATCTGGGATTGGAGCTGGTACGTCGCTGTAATGAGAAAGGCATCCTGATCGATTTGTCGCACCTCAACCAGAAGGGGTTTGACGACGTTGCCCGCCATAGCCGACACCCTCTGGTAGCGACGCATTCCAATGCTCATGCATTGTGCAATCATGCACGTAATCTGACCGATGCGCAGCTGGAGCAGGTCAAGGCAAGTCGTGGCATGGTCGGTCTCAATTTTGCCTCGGCCTTTCTGCGTAGTGACGGTCGCATGCTGACCGATGTGCCGGTCGAGCAGATGCTGCGACACCTGGATTACCTGATTGAGTTTTTGGGCGAGGACAGTGTAGGCTTGGGGTCGGATTTTGATGGTGCCGAGATTCCCGATTTCATTGGCGATGTCAGTGGCCTGCCTCGATTGGTAGCGGCCATGCAAAGCCATGGCTACGGTGAACAGCTGATCGACAAGCTGTGTCACGGTAACTGGTTTCGGGTACTGGAAGAAACCTGGCACAGCAACGATTCATGACACAGGTCGACCGTCGGTCGACGTTTTCGAACACAGGAGATCATTCAAGATGACAGGAAATTCGAGCCGTTCACTGAAGCGGCGAGTATTCTTCAAACGCTCATTGGCCTCCCTGGCATTGGGTGCCGCGATAGGTCTGGGTGGTCTGGCGGAAGCCAGGACACCGGACAACATGCTGGTCATTGCGCACCGCATCGATGACATCACCACGCTCGACCCGGCTCAGTCCTTCGAATTCGCCGGTAGTGACGTCATCATGAATGTCTACCGCAAGCTGGTCAATTTCGACCCGCTGAATCTTGAAGCCGGATTCCAGCCCGATCTTGCCGAGAGCTGGGAGGTATCCGAAGACGGACTGTCGATCACGTTCACCATGCGAGAAGGCGTGACCTTCCACTCAGGCAATCCGGTCACGGCGGAAGACGCAGCTTTCTCCCTGCAGCGCGCGGTCAAGCTCAACAAGACTCCCTCGTTCATCCTTACGCAATTCGGTTTCACTCCCGAGAACGTCGAGGAAACCATCGTGGCCGACGGCAACACGCTGACCATCACCACCGACAAGAAATACGCGACTTCCTTCATACTGAACTGTCTGACAGCCACGATCGGCGGTATCGTGGACAAGACGCTGGTCCTGGAAAACGAGCAGGATGGCGATCTGGGAAATGCCTGGCTGGCAACCAATTCGGCGGGCTCCGGAGCCTACGAGATCGTCAGCTGGAAGCCGTCCGAGTCCTATACCCTGGCTGCCAATCCTGATTTCTATCTGGGTGCGCCAAGCATGAAGCGCGTTATCGTCCAGCACATTCAGGAGTCGGCCACACAGCGCCTGCTGCTCGAGAAAGGGGACGTTGACATCGCTCGCAATCTGAATCCCGAAGATATCGCCGGACTGGAAGGGCAGGAGAATCTCGCCGTCGACACGGACCAGAAGGGAAACCTGATGTACGTCTCCTTCAATCAGAAGCACCCGCAACTGTCGAATCCCAAGGTGGTGGAAGCGCTGAAATACCTGATTGACTACAAGGGCATGGAAGGCAGTTTTCTGAAGGGTCAGTGGCGTGAACACCAGAGTTTTCTGCCGGCAGGTTATCTGGGCGCCATCGACGACAAGCCGTACAGTTACAACCTCGAGAAAGCGAAGGAGCTGCTGGCAGAGGCAGGTGTCGAGAATCTCGAGTTCGAAGCAGGTGTCCGCGAAGCGCAGGAACGAATCGAAATCGCCCAGTCATTGCAGAACACCTTTGCGCAGGCCGGTGTCACGATGAACATCACGATCGGTACGGGCAAGCAGATTCTGACCCGTTATCGGGCGCGCGAACTGGACATGTATCTGGGTGCCTGGGGACCGGACTATCCCGATCCACAGACCAATGCGGGTACGTTCGCGTTCAATCCCGACAACTCCGATGAAGCCCAGGCCACCGGTCTGCTGGCCTATCGAAATGCCTGGGATCCGGGCCCGCTGACGGCAGCTGTTGAAGCCGCTGTCATCGAGGGTGATACCGACAAGCGTCGCGAGATGTATGAACAGATGCAGCGTGACTTTCAGGCGGTGGCACCCTTCGGCATCATGTTCCAGAAAACGGAACAGACTGCACGGCAGGCCTCCGTCAAGGATTTCACCATCGGTGGGGCTGTGACGGCCACGGCGTACTGGCCGGTCACCAAGTAATATTGCTTATGTGGATCAACCGCAGGTTGTCGCATCGCGCGACGAGGACAACGCGCCGATGAGTCAACCGGCGGCCGATCCATCGGCAACGCTGGCACATCGTCCACCACGTTCCCTGTGGTGGGCGAAGGCCGGCATCAGTGTGCTGCGCACACTGGGCATGATCGTCGTGACCATGCTGGGCCTGCTGTTCGTCACCTTCATCATCGGCCGAGTGATGCCCATCGATCCGGTCATCTCGGTTGTGGGGGAGCGGGCCAGCAAGGAGGTATACGATGCCGCCTTCATCAGCATGGGCCTGGACAAGCCGCTGCTGGTTCAGTTTCTGGTCTATCTCGGCGATGTCATTCAGGGGGATTTCGGGCAATCGCTGCTCAACTCGCGACCCGTCATCGACGATATCAAGCGCGTCTTCCCGGCCACGCTGGAGCTGGCCACGCTGGGCACTCTGGTTGGCGTGTTCATCGGCGTGCCGCTGGGTGTGATCAGTGCGGTCAAGCGCGATTCCTGGATCGATCAGATCACTCGGGTCATTGCTCTCGTCGGCTATTCGATGCCCATCTTCTGGCTCGGACTGGTCGGTTTGCTGGTGTTCTATGGCGTGCTGGGCTGGGTGGGTGGTCCGGGCAGGGTAGGCATCTTCTACGTGGATGTCGTGCCGGTGGTGACCGGCATGATTCTGGTGGACAGTGCTCTGGATGGCCAATGGGACGTGTTTCGCGATGCGCTGAGCCATATCGTCCTGCCAGCCGGAATTCTGGGATATTACAGCCTTGCCTACATCAGTCGCATGACGCGTTCGTTCATGCTGGAACAGCTCGGATCCGAGTACATCACCACGGCGCGCGTCAAGGGACTTTCGGAGTGGACCGTCATCACCCGGCATGCCTTCGGCAACATCAAGGTGCAGCTGATCACGGTGATAGCCCTGAGTTACGCCAGTCTGCTGGAAGGCTCGGTTCTCACCGAGATCATCTTTGCCTGGCCGGGCATCGGCAGTTACATCACGACAGCACTGTTGTCAGCTGACATGAACGCGGTTCTGGGCGGCACGGTCGTCATCGGTCTGGTCTTCGTCTGTCTCAATGTCTTTTCCGATTTGCTGTATGCCTTCTTTGATCCTCGGGCCCGGGACAATGCCTCGTGAGTAGTCTCAGAACGTGGCTCAACAGCGAAAGCCCCGAGTCGAGAATGCAGGCTCGGGCAGCAGCCATCTACCATGGCTGGCTGGAGTTTCGTACCAACCGATTGGCGCTGCTGGGCCTGTGGATTCTGATTCTTCTGGTACTCATTGCCATCTTCGCGCCGTGGCTCAGCCCGCATGACCCCTTCGAACAGAATCTTGCCAATCGCTTGCTGCCGCTGGGCACCGAGGGTCATCTGCTGGGCACCGATTCACTGGGTCGGGATATTCTCAGCCGCCTGATTCATGGTTCACGCATCACGCTGTACATCGTGGGACTGGTGGCCTTGATCGCGCCGGTGCTGGGTCTGTTCATCGGTACCGTGGCCGGTTATCTCGGTGGATGGACAGACACCGTGCTGATGCGCTTCACCGATATCTTTCTGGCCTTTCCCAGACTGGTTCTGGCGCTGGCATTCGTGGCGGCTCTGGGTGCTGGTATCGAAAATGCCGTACTCGCCATCGCACTGACTGCCTGGCCACCTTATGCACGCATTGCGCGTGCCGAGACATTGAGCATTCGACGCTCCGACTACATCAGCGCAGTGAAACTGCAAGGCGCGGGCGCCTTGCGGATCATCACCCGACATATCTGGCCGCTGTGCATTGCATCGCTGGTGGTACGGATCACACTGGACATGGCGGGCATCATTCTGGCAGCAGCCGGTCTCGGATTTCTTGGACTGGGCGCTCGCCCCCCATCACCGGAGTGGGGCGCCATGATCGCCGAGGGCCGACGCTTCATACTCGACTACTGGTGGGTGGCCACGATCCCCGGCATTGCCATCTTCATCGTCAGTCTGGCGTTCAATCTGCTGGGCGACGGCTTGCGTGATCTGCTGGATCCCAAGAGTGGTGGTAGCTCATGAATCTGCTGGAAGTGGAAGATCTGAAGGTCTCATTCCCGACGCGGACCGGCGTGTTCGAGGCCGTCCGGGGCGTGTCGTTCTCGCTGGGACAGGAACGGCTCGGCATTGTAGGTGAGTCCGGTTCCGGAAAGTCCCTGACCGGACGCGCCATCCTGCGCCTCATACGACCACCGGGTCGGGTTTCCGCCGGGCGCATGGCACTGGGTGACGAGGATCTGCTGGCAAAGAGCGACAGGCAGATGCGCGAAGTTCGTGGACAGCGTATTTCCATGGTGATGCAGGACCCGAAGTTCTCGCTGAACCCGGTCATGACGGTCGGGGAACAGATCATGGAAGCCTATGCGCAGAGCCGCCGTGGCAATCGACGGGAGCGTCGGCAGAAGACCATCGAGATGCTGGAAGCGGTTGCGATCCGTGACCCGGAGCGCGTGTTCAAGGCCTATCCGCATGAACTGTCGGGCGGCATGGGGCAGCGCATCATGATCGCCATGATGCTGATTCCGAACCCGAGCATTCTCATTGCCGATGAGCCGACCTCGGCGCTGGACGTAACCGTGCAGATGCAAGTCCTCAACATCATGGACAAGCTCGTATCCGAACGCGGCATGGGTCTGATCTTCATCAGTCATGATCTGAACCTCGTGTCATCGTTTTGCGATCGTGTTCTGATCATGTATGCCGGACGTGTTGTGGAATCGTGTCGTGCCGACGAGTTGTATCAGGCAAGGCATCCCTACACTCAAGGTCTGCTCGAGTCCATGCCCCGGCTGGATGCGCCCAGTGAGCGTTTGTCGGTGCTCGAACGGGATCCGGCGTGGCGAGAGACTGATCCGGATCAAGGCTCATGACTGATCTTTCCAACCCGGTACCGTCCGGGCTTTCCCTGGAGGCGTTTACCGTGCCGACGGCTTTCATTTCATGAAGCAGGGTATCGTTGTCGAAGGGCTTGACGTCTGGTTCGGTGAACATGCCGATCGAGTTCAGGCCGTCAGGGATGTCAGTCTTCAAGTGCCGGCCGGAGAGTCCGTGGGTCTGGTGGGGGAGAGTGGTTCGGGCAAGTCCACGATTCTGCGAGCATTGACAGGACTGGTCAGCTCCTGGTCCGGTCACATGGAAGTGGATGGCGAAACGCTCGGCAAGCGCCGAACCCGCGCCTTCTACGACAAGGTGCAGATGGTCTTTCAGGACCCCTATGCCTCATTGCATCCACGTCATTCCGTTGATCAGGTTCTCAGCGAGACACTGGCCCTGCACAAGCTCGGTGATGTCGATCGGCGTATCGTCAACCTGCTCGAGGATGTCGGTCTGGGTCGGCAGTTCCGCTTTCGCTACCCGCATCAGCTGTCCGGGGGGCAGCGACAACGAGTGGCGATAGCCAGGGCGCTGGCGGCAGAGCCGGCCATTCTGCTGCTGGACGAGCCGACGTCGGCGCTGGATGTCTCGGTACAGGCGGAGATTCTCAATCTGTTGAGTGATCTGCGAGAGCAGCGTCAACTGACGTATCTGATGGTGTCGCACAATCTGGCCGTCGTGGCCCACCTGTGCGAGTCGATTGCCGTCATGCAGAACGGGCGTCTGGTGGAAAACCTGAGTGTGCAGGATCTGCGTGCGATGCGGGCCAGCGAGCCGTATACGCAGCAACTGCTGAAGAGTTCACTGGGCTATGTCCGTTCAGACACCCCGGCTGACGACTGAGAGCCGATGTCAGCCGGGTTGCTGTCAAGCCCGGCTAGTTCAGAATGCCTCGATGAAGGCTCTGATACGCGCTGCATTGACGCCTCTGTCACTGCGCCCGATGCGTGACACGCTGCGTATGTCGACCCGGCTTGCGCCATCTTCAGGTGTCACGACGACAACGACATCGTCGGCGAATTGGAATACCGGGGTGCGTGCGGTCGCTTCGAATCGCAGATTGTCGTCATCCTGTGACACGATTTCCCATTTCATGGAGTGCGCAACGTCAAGCGCTCGGGCGAACGCGGCCTCGGCGGTTGATTGCGATTGTATGGGGGCGATATCCGGATAGGCGGATTGCTGTTGTGCTGCTATCTCCGGTCCGCCATGGACAAGGGTGTTGCGCGCGCCTTCTCGGCTGTCATCCAGTACCAGGAACCGGGGCGGGTTGTCGGTATCGGTCGTGATGTCATGGATGGGAGGTACAGGCGCCGGTGGTGAGATGCGGTCTTTCAACGTCGGGTAGAGCAAGGCCAGACCGAGAATGCACGCCAGACCGGTCTTGACGATACCCGCAGAGTTTCGTTTTACCAGCATGAAGAGCAGGCCGGCCAGGCTCAGTCCGCTGACTGCATAGGCCAGCGGAGCGGCATACTCGCGGTAGTAGCCGAAGCCGACAATGGGCTCCCAGAGACCCAGACGTGCTCCGAACATCATGATGGCGGTAGCCAGTGCGGCACATACGGCAATTATCAGTAGCAGGGTAGCTGTACGGGAAGATCTGGTGCTCATGGTCTGGTGTCCGGGATTGAGTCGGGATTGAGTCGGGATTGAGTCGGGATTGAGTCGGGATTGAGTCGCATTCTGCGACAGATGGATACCGCTGAGGTTCGACGTTCGGCGGCACAGTCATGATTGTCGGCAGTTGTCAGGTGCCGGGTCGAGTGAAAGCCTGACGAGCGCGTTGCACGGTCAGGCGTGCAGAGCAGCCGCTGACGTGGTCGTTGACCAGCCCCAACGCCTGCATCAGTGCGTACATGTTGGTCGGGCCAACGTAGGTCCAGCCGCGCTTTTTCAAGGCCCCGGCAAGTGCGCTTGACTCCGGCGTTGTCGGGTTGTCATTCAGCCAGCTGCAAGACATGCTGGCGGGTCGTGTGGCAGGGGCGGGCTCGTATTGCCAGAAGAAGGCAGCCAGACTGCCGTAGTCACGTTGCAGCTCCAGGGCACGGCGGGCATTGTTGATGGCCGAGCAGATCTTGCGCCGATTGCGAATGATGCCGGCATCCTGCATCAGTCTGTCGATATCAACGTCATCGAAGTCGGCAACGGCAGGAATATCGAAATCGGCAAAGGCGCGGCGCAGGGCAGCACGGCGATGCAGAATCGTGCGCCAGCTGAGCCCGGATTGAAATCCTTCAAGGCAGACCTTCTCATAGAAGGTCTGGTCGGAGTCTGTCGGAATGCCCCATTCGGTGTCGTGATAGGCCTTGTACAGGGCATCATCAGCAGGTATGGGGCAACGGTCGGTCTCGCACATGAGCCGATGTCTCTGAAGTGAGCTGATCGAGCAGTGATATCATCCAGTATGGCGCATCCGTCAGTGATTGCCGAATTGAAACCTGTGTTCGAATTTCACAAGTTACGTGGTCAAGCTCAAGTTTATCGACTGCATGGCCGAAAGAAGCCGGTCTGACTGCGGTTTGTCTGGTGTTTTCGCTGTGGTCAGAAGCGCCATGTACGACATTTCGTGACACCCGAATGAACAAAAACCCGTCGAAGGGGTAGCAATCGCAAGATTTGGGTGTTATTATGGTGCGCTAACCAACCCGGCGTGGATACCCCGTCGGGTTTTGTTTATTTCGGTTTTATTACTTCGTTCCGAGCTGCACTGCTCGGCTGCAAATCAACCTCCGATAAACAGTTCGCCGCCAAGCGTTCTGCACCACATGGGGGGATGGCAAGCGGTCCCACTGTGCGTGCTGTTCTGGGCGTGATTAGAGTGTGTGGGAGAAAACGATGACTCTTGGTGTAGTTGGCCGCAAACTGGGCATGACGCGCGTATTCGATGACGCGGGCGTTTCAACGCCTGTTACGGTTATCGAAGTAGCAAAGAACCGAATCACTGCCAGGAAGACCGTCGAACGTGACGGCTATGTCAGCGTCCAGGTCACAACTGGTGACAAGAAAACCAATCAATTGAGCAAGGCAGAGGCCGGGCATTTCGCCAAGGCGGGTGTCGGTGCTGGTCGTGGTCTGTGGGAATTCCGCCTCGAAGGTGAAGAAGGCAGCGATCTCGAGGTTGGTGGTGAATTCGGTATGGAAATGTTTGAAGCCGGCCAGAAGGTCGATGTCACCGGTACCAGTATCGGTAAGGGCTTCGCAGGTGGCGTGAAGCGTCACAACTTCCAGATGCAGGACGCGACTCACGGTAACTCTCTGTCCCACCGTGCGCCAGGTTCCATTGGTCAGAACCAGACGCCGGGACGAGTGTTCAAAGGCAAGAAAATGGCAGGTCACATGGGTGCTGTGAAGCGCACTACCCAGAACCTCCAGGTAGTTCGAATCGATGAGGGTCGCGAGGTCATTCTCATCAAGGGTGCAGTGCCCGGCGCCGATGGCAGCGACGTCATCATCAAGCCGGCCGTCAAGCAGAAGAACGCGAAGAGCTAAGACGATGGATTTGAAAACACACAGCGGCGGATCGGTATCCGTTGCAGATTCCGTATTCGGAGTCACTTATAACGAAGGTCTGGTTCACCAGATCGTGACTGCCTATCTGGCGGCGGCTCGTGCCGGTACTTCAGCGCAGAAGACGCGTTCGGAAGTGCGCGGTGGCGGTGCCAAGCCATGGCGGCAGAAAGGTACGGGCCGTGCGCGTGCCGGTACTTCACGCAGTCCAATCTGGACTGGTGGTGGTGTGACATTCGCTGCCAAGACTCGTGACTACTCACAGAAGGTCAACAAGAAGATGTACCGCGGAGCCATCCGTTCCATCCTGTCTCACGCAGCGGCCGAAGGTCGTCTGATCGTGGTTGACAGCCTGGAGCTGGACGCCCCCAAGACCAAGCTGATGAAGGCGAAGATGGCCGAGCTGGGTGTCGAGAAGGTGCTGTTCCTGATGGACGATGTCACCGAGTCTGTCTATCTGGCCAGCCGCAACATCCCTTACGTCCAGGTGCTGGATGTCGAAGGTGTTGATCCTGTCAGTCTGGTGCGATTTCCGCACATCGTCGCCACGGCTGCTGCCGTGAAGCAACTGGAGGAGCGCTTCGCATGAATGACCAACGTCTCTATCAGGTGATTCTGGCACCTCATATTTCCGAGAAGACTGCCACAGCCTCTGAAATGGAAGGTCGTCACACATTCCGTGTTGCCAATAACGCAACAAAGCTGGAAGTGCGCAAGGCGGTTGAAAAGCTGTTCGACGTTACCGTTCGCAGCGTGCAGATCGTCAACGTTCACGGCAAGACCAAGCGTTTCGGTCAGAGTGAAGGTAAGCGTTCCGATTGGAAAAAGGCCATCGTCCGCCTGGCTGAAGGGCAGGACATCGACTTCATGGGTATGGAGGGTTAGATCATGGCTCTGGTAAAGTCAAAACCGACATCGCCCGGAAAGCGATTTCAGGTCCGCGTAGTCAACAAGGAGCTTTCAAAGGAAGGCCCTTACGAGCCATTGGTCGAAAGCCTGTCCAAGTCCGGTGGTCGTAACAACAAGGGTCGCATCACGACTCGCCACGTAGGTGGTGGTCACAAGCGACGCTATCGTGTCATCGACTTCAAGCGCAACAAGGACGGCATTCCTGCCGTTGTCGAGCGCGTCGAATACGATCCGAACCGCACGGCACACATCGCACTGCTGAAATATGCAGACGGTGAGCGTCGTTACATCCTGGCGCCCAAGGGTGTCGCAGCCGGCGCTGCGTTGATGTCCGGTCGCGAATCGGCCATCAAGCCCGGCAACTGCCTGCCACTGGCCAACATTCCGGTGGGTTCGACAGTACACGCCATCGAGCTGAAGCCTGGTCGTGGTGCTCAGGTTGCACGAAGTGCCGGTGCTGCGGTACAGCTGGTTGCCCGTGAAGGCATGTATGCAACCCTGCGTCTGCGCTCTGGCGAGATGCGTCGGGTACAGAGCGATTGCCGCGCCACCATCGGTGAAGTCGGTAACGGTGAGCATTCCCTGCAGAAGCTCGGCAAGGCTGGTGCGAAGCGCTGGCGCGGTGTTCGTCCTACCGTTCGCGGTGTGGCCATGAACCCGGTCGATCATCCGCACGGTGGTGGTGAAGGTCGTACGTCGGGTGGTCGTCATCCGGTCAGTCCATGGGGTACCCCTACCAAGGGTTACAAGACTCGTTCAAACAAGCGCACCGATAACATGATCGTGCGTCGTCGCAGCAAGAAATAGGAGGTAGAGACTCGTGCCACGTTCCCTGAAAAAAGGCCCGTTCGTCGACTATCACCTCGTCAAGAAGGTCGATGAAGCTCGCGCCGCAAATAGCAAGCGTCCAATCAAGACATGGTCGCGTCGTTCAATGATCCTGCCGGACATGGTAGGTCTGACCATCGCCGTGCACAACGGTCGTGTACATGTGCCGGTGCTGGTTTCCGAAAACATGGTAGGGCACAAGCTGGGTGAGTTCGCGGCAACGCGTACTTACAAAGGCCACGTCGCTGACAAGAAATCGAGATAGTCATGCAAGTCGAATCAACATTGAAGATGGCCCGCATCTCTCCGCAGAAAGCGCGCCTGGTGGCTGATCAGATCCGTGGTCTGCCGGTTGAAGGTGCGCTGGAAGTCCTCACGTTCAGTGAGAAGAAAGCGGGTGCACTCATCAAGAAGCTGGTTGACAGTGCGATTGCCAACGCCGAGCACAATGAAGGCGCTGATATCGACGAGCTGAAGGTGTCGGCCGTTCAGGTCAATGCAGGACCGGTCATGAAGCGTCTGCGAGCCAGAGCCAAGGGCCGAGCCAACCGAATTCTCAAGCGTACAAGTCATATTACCGTGACCGTTTCGGACGGCAGGAGCTAAACGATGGGTCAAAAAGTACATCCGATTGGTATTCGTCTGGGTATCTCCCAGGACTGGAATTCAACCTGGTATGCCGGCAACGAAGACTATGCCGATTACCTGAATGACGATATCAAGATCCGTCAGTTCCTGAAGAAGGAGCTGTCTCACGCATCTGTCAGTCGTATCCAGATCCAGCGACCTGCCAAGTCCATCATCATCACGATTCACTCTGCACGTCCTGGTATCGTCATCGGCAAGAAGGGTGAAGATGTCGAGCGTCTGCGTCGCGCTCTGGCACCCATGCTGGGCATCAATATCAACAATGTGAAGATCAACATTGCCGAGATCCGCAAGCCGGAACTCGATGCTCAACTGGTCGCTGAAGGCGTTGCACAGCAGCTCGAGCGTCGTGTCATGTTCCGTCGTGCCATGAAGCGCGTGTTGACCAACACCATGCGTCTGGGCGCTCAGGGCGTGAAGATTGCGGTATCCGGTCGTCTCAATGGTGCAGAGATTGCCCGTCGCGAGTGGTACCACGACGGTCGTGTGCCATTGCACACCCTGCGTGCCGACATCGACTACGGTGTTGCCGAAGCTCATACAACCTACGGTGTCATCGGCATCAAGGTCTGGATCTGCCACGGCGAAGTGTTCGACCTCGAAGAAAAACGCTCCAAAAGCGTTGCTAACACCGCCAGCAAGTAAGGCTGACGAATTCAATCAAGAGACCTGGCTGAGATCGCATCCTCTGAAGGATGCGGGCTCTGCAAAACAACGAGTCTCGGCAGTAATCAGAGCAACGAGAAATGCTTCAACCAAAACGAACGAAATTCAGGAAACAGCACACGGGGCGTAACCGTGGTCTGGCCCAGAACGGCAACAAGGTGAGCTTCGGCGAGTACGGCCTGAAGGCAACCGGACGTGGCCGTCTGACTGCTCGCCAGATCGAATCCGCGCGTCGTGCCATGACACGTCACATCAAGCGTGGCGGCAAGATCTGGATCCGCATCTTCCCCGATACACCGGTCACCAAGAAGCCTATCGAAGTACGTATGGGTAAGGGTAAGGGTAATGTCGAGTACTGGGTAGCCAAGATCCAGCCCGGCAAGATGCTCTACGAGATGGAAGGTGTGACCGAAGAGATTGCGCGCGAAGCATTTGCTCTCGCTGCTGCCAAGTTGCCGATTGCCACTAGTTTTGTTGTGAGGACTGCAGCGTAATGGCTGATTCAAAAGCATCAGAGCTCAAGACCAAGTCGGTCGATGAGCTGAACACCGAGCTCAGCGGACTGTTCCGTGAACAATTCAACCTGCGTATGCAGCGTGGATCCGGCCAGGACGTGAAGCCACATAATTTCAAGCGTGTACGTCGCCAGATTGCGCGTATCAAGACCATCATCCACCAGAAGCAGTCTGCAGAGGCCTGATCATGAGTGAGCAGAACGAATCAGCCGCAGTAGGCACAAGTACACGTACCGTTACCGGTCGTGTTACCAGCAACAAGATGGAACAGACTGCAACTGTGCAGGTCGAGCGTCGCATCAAGCACCCCATCTACGGCAAGTACATGCGTCGTAGCAAGAAGTACCATGTGCATGATGAAAAGAACGAACTGAACGTTGGCGATACGGTTCAGATCAAGGAGTGCCGCCCGATGTCCAAGACCAAATCCTGGACTCTGGACAAGGTACTCGTCGAAGCGGCTGAATAAGGCCGTTGTCGACAATGAACATTAACAAGCGTGGCTGGAAAAAGAGTAGCGTCCGATGATTCAAATGCAAACTGTCCTGAATGTGGCAGATAACAGTGGCGCGCGCCGAGTACAGTGCATCAAGGTACTGGGCGGCTCGCACCGTCGATACGCTCGAGTAGGCGATGTCATCAAGGTCAGCGTGAAAGACGCGATTCCTCGAGGCAAGGTAAAGAAAGGCGAGGTCTACAACGCAGTGGTTGTTCGTACTGCCAAGGCCATTCGTCGCGGTGATGGTTCTGCCATTCGTTTCGACGCCAATGCGGCGGTCATTCTGAATGCAAAACTGGAGCCGGTAGGCACACGTATCTTTGGCCCCGTGACGCGTGAACTTCGCAACGAGAAGTTCATGAAGATCGTCTCCCTCGCACCAGAAGTGCTGTAGGGACCGGATAGCCAATCGGCGAATAGGCAAGAATATGCAACGTATCAAGCAAGGCGACGACGTCATCGTACTCGTCGGTAAAGACAAGGGTCGACGCGGCAAGGTGGAAACCGTGCTGGAAGATCGTGTGATTGTTGACGGTATCAACCTGGTCAAGAAGCACGCCAAGGGCAACCCTCAGATGGGCGATCCGGGCGGCATCCAGGAAAAGGAACTGTCGATTCACATTTCGAATGTTGCGCTGTTCAACCCGGCTAGCAAGAAGGGTGAGCGCATCGGTTTTCGCACAAACGACGAAGGTCAGAAGGAACGTTTTTTCCGTTCTGACGCTTCTTCAGTGGACGGTTGAAGGTCATGGCCAGGCTAATAGCAGAGTATCGCGAGAAAATCGTTCCTCAGATGATGGAGGAGCACAAGTACCAGAGCGTCATGCAGGTACCTCGCATCGAGAAGATCACCATCAACATGGGTCTCGGTGAGGCCATTGGTGACAAGAAGGTGCTGGAGCACGCTGTCAACGACATGACCGCCATCAGTGGTCAGAAGCCTGTCGTGACGGTTGCACGCAAGTCGATTGCGGGCTTCAAGATCCGTGACGGCTACCCGATCGGTGCCAAGGTGACACTGCGTCGCGAGCGCATGTACGAATTCCTGGATCGTCTCGTTGCGGTATCCATTCCGCGTATCCGTGACTTCCGTGGTATCAACGCTCGTTCATTCGACGGCCGTGGCAACTACAGCATGGGTGTGAAAGAACAGATCATCTTCCCGGAAATCGATTACGACAAGATCGACGCCGTGCGCGGTATGGACATCACCATCACCACCTCAGCGAAGACGGACGCAGAAGCCTTGTCACTGTTGAAGAAATTCAACTTTCCTTTCCGCCAATAGGAGCGCGACATTCATGGCAAAGAAATCAATGATTGCTCGCGAGACAAAGCGCAGCAAACTGGTAAAGCGACACGCTGACAAGCGTGCGGCACTGAAGAAGACCATTGCTTCGGAAGAAGTGGGCTTCGACGAGAAAATGGAAGCGGTCACCGCTTTGCAGAAACTGCCGCGTGATTCTTCACCGGCTCGTCAGCGTAACCGCTGCCGTATCACTGGTAGGCCTCATGGCTATTACCGTAAATTTGGCCTGAGCCGTAACAAGCTTCGTGAAGCAGCCATGCGCGGAGATGTTCCGGGCCTGGTCAAGGCGAGCTGGTAGGAGATCTAACACATGAGTATGTCTGACCCCATAGCCGACATGCTGACCCGTATTCGTAACGGTCAGCAGGCACGTAAGGTATCGGTATCCATGCCCGCAGCGAAGCTGAAGTCCAGCGTCGCGCAGGTATTGCAGGACGAAGGCTATATATCCGGCTTCAATACTGAAGTCGTCGATGGCAAGCCCACTCTGACCGTTACATTGAAGTATTTCGATGGCAAGCCCGTTATCGACAAGATCAAGCGCATCAGTCGCCCCGGTCTGCGTCAGTATTCGGGTGCCAACTCTATCCCTGAAGTACTCGGTGGGCTGGGTATTGCGGTGGTTTCCACGTCCCATGGTGTGATGACTGGCAAGCAGGCCAGTGCTCAGGGCTTTGGTGGCGAAATCATCTGCACCGTCAGTTAATCGGCGAGCCGGAGAATAAAACAATGTCACGCGTAGCAAAACAACCGATCGAGGTGCCCAAGGGCGTCGAGGTCACAATCAATGGTCAGGCGGTCAGTGCCAAGGGACCCAAGGGGCAAGAGTCACTGACTCTGCACGAGGACGTTACCGCTTCTCTGGAAGACGGTGTCCTGGGTGTCAAGTCCACCCGTACCGACCAGAAGTCCGTTGCCATGACCGGCACCATGCGTTCATTGCTGAACAACCTGGTAACAGGCGTCAGCACGGGTTTCCAGAAGAAGCTCGAATTGCGTGGAGTGGGTTATCGTGCGCAGGCTCAGGGCAGCAATCTGAACCTGACACTCGGTTTTTCACACCCGGTTGTTCACAAGGTGCCAGCCGGCATCACTGTTGAAACACCAAGTCAGACCGAGATCGTGGTCAGTGGTACCAACAAGCAGGTCGTTGGTCAGGTCGCCGCTGACATTCGTGGTTATCGTCCACCAGAGCCTTACAAGGGCAAGGGTGTGCGGTATGTCGACGAATACGTCGCCATGAAAGAAGCCAAGAAGAAGTAGAGCAGCGCAGAAGAGCAATCGAGAATGGATAAGAAAACTAGTCGTCTGCGTCGTGCCAAGCGCACACGCGCCAAGATCCGCGAGCTCAGCGTGCCTCGCCTGACGGTTCATCGCACACCTCGGCATATCTACGCCCAGGTCATCGATGCCGATGGCGGACGCGTACTGGCTTCTGCTTCATCAGTCGGCAAGGACCTGCGTGGTTCTCTGTCGAACGGTGGAAATGTCGATGCCGCAGTCACTGTCGGCAAGAGCATCGCCGAGAAAGCGACAGCAGCTGGCGTCAGCCAGGTCGCCTTCGACCGCGCTGGCTTCAAATACCATGGTCGTGTGAAAGCGCTGGCCGATGCAGCCCGTGAAAACGGTCTGAAATTCTGATTACGGCGCAGATTGCGGCAAGGCTGCCCTGGTGCAGCCAGAACCCCGGGACTCGGTAAAAAAGTATGGCACAGAACGATTACAATCAAAGCAGTGACGGCTACATCGAAAAGCTGGTCACCATCAACCGCGTGGCGAAGGTCGTCAAGGGCGGTCGTCAGTTCGGTTTCACCGCACTGACAGTTGTCGGCGACGGCAATGGAAGAGTCGGGCTTGGCTACGGCAAGGCACGAGAAGTACCTTTGGCTATCCAGAAGGCCATGGAGAAGGCCCGTCGTGACATGAAGACGGTTTCTCTGAACGACGGCACTCTGCAGTACCCCCTGAAAGGCCGACACGGCGCTGCCCGGGTTTACATGCAACCAGCTTCTGAAGGTACCGGAATCATCGCTGGCGGCGCCATGCGCGCCGTTTTCGAAGCGGTCGGTGTGCGTAATGTTCTGGCAAAGATCATCGGCACCAACAATCCGATCAACGTTGTTCGCGCCACCATCAATGGCCTGAGCACCATGCAAAGCCCTGAGACTGTTGCTGCAAAGCGTGGCAAGACAGTCGCAGAGATCAAGGGAGAGTAAGATGAGCGGCAAAACTCTCAAGGTCACGCTGGTCAAGAGCATGAACGGCCGCCTGAAGAATCATCAGGCAAGCGTTCGTGGTCTGGGACTGCGCCGTATGCACCAGACGGTCGAGGTCATCGATACGCCTGAAAACCGCGGCATGATCAACAAGGCGTACTACATGTTGCGCGTCGAAGAAACTGCATAAGGCAGTTCTTCATATCAATTTTCCGGCGGGGCGACCTGACGTCGCCTGGCCTTATCGAAATGACAGACAAGAGCTTACGTCATGAGTCTCAATAATCTGAAACCAGCGGCTGGCAGCCGCAAGGTCGGTAACCGTGTAGGTCGCGGCATCGGATCTGGAAGCGGCAAGACCTGTGGCCGTGGCCACAAGGGTCAGAAGTCACGTTCCGGCGGCTGGCACAAGGTCGGTTTTGAAGGTGGACAGATGCCTATCCAGCGTCGTCTGCCGAAGTTCGGCTTCACGTCTCGCATGGCTCGGCATTACGCCGAAGTTCGCCTGCACGAGCTCGACGGTATCGAAGGCGGCAACGTCAACGTCGAGACACTGATCGCCGCTGGCCTGGTGCCACAGCAGACCAAGACGGTAAAGATCATCCTGTCTGGTCAGGTCAACTCGGCTTGCACAGTGACTGGCTGCCGTGTAACGAAGGGTGCCAAGGCAGCAATCGAAGCTGCTGGCGGATCCGTCACGGAACCTGCTGCATCGGCTGCCAGCTAAGATCATGGCCGCTGACAAGAACAAGCCTGCGTTGTCCGGTCTCGGCGGTACTGCCGAACTGCGCTCGCGCCTGTTGTTCGTCCTGTTTGCGATGATTATCTTTCGCACTGGCTCGCACATCACCATTCCCGGTGTTGACCCGCGAGTCATGGCGGATCTGTTTGATCAGCAGAGTGGTGGCATTCTGGGCATGTTGAACATGTTCGGAGGTGGCGCCCTGTCGCGAATGTCATTGTTCGCGCTGGGTGTCATGCCCTACATCTCTGCCTCGATCATCATGCAATTGATGACTCATGTCATTCCCCAGCTGGAGCAGCTGCGCAAGGAAGGCGAGAGTGGTCGACGTGTCATTACCAAGTACACGCGTTACGGCACACTCGTGCTGGCATCCGTACAGGCGGTGGGAATCGCCATTGCCTTGCAGAACCAGGGAGCCAATGGTCAGAGTGTGGTATTCCTGACAGGACCCGGCTTTGTACTGACAGCTGCCATCACGCTGGTCACCGGCACCATGTTCCTGATGTGGCTGGGCGAGCAGATCACCGAGCGAGGCATTGGTAACGGAATATCCATCATCATCTTTACAGGCATTGTTGCAGGATTGCCGGCTGCCATTGGCGGAACCCTGCAGCTGGCCCGTACCGGTGAGCTGGGTTATTTCGTCGTCATCCTGTTGTTCACGATGGTCGTTGCAGTCACGGCATTCGTGGTGTTTGTCGAACGTGGACAGCGGCGCATCACTGTCAACTACGCCAAGCGACAGCAGGGTCGCAAGATGTTTGCAGCCCAGACAAGTCATCTGCCATTGAAATTGAACATGGCTGGGGTCATTCCTCCCATCTTTGCCTCGAGCATCATTCTGTTCCCGGCAACTCTGGGAGACATCGCCACCAGCAATTCGAATTCATTTCTCAACACCATCGTGTCGACGCTGCAGCCCGGTCAGCCGGTCTATATACTCTTGTATGCATCGGCAATAATCTTTTTCTGTTTTTTCTATACCGCCCTGGTGTTCAACGCCAAGGAAACAGCGGATAATCTGAAGAAATCGGGTGCGTTCATTCCCGGTATCCGCCCAGGCGAAAAAACAGCCCGATACATCGATGGTGTGCTGACAAGGTTGACCTTTTACGGTGCGTTGTATATAACGCTCGTTTGCCTGTTGCCCGAGTTCCTGATCCTGTTCTGGAATGTTCCCTTCTACTTTGGTGGGACGTCCTTGCTGATCATTGTCGTGGTGGTCATGGATTTTGTCGGGCAGGCACAAGCACACATGATGAGCCATCAGTACGAAGGCTTGATGAAGAAGCAAGGTACCAAGGGAGTTCCGAAAGGAGCACGCTGAGGCAGGCGTGCCCCTGTCAGCGTTATTCGGTCGGCATTTCCTTATCTGGAGAGAAGCACAATGAAAGTCAGAGCATCAGTGAAGAAGATCTGTCGCAACTGCAAGGTTGTCAAGCGCAAGGGCGTGATTCGCGTCATTTGCACTGACACCCGGCACAAGCAGCGTCAGGGTTAGTTAAAAATACTTAGGCGGAGATAAGCATGGCACGTATTGCCGGCATTAACATTCCGGTCCAGAAGCACACCTGGATCGCATTGACATCGATTTACGGTATCGGAAGAACACGAGCACGCCAGATCTGTGAGGCAGCGAGTGTGGCACCGGATGTCAAGGTTCGGAATCTCTCGGAAGTCGAGATCGAGAACCTGCGAACGGAAGTAGGAAAATTTACAGTCGAAGGCGACTTGCGTCGCGATGTTTCGATGAACATAAAGCGTCTGATGGACCTCGGTTGTTACCGTGGAATTCGCCATCGTCGGGGCTTACCCCTTCGCGGTCAACGTACGAAGACCAATGCGCGCACGCGCAAAGGTCCGCGTCGGCCGCTCAAGCGTTAATAGAGAAAGTTATGGCAGCTAGTAGCACCAAGAAGAAGGTTCGCCGTACCGTCACTGACGGTATCGCCCATATTCATGCATCGTTCAACAACACGATTGTCATGATCACCGATCGACAGGGCAACGCCCTGTCATGGGCCACTGCTGGTGGTTCAGGTTTTCGTGGTTCCCGCAAGAGCACACCCTTTGCCGCCCAGGTGGCAGCAGAGCGTGCTGGTGAAGCAGCCAAGGAATACGGTCTGAAGAACATCGACGTCCACGTCAAGGGCCCCGGTCCTGGTCGTGATTCAGCGGTTCGTTCGCTGAACAATGTCGGCTTCAAGATCAGCAGCATCCTTGATGTCACGCCAATCCCACACAACGGTTGCCGTCCGCCGAAAAAGCGCCGTGTGTGAGATGACTCGCGTAATCAACCGACAAGACTTGAAGAAATCCAGGAGTGTGAACCGTGGCTAGATATATAGGCCCCAAGTGCAAACTGAGCCGCCGAGAAGGCACCGACCTGTATTTGAAGTCGGGCATTCGTCCGCTTGAGTCCAAGTGCAACCTGGAGACTCCTCCAGGCATGCAAGGCGCCAAGCGTGGCCGTCCTTCAGACTACGCGATCCAGCTGCGTGAAAAGCAGAAAGTACGTCGCATGTATGGTGTGCTGGAAAAGCAATTCCGCAACTACTACAAATCTGCTGCAGCACGCAAGGGATCAACCGGTGAAAACCTGTTGTCACTGCTGGAACAGAGACTGGACAACGTCGTATACCGCATGGGTTTCGGTTCTACACGTGCTGAAGCTCGTCAGCTGGTGTCGCACAAGTCAGTCCTGGTAGACGGCAAGATCGTCAACATTGCTTCTTACCAGGTTCAACCGAATCAGGTTATCACGATCCGCGAGAAAGCCCGAAAGCAAGCCCGTATCGCCGATGCACTGCAACTGGCTCAGCAGCGAGGTCTGCCTGGCTGGATTGAAGTCGACGCGAAGAAATTCGAAGGCATGTTCAAGGCAGTCCCTGATCGTGCTGATCTGCCAGCCGAGATCAACGAATCTCTGGTTGTGGAGCTGTACTCGAAGTAAGCGATTGTCTGCTTGCTTGTTACAGCTTTAGGGTGGAGCAGCGATCTGGCTGCTCCACTAACATATAGGGGTTGAATTACGTTGAATGCCATGCAAACTGAATTCTTGAAGCCACGTATCGTCGATGTGTCGGCGTCCAACGCTAATCATGCGAAGGTCACGCTCGAGCCATTGGAACGTGGGTTCGGCCATACGCTGGGTAATGCGTTGCGCCGTATCCTGTTGTCATCCATGCCCGGTGCTGCCTTCTACGAGGCGGAAATCGAAGGTGTACTGCATGAGTACACCACCATGGAAGGCGTTCAGGAAGATGTACTCGATATCCTGCTGAACCTGAAAGGTGTATCCATCGTGATGCATGCCAAGGATGAAGCAAATCTGAAGTTGGTCAAGCAGGGACCTTGCGTGGTTACTGCTGGCGATATCACTCTGGATCACGACATCGAAATCATCAACCCGGATCACGTTATCTGTCATCTGACAGGTGATGTCAATCTGAACATGACACTTCGTGCGCGCGTCGGACGAGGCTATGAGCCCGCTTCACATCGTACTCTGGAGGAAGGCGAGAGCCGTCCCATCGGTACCTTGCAGATCGATTCCTCATTCAGCCCTGTTCACCGTGTTGCCTACAACGTGGAAAGTGCCCGTGTAGAGCAACGCACCGATCTGGACAAACTGATTGTCGATCTGGAAACCAACGGTACCATCGATCCTGAAGAAGCCATCCGCAAGGCGGCGACCATTCTGCAGGAGCAGCTTTCTGTCTTCGTTGACCTGAAAGCCGAGACCCAGACTCCGGAAGAGGAGCAGGCGTCGGATATCGATCCGATTCTGCTGCGTCCTGTAGACGATCTGGAACTGACCGTACGTTCAGCCAATTGCCTGAAGGCAGA
Organism: Granulosicoccus sp. 3-233; assembly: GCF_052681095.1. Taxonomy (NCBI): domain Bacteria; kingdom Pseudomonadati; phylum Pseudomonadota; class Gammaproteobacteria; order Chromatiales; family Granulosicoccaceae; genus Granulosicoccus; species Granulosicoccus sp. 3-233. The sequence continues at coordinate 35,744 of NZ_JBQYLE010000016.1, forward strand.
AAACATCTATTACATAGGTGATCTGATTCAGCGCACTGAAGTTGAACTGTTGAAAACGCCAAATCTGGGCAAGAAATCCCTGACAGAAATCAAGGATGTGCTGGCTCAGCAGGCACTATCATTGGGCATGCGCCTGGAAAACTGGCCACCACCCGAGTTGCAGAAGCAACGCGAGATGGTCAAGTAGGAACGAGACAAGAACATGAGACATCGTAAGAGCGGGCGCAAGCTCAACCGTAATTCCAGCCATCGCAAGGCCATGTTTCGCAACATGGCAGCATCCCTGGTAGAGCACGAGTCGATCACGACTACCGTGCCCAAGGCCAAGGAGCTGCGCAAGGTCATCGAGCCGATGATCACCAGCGCCAAGCAGGACAATGTTGCAAAGCGTCGTCAGGCATTCGACCGTTTGCGTGACAAGGCTGCCGTTGGCAAGTTGTTCAGCGATCTGGGTCCTCGTTTTGCCAACCGTCCCGGCGGTTACACACGTATCCTCAAATGCGGCATGCGCCCGGGTGACAATGCACCCATGGCCATCATCGAATTTGTCGAGCGCGGCGAAGCGTAGTTTTTTGATGAAATGTACGGTCATCGGCAGATGACCGGCAGACAGGAAGGGTCCGTTGCTCGCAGAGCACGGGCCCTTTTTTCGTTGATGGCATGGGCAAAGGTACCAGGGCGTTCAACGGATTCGATGTACGATGAGGGCCGTAACGGTCAGCGACAGTGCAACCGCATGGTGATTTCATGAGCAAAGCAGCGTCAGAACGCGATGGACTCGAGAACGGGTCGTCGGCGGCCGCACAGCCACCCATTACCGTTATTGGTGCCGGTTCATGGGGAACAGCCCTGGCCATTCAGCTGGCCCGAGCTGGCAATGACGTCACCTTGTGGGGGCGCGACGAGTCATTGATGCATCAATTGCAACAGGATCGTTGTAATGAGCGCTATCTGCCCGGTAGCGTCCTGCCCGAGAACCTCACGGTTGAATCGGACTGGATTCGTGCGGCCGGTACGGCAGATCGCGTCCTGATTTCCGTTCCCAGTCATGCCTTTCGTCGTGTGCTGGAGCAATTGAAAACGGCACAGGGTGAGAAACTGAAGGATCTTGAACTGGCATGGGCAACGAAAGGGTTCGAGCTCAGTACCGGTCTGCTACCGCACCAGCTGGCCCACCAACTGTTACCGGAATGTGGCAATTACGCGGTGGTTTCCGGGCCTACCTTTGCCCTGGAGGTCGGCGCAGGCTTGCCGACAGCCATCACCGTTGCCGGGTCCAACCCCGGTTGGTCGGCGCGCATGGCCGCTGCCTTGCGGACCCGGAATTTCATTGCCTATACCTCGGAAGACATGGTCGGTGTGGAGATTGGGGGCGCGGTCAAGAATGCCCTGGCCATTGGTGCCGGTCTTTCAGACGGCCTCGGTTTCGGTGCCAATGCCCGCATTGCCTTGATCAACCGAGGGTTGCGTGAATTGTCTCGCCTGGGTCTGGCCATGGGGGCTCGAGCCGAAACCTTCGTCGGGTTGGCGGGTATGGGGGATCTGGTACTCACCTGTACGGACAACCAGTCCCGTAATCGTCGAATGGGACTCGCCTTGGCCTCCGGCAAGAGCATCGATGAAGCGGCCGAGGAGATTGGTCAGGTCGTGGAAGGGGTGGGAGCTGCTCGAGCTGTTTATGAGCAGGCACAACGGCTCGATGTGCGCATGCCGATCATCGAACAGATATACCGTGTGGTGGTTGACGGGGTCGATCCGAAGGATGCCGTCGAAGCACTGTTGAGTCGGGAGCTGGGGGCGGGGGGCGAGCACGGTTGAGCCGGGTGCCGGAAGCCGGAAGCTGGGTGCTGGGTGCTGGGTGCTGGGTGCTGGGTGCTGGGTGCTGGGTGCTGGGTGCTGGGAGCCGGGAGCCGGGAGCTGGGAGCTGGGAGCTGGGAGCTGGGAGCCGGGAGCTGGGAGCCGGGAGCTGGGAGCTGGGTGTCGGAGGCCGTGGGCCAGCACGGTTGAGGAACATGGAACCCGAGTGAGATTGGTGTAGTCTATCGACATGAGCCATATACCATCAGCATTGCCTGCCGAGCTCGCCATCGGCATCGTCCATCTCGGTCTTGGTGCCTTTCACCGCGCACACCAGGCGGTATATACCGAAGACGCCATCCAGCAGGCAGGTGGTGACTGGGGTATCTGCGCAGTCGCCATGCGTAGTCGAGAACTGGCAACCGTGATGTTGGAAAACAACGGTCGCTACTCGCTGATCGAGCAACAGGCAGATGGCCCTGAGCTGCGTGAGCTATCCGTCATACGTGAGGTACTCTGCCTGCCGGATTCACCGGGCATGGTGATCCAGCGCATCTCCGACCCTGCTGTTCATCTGGTGAGTGTCACGGTGACCGAAAAAGGCTACTGTTTCAGCGGTCCGGATCGGCACCTGAATACAGACGATCCACTGATCATGCATGATCTGGCGAATCCCTCTCAAGCCCGTTCGATGCCTGGCATTCTGGTGGCCGGTCTGCGCCAACGTCGCGAATCCGGTGGAACCGGACTGTCGATTCTTTCCTGTGACAACCTGCCCGCCAACGGCAAGTTGCTGCGCCAGATCGTGCTCTCCCATGCTGCGCTGCTGGATGCCGAACTGGCGCAGTGGATCGAGCAGAACTGTCGATTTCCGGACTCCATGGTGGACCGAATCACGCCAGCTGCCACGGTTGCCACCCTGACGCTGGCAAGCGATCTACTGGGGCGTGCGGATCCTGCTGCCATTGAAACCGAGCCCTTCAGACAGTGGGTCATCGAGGACGATTTTGCCGGACCACGCCCGGCGTGGGAGAAGGCCGGTGCTCAATTCGTTGCGGATGTTGCACCATTCGAAGACATGAAACTGCGCATGCTCAATGGCGCGCACTCGTTGATTGCCTATCTGGGCGCTGTGTCTGGTCTGCCGGCGGTTCGCGACGTCATGCAAGTGTCTGCCTACCGGACACTGCTCGATCACCATATGGCCATGGCGGCAGAGACGCTCGAAGGCATGGACAAAGAGGACGCCGCTGGCTATCGTGCGCAATTGCTGGAACGCTTCGAAAACCCCGCTATCGATCACCGGTGCCTGCAGATCGCGATGGACGGCAGTCAGAAGATGCCCCAGCGAATACTGACTCCTGCATCGATACGTCTGGCGCGCGGGATGACTGTCGATACCTATGCGCTCGCCACGGCCTTGTGGGTCCGCTATCTGATGGGTCGAGATGAGCAGGGCGCAGCAATCGACTGCAGTGACCCGCTGATTGGCCAGTTGCAGCTGATCTTCAATGCCAGCGATGCAATGAGTCAGCGTATAGCCGGTCTTGGCAGAATTCCGGGTGTTCCGCAAGATCTGTTCAATCAGGCGCACTGGGTCGACCAGGTAGCGGATCTGGTGAACGCATCCAATACACACGGTGTACGTGCCGTGGTGTCGGAACTGGTCGATTCCATTTGACCGGAAGCTGATTCGACGCGCAGAGGATCATCCTTTCCGGCCCGTGATTTCCTAACCTGTTACATCTCCAGTTATTTCGCCATTGCGTCGTTATGTCAGTGTAGCCGCAGGTATATCGCAGATCATTCACTGCGAAAACCGGTAATGCTCGACACACCGTCGATTGGAGATTGACACAATGACAAGCATGTTTGGTGTTGTCCGCAGAATCAGACGACGCCACGGCCGATGGCTTCATGTCATTGTTCTGCTGTCGTTGTCTGCCTGTGATCAGAATGATGACTGGCAGAAGTTCTCTCGTCTGGCTGCACAGCCGACAACGCTCAGTACCTTGCAGCGCGAGGCCATACCCCTGTCCGAGCCAGTCAGAGCATTACAGGCTCAGAATCCGGATTTCATCAATTCAGAGCTGGTGAGTCTGGGCAGGCAGCTCTTCCACGACAAACGGCTGTCGGGTGACGGGACGATCTCCTGTGCCTCTTGTCACAATGTCCAGGCTGGCGGCGACGATGGCCGGGCGACTTCCGTTGGCATGAAAGGGCAGATTGGCAATATCAATGCACCGACGGTGCTCAACAGTGGTCACAATTTTCGCCAGTTCTGGGACGGACGGGCGGATTCCCTTGTCGCACAGGCATTGGGGCCCGTCGTCAACCCGATTGAAATGGGGGCAAACTGGCCTGAAGTATTGGAGAAGCTGTCAACCGACAAGGTACTGCTCTCCCGATTCGAGACGGTGTTCAACACACGGGAACTGACGCCTGAATTGCTGGCGGAAGCCATTGCAGCTTATGAAAGAACGCTGATTACGCCATCGCCATTCGATGATTACCTGAATGGCAACACTCGCGCCATCAGCGCTCAGGCAGCTGCCGGCTATGAATTGTTCAAGGGCTATGGTTGCACTGCCTGTCATCAGGGAGTGAATCTCGGTGGCAATGTCATGCAGTACTTCGGTGCCTTTCATGCGGTCGATGTCGGCCATGGCCAAAGAGCAGGTAATGCCGACAAGGCTGGGACAATACCCGTGTACAAGGTGCCAACCTTGCGCAATGTGGCCATGACCTCACCCTATTTTCATACCGGTTCTGTCACCTTGTTGAGTGATGCCGTGAAAGTCATGGCCGCGGCTCAACTCGGCCGTACGATCGGCGATGAGGATGTCGAGCTGATCGTGGCGTTTCTCGAGTCGCTGACCGGCGAAGTGCCCACTCACGCAATGAAGCCAACGCAAGTCACCTTTGCAGAATGAAAACTTTCGAAGCTGGATCATCGTGGGTGAAGTGGGCGATAGGCGGGCTGATCTGCCTGCTACTGATTCTGGTCATTCTCAAACCGAGAGTGGAGAATGAATTCAATACCCGGTACCTGAACAACATCGCCGATATGCAGGCGCTGACAGGGCAGTTGCTGAGGGATCACCTGCTTGTCAGGCAGGGATTGGTCAAGCACTACGATTACCTGGAGGCCGATCTGGAGATGATGGAAAGAACTTCTCGTCTCGCCAGATATGTACCTGCCTATGTCGGTCAGGAATACCGGGAGAGAAGCAGTGCATTGCTGGATGACTATACTTCGGCCGTTGTTGAACTGCGCAAGCAGGTAGACAAGAGCAAGCGTGGTGTCGGACTTCTCGAGAACGCCAGGGCTGCGTTCAGACGCTATCTTGGCGAACTGGCCAGTGTCACCACCAACCATGCGAACCCGGTAGTGAACGGATTGATGAATGACCTGGTTTTCGATGTGGTCTATCAGGAACCCGATGAGCAATGGCTGGGCAAGCTCGAGCAACTGCAAGGCGAGCTGCCGGTGACTGCCTCCGTCATCAATCCCCTGAGTCTTCATGCACGAATGATCATCGAGCAGCGTCACCAACTGGCAAGCTCATCCACGCGCCTGTATGAAGAACTCGAAGAGCTCGACCAGCCATTGCAGCTCAAGGCTCTCTTTGTCGATCAGTATGTGGGCGTTGCCTCGTTTACAGCGGCACTACTGTGGGCCAGCTACGCCATTGTTGCAGCATTGCTGGTCTTGTGCGGAATTCTGACGGTCGGTAGTCGAAAGGCACAGGAGCAGGCTCAACGCCTGACGCTGGTAGCGCAGCAGGCGCAGGCAGGGTCGGAAAAGCGGGTACAGGAAACCCAGATTGCAGTATCCCAGTGCAACGAATTGCTCTCGAAGATTGCCGAGGGAGACTTCGGTAGTCGACTGCAGGGCCCGTTTGACGAAGAGCTCGAATTGTTGCGCACGGGTATCAATCAAACGGCAGACAGCGTCGAATTCACCATGTCCGAACTGACACGCGTCATGCTGGCCATACAGGAAGGACGCTTCGATGTGCGCCTGGATTCTCGAGTACAAGGTGATATCGGTCAGCAGGTTGATCAGACCATTACCGTGCTGGACACGACATTCGACACCATCTGCAGTGTCATGGACGATATGCGAGACGGTTGTTTCGGTGCGCGTGTCGATGTGCAGTGCCAGGGGCGCCTGGATGAGCTCAAGCAGTCCATAAACAGTTCCATGAGTGTCATGGAGGGGGCCATAGCGGCGGTCGTGGAAGTTGCCGAATATCAGTCGCAGGGAGATTTCAACCGGCAGATACGGACCGGTGGGAAGGGCCAGATCGAACTGTTGGCCAATTCGATCAATGCAACTTCGGCCAAGGTTCACGAGATGGTGCAGCAGATCAGGCAGGCGTCGAGCACCGTGGCGACTTCCTCGGACAGCATGCAAGTCAATTCCCGGCGTCTGCAGGAACACACGACCGTACACAGTGACGGTGTGTCTCAGCTGCTCGAGAAAGTGGATCTGGTCAGGCAATCGATTCAGACCAACCGCGATTCGGTCCAGCAGGCCACCAGACTGGTTGACCGTTCCAGACAGGCGGCAGACGAAGGCAGCAACATCGCCAGTCAGGCCATCGGATACATGGACGACATCAATGAAAAGAGTCGGGAAATTGCCAGCAATACCCAGGTGCTGGACACCATAGCGAAGCAGACCAATCTGCTGGCGTTGAATGCAGCGGTGGAGGCTGCGCGTGCCGGAACTCACGGCAGTGGTTTCTCGGTGGTGGCCAATGAAGTCAAGGAGCTGGCCAGACAATCGGCGCAGGCATCGACCCATATCACGGCACTGATCGCGGCGATCTCGAATGACATCCTGCAGGGAGCCGAATCAGTCTCGAATACCGGTCAGTCCCTGCAGGCGATCAACCAATCGATCAGCAATGTGGAGCAGGCGACTCGTATCATCGTGGACGAATCCCTGCTGCAGGAGAGGGAAATGGATACGATCGTGGACATTGTGGAAGATGCGCGACGGATGATGGTCTCTGATTCGCAATTGGCAGAGACCAATATGGCGACCTCGGTGTCCCTGGGCGAGCTAGCCCATCGAGTGTCGGAATTGCTGGCCTTCTTCAAGGCCGGAGACAGAGACCTGCCGGTTGGTCGAGAATCAGCTGCCGTCGCTTCTTCCAGTGAGGCGGACAGCAGCTACCGCAAGGTAGCCTGATTTTGTCAGGAAATCGTTATGATTTCGTGATAACTCCACGGCCTGAGGTGTGTCTACCTGTGCAGTTGCCATCGGGAATCGCCTTTTTGCGAATCCGACGGCACGCTATCCCAGCTGCTCAGGAGAATACTCATGCATTTCCCACATTTGACGGTAGCCGCCACCGCTGCCTTGCTTGCGGTTACCGCCACACCGATCCTCGCCGCCGATTACGAGGTCACCGTCACCAATCTGACTCGAGGTCAGCATTTCACACCATTGATCGCCGCTGCTCATGATTCAGGTACGAGGATGTTTCATGCCGGCGAGCAGGCATCCGCGGAACTGCAGGCTATGGCCGAAGGTGGCGATATCGGTCCCCTGATCGACCTGCTGAGCAGCCTCGGAGCCTCATTCAGTGCCGGTGAAGGTCTGCTGGCTCCCGGCATGAGCACGACTCTGCAGTTGACAGACGTTGCCAGCAGCAATTCTCTGTTGTCACTCAGCGGCATGTTGTTGCCGACCAATGATGGCTTTGTGGGGCTGGACTCAGTCAATCTGCCCGAGCAGCCCGGCAGCACTGTCACACTGTTCGCCCGCGGCTACGATGCCGGTACGGAAGCCAATGACGAGCTGCTGGGAGGAGGTGCGCCTGGAGTACCCGGATTTCCGGCACCACCGCCGGTCGTCGCAACTGGAACCGGAACCGGGGGAACTGGCATCAACACCGTGGCTGAAGGCTATGTACACGTACATCCGGGTGTTCTGGGCGATCTGGATGAGACGGGTGGTGTCAGCGACATCAACGCCGCGACTCATCGTTGGCAGAATCCCGTGGCTCGTGTTGTCATTACCCGAACAGGGGATGGCAGTGATACCGGCAATGGTGTCAGTGCCGTGAGCAATCTGTCCGGCGCTGTCTATTCGTCATCCGCTCTGGAGTTGTTCTGGGAGCCCGCTCAGGCAGCGAATTCCATTATTTCAGCGTATCGAGTAACGCGCGACGGTGTCACGCTCGACACCCTGGATGGTCTCAGCTTCTTCGATCAGAATCTCGCTGCAGGGACTCATTACACCTATACCGTCAGCGCGATCGACGCCAATGGATCAGAAGGTGAATCGCGTGATATCCAGCTGACAACCAATGCCCGTTGATGGGTACTGTTCAACGCTGTCGGTTTCGCGCCTGAATGTGAGCTGCAGCCGTGAACTTCAAAACGGGTTCCGGCTCCAAGTGGCATGAATCGACTTCCTGATCCGATACGTCCGGGCTCCCTGCCACAATCGGGGAGCCCGGGCATGCCTGTCAACAGACGTATTCTGCTGGTGGAAGATGATGCTGACATCGCAGCTCTGCTGGTGGTACACCTGTCCGATTACGGGGCCGAGATCGTGCATGTCACAGATGGTGTCGATGCTCTGACGTATGCGCTTCAGGAACAGTGGGACATGCTCATCCTCGATCTGGGTCTGCCGGGTATCGATGGCGTTGTCATTGCACGGCAGATCCGCCGTCTCGATTCTGCCATTCCGATCCTGATGGTCACTGCCCGTGGGACCGAGGCTGACAGAGTACAGGGCCTGGATGCCGGGGCGGACGACTATATCGTCAAACCCTTTTCCATGGCAGAACTGGTGGCACGTGTGCGGGCCTTGTTCCGACGCTCGGAGACCAGTCACAGAGGGCTCGAGCAACAGGCTCTGGTGGCTGGAGACCTGATTCTGGATGCCAACACCCGGACCGTGAGCGTGACCGGCGATACAGTTGAGCTGACTTGTCGCGAATTCGGGTTGCTGGCGGCGTTCATTGCACAGCCCGGCAAGACCTTCAGGCGGCGCGAGTTGCTGGAAAGCGTCTGGGGGACGCAGTACGAGGGTTACCAACATACCGTCAATACACATATCAATCGGTTAAGAGCCAAGATCGAACCGGACCCGGCAAACCCGAGATATATCCTGACGGTCTGGGGTGTCGGCTACCGATTCAATTGCTGACCGATGCTGTCCTCGCTGTTTGTTCGCCTGTGTCTGGTTTTCACGGCGATACTGCTTTGTCTGGGCCTGCTGACTCTGGCCATTGCCAATCGTAATCAGCAACGCTATTTCGAAGAATTCACGCAAGAGCTCAATCGTCCGGTGGCGATGTACATTGCCACACAGAAGCGGCTGTTCGTGGATGGTGAGCCGGATCATCAGGCTCTGCGTGAACTGGCCGCCCATGTCATGGTCATCAATCCCAGTCTGCAGGTCTACCTGCTGGATCGACAAGGGCGAGTACTGGACTCGCTCGCAGGCGAGCCTGATGCAGTGCAGCGACATGTGGACCTGGAACCGATTCAGCGATTCGTCGCAGGAACAGCGCACCTGCCTCTGTACGGAGACAATCCGGCGGTACCTGGTCAACAGCGCGTCTTCTCGGCTTATCCGGTCTCTGGTGGCCAGGCCGGGAACAGTGGCTGTGAGTCATGCGGCTATGTCTATGCGGTTCTCGGGGGAGAACGACACAGTTCACTCTGGCAGTCTCTGGCAGGCAGTTATGCATTGCGGGACAACGTGGCGATGTTCGCTGTCGTACTGGCACTTGCACTGGTAGCAGGCATGGCCCTTTTCTTCCTGATGACGCGTCCCTTGCGAGCGATGACGGCTTCACTCGGACAATGGCGGCTCGCAGCGGATCGGGCAGCCGATAGCTCCCCGGTCGTGGGCCGATCAACTGTCGTCAAGCGCGGCAACGAGCTGGAGGATCTGGAGAGCACCTGTCACGCCATGCTTGAGCGACTGGATCAGCAATATCAGTTTCTGGATAGCGCGGATCGGCGCCGACGGGAATTTCTGACCAGTGTCTCTCACGACCTGCGAACTCCGCTGACCAGTCTCAGTGGTGCCGTCGAGACCTTGTTGCTCAAGCACGATTCACTGAGTGATGAGGAGCGGCAACACTATCTGTTGCTGGCACAGCGTCAAGGGGGTCGTTTGTGGCGACTGATCGCTCAGGTTTTCGAGTTGGCTCGACTGGATTCCGGTGACATTGACGTGCATGTGGAAAGGATTCCTTTCTCGGAGCTGGTCTTTGACACGGCTCAGGATTTCGAGACACTGGCGCGGGAGCGTTCGATCACACTGCAGGTGAGCGTGCTGTGCAAGGACAAGTCACTGTGGGTGATGGCTGACATGGGCCTGTTGCAGCGAGTCATCGAAAACCTGTTGGCCAACGCCATTCGACACACCGCTCGTGGCGGCCAGGTGGCGATCAGACTTGATCGCAGCGGTGACTCGATGGTGCAATTCGAAATTGAAGACTCGGGCTGTGGTTTTTCCCGCCCGCTGGCCGGCTGTTCTCTCGCTGCCATCCGGGATGTCTCTGCTACGGCCGACAAGTCCGCCAATCATCGTGCGCCGAACATCGAGCGCGGAGGTTCTGATCCGGGTGGCAAGGTCATATTGCGAGGCAGTGGCCTGGGTCTGGGCATCGTGCAGCGCATTCTGACCTTGCATGACAGCGAAGCCCTTGTGTGGAGTCGACCGGGCGAAGGGTCGCGTGTGTGTTTCGAACTGGCTGCCGACTGAGCAGGCAGGGGCAGAGCAGGCTGTAGCGGCCGTCTGAACGATTATCGGTTTGCGCGGCAGTTTACGCGACTCGGCTATCTGCCGACAAAGTGGATGAGGGCCTGTTCAGGAGGGCTGAGTGCTGGCTTCGACAGCACGGGAAATGGACGCCAGCGAGTCTGACGGCAGAAGTTCAAGCGAATGCGCATGGGTGGCAGCCGCGAGCGTGTCGGGTACCAGCAACATGTCTATTTCGCGCTCACGCAGCTGACTGATCAGCTGCTGGATCGATGCGCGTTTCCAGGCATGGCCGACGTCACGAATATAGATGGCGCGAACCTGTTCCGGAAACTCTTCGGCAATGGTGGCATAGATGGATGGATCATCCTGACCACTGTCGCCGGCGAGAATGAACGGCAGTTCGGGGTAGAGAGACAGTACCGTGCGTATCTGTTGCAGTTTGTGATCGCCATGGGACCCGGCAATGAATTTGGTCTCATCGATGCCGAAGTCGCGCAGCATCAGCGGTCCCGGCACGATCTGGTTGATCCGCATGAAGTCGCTCAGGAATTCATACAGATTCCAGGGGCTGCTGGAAACATAGAAGAATGGGTTACGACCGGCATGCAGTGCCTGATAGAACTCGGCAACACCGGCAAAGGCCAGGCGACTACTGGGGGATTCCAGCAGTGTCAGTCTCATCATGTCGCGCAGGGACGTGGCCTTGGTCAGCAGCAATGTGTCATCGACATCGCTGATGACACCGAATCGGGCATCACGCGCGGGCAGGCTGATGACCGGGTCACCGTCTATCTGCACGCTGGAATAGCCGGGCAGGGAGAGCTCTACCGACTGGGTCAGCTCTGTTGGTCCGGTACTGCTGGTATCGAAGTTCAGCTGGAAGTAGCCTTCTTCATCGGTCGTGGTGCGTGCCATGAGTTCGCCGACCTGGCCCGTCACGCTGACTCCCGGCAATTCTCGTGTTCCAAAGCGTGCGTAGCTGGCGCGCAGGTTGTTCCACAGTTCGGATCGGCTCGGCAATGCGGGTTGCCGGTAGCGCAGAACTCGCCCCTGGAGACGGCCTCGCCAACCGTCGTCTGTCAGGACACCGAAGCCGCGATAGGCAATGATATGCATCGGTATTTCAGGGTGCAGCTTCTGACGGGCACGGCCGGACACGTATCCAAGCGCGTTTTCCGTTCGCATGCCCAGACGGTGAATCAGCGTTTTCCAGCGACTGTCTCTCATCGGCTTGCCTTCAGTCGTTTCAGGTAGGCTCCGGTGTAGGATGCCTCGCAGCGCATGATGTCTTCGGGTGGACCGGCAGCCACGACATTACCGCCTCCCTGTCCGCCTTCCGGTCCCATGTCGATGATCCAGTCAGCGGTCTTGATCACGTCCAGGTTGTGTTCGATGATGATCACGGTATTGCCGGCGTCACGCAGGCGTTGCAATACGCCAAGCAATGCCCTGACATCCTCGAAATGCAAGCCTGTGGTTGGCTCGTCCAGTATGTAGAGTGTATTGCCGGTGTCTCGTTTGGACAGTTCGCGAGCCAGCTTGATGCGTTGCGCCTCTCCTCCGGACAATGTCGTCGCGTTCTGACCGAGGGTGATGTAGGAAAGGCCCACATCCATCAGGGTGGCCAGTTTGCGATGCAGAACGGGGACCGCAGCGAAGAACTCATGCGCCTGCTCCACGGTCATGGACAGCACCTGGTGAATGTTCTGTCCCTTGTAGCGGATATCAAGCGTTTCCCGGCCATAGCGTTTGCCCTGGCAGACATCGCAGGCGACATAGACATCAGGCAGGAAGTGCATCTCGACCTTGATCAGACCGTCACCCTGGCAGGCCTCGCAGCGGCCCCCCTTGACATTGAAACTGAATCGCCCGGGCTTGTATCCACGAGACCGTGCTTCATGCGTACCGGCAAACAGGTCACGAATGGGAGAGAACAGGCCAGAGTAGGTGGCCGGGTTGCTGCGCGGGGTTCGGCCTATCGCACTCTGGTCGATGTCAACGATCTTGTCGAAGACCTTCAGGCCGCTGATGCTCTTGACCGGTGAAGGCGTATGACGTGCATGGTTGATCAGATTGGCGGCATGCTTGTACAGCGTGTCATTGATCAGCGTGGACTTGCCTGATCCCGAGACCCCGGTGATGACGGTGCAGAGGCCTGTCGGGATCTTCACATCGATATTCTTCAGATTGTTGCCGCGAGCCTGTCTGATGCTGATGAATTGCTTGCCGGGTTTTCGGCGTTCCGGGATGTCGATTTGCCGCTTGCCCGACAGGTACTGACCGGTAATGGAGGCTGCGCTCTTGACGATCTGTGCCGGGGTGCCGGATGCGACGATGGTGCCGCCGTGAACACCGGCGCCCGGGCCTATGTCCAGCACATGATCCGCAGCCCTGATGGCATCCTCGTCATGCTCCACCACAATCACGGTATTACCCAGATCACGCAGGTATTTCAGGGTACCCAGCAATTTGTCGTTGTCACGCTGATGCAGGCCGATGGAAGGCTCGTCCAGCACATACATGACGCCTTGCAGGCCGGCACCGATCTGGCTGGCCAGACGGATTCGCTGGGCCTCGCCTCCGGAAAGTGTATCGGCGCTGCGATCCAGCGACAGATAATCCAGGCCGACATTGACCAGAAAGTCGAGCCGCTGCAGGATCTCGTTGGTGATCTTGTCGGCAATCTCGCGGCGCTGGCCAGTCAGTGCCAGTGAGTCGATCAGTGTGCGGGTCTCGCCAATGGAATGTCTGACGATGTCGGGCAGGTTGTGTCCATCGACCAGCACATGGCGTGCGGCTTCATTGAGTCTGGCTCCCTTGCAGTCGGGGCAGATGCGAGAACTGAGCAGCTTGCCCAGTTCTTCACGCACGGCGTTGGATTCGGTGTCCTTGTACCGTCGATTCAGGTTCGGAATGATACCTTCGAAGGGGCGTTTCGATTCATAACTTGCCTGGCCTTTCTCGCTCTGGTAAGTGAAGGTGATCTCTTCACTGCCCGACCCGTTCATGATGATCTCTCGTATCGCCTCCGGCAATTCGTCAAACACCGTATCGACGTCGAAATCGTAATGACGTGCCAGCGACTTGATCATCTGGAAGTAGTAGGTGTTGCGCTTGTCCCAGCCGCGAATGGCGCCGCCGGCCAGGCTGACCGAGGCGTCGGCGATGATGGTGTCCGGATCGAAGAACTGGCTCAGGCCCAGCCCGTCGCAGCCGGGGCAGGCACCGTGAGGGCTGTTGAAGGAAAAGGCACGCGGCTCCAGCTCCGGCAGTGAGTAACCGCACTGGCTGCAGGCGAAGCGGGTCGAGAAGACCATATCTTCGCCTTCACCACTGAGCAGGGTCACGATCGCATTGCCTTCGCCCAGAGTCGTCGCCGTTTCGAAGGACTCTGCCAGCCGCAGGCGCAGATCATCCCGCACCTTGAAGCGGTCAACGACCACTTCGATCGTGTGCTTGCGTTTCGCCGGCAGGCTGATTTCACCTTCGAGTTCGGTAATCACGCCATCGATGCGGGCGCGCAGATAGCCCTGGGCACGCAGGCGTTCGATCAGCGGGGCGTGATCACCCTTGCGATCGCGGATCACCGGGGCCAGCAGGGCCAGTGCCGTGCCGGTGTTCATGCTCATGACCTGGTCCACCATCTGGCTCAGGGTCTGTGCTTCGAGTACCTCACCGTGCCGAGGGCAGGTAGGGGTGCCGGCCCGCGCATAGAGCAGGCGCAGATAATCGTAGATTTCCGTGATGGTACCCACTGTGGAGCGCGGATTGTGGGAGGTGGATTTCTGCTCGATGGAGATTGCCGGCGACAGACCGTCGATCAGGTCGACGTCAGGTTTGTCCATGACCGACAGGAATTGGCGGGCGTAGGCGGACAGCGACTCGACGTAACGACGCTGACCCTCGGCAAACAGGGTATCGAAGGCCAGCGAGGACTTGCCACTGCCGGACAGACCGGTGATGACGATCAGGGCATCCCGGGGCAGATCCACGTCGATGTTCTTGAGATTGTGGGTGCGAGCACCCCGGATACGGATGGTGTCCATCACTGGGTTTCTGTCGGGCTTGAGATTGGCGGTAGGGCAGCTGCCCGATTGACGTTGCGCCTGATACTATACATCGCTTGAAACGCTGCTCCTGCCGGGCCACTTGAACCAGACAAACTCTACATCCTCGTCGGCTTTGCTGCCCCGTGAGCGGCGGGCAACCTGGTCACTGTCACTGATCTACATGGTCAGAATGATCGGCCTGTTCATCGTTCTGCCGGTATTCAGCCTGTTTGGTGACCATTACAGCGGTAGCACCCCGCTGCTGATCGGTCTGGCCATCGGCATTTATGGACTGTTGCAGGCCTGCCTGCAGATTCCGTTCGGCATGCTCAGTGACCGGATCGGGCGCAAGAAGGTTATCACTCTGGGTCTGCTGCTGCTGGCCGCGGGCAGTATCGTGGCTGCCACTTCCGATTCCATTCATGGTGTCATCGTGGGGCGTGCCCTGCAAGGAGCCGGGGCCATTGCGGCGGCGTTGATGGCTCTGGCGGCGGATCTGACGCGCGATGAACAGCGCACCAAGGTCATGGCGAGCATGGGGGCCAGCATCGGCTTTGCCTTCATTCTGGCGCTGATTCTCGGTCCGGTACTGATTGGCTGGTTTTCCCTGGATGGTCTGTTCTGGCTCACGGCAGCCTCGGCTGTGCTGGCCATCATCATTCTGCACACGCTGGTACCCACACCCGAGCGATGCCAGTACAGTGCCGATACCGGAGCCAACCTGGCAACCATGAAGCGTTTGCTGGGTCACCGACAGCTGTTGCGGCTGGATATGAGCATTTTCATGCTGCACCTGATCATCACCGCCGTCTTCTTTGCCGTGCCACTGGGCTTGCGGGATGCAGGCATAGCTTCGGAGAAACAATGGCTGGTTTATCTGCCAGCGGTGCTCGTCGCTTTCGGTGTCATGATTCCATTGATCATCTGGGGGGAGCGCAAGGCCATGAGGGCGGTACTGCTGCTCTGTGTCGCAGGTTTGACGCTGACCCAGATGCTGTTCGCCGGTCCGCAGCTGCTCGGCTTCGATGCGGGGGCCGTCTGGCTGTTCATCGGCATCACCACTTTCTTCTGCTTCATGAATACACTGGAGGCCTTGTTGCCTTCACTGGTCTCACGCCTGGCGCCGGCTGCGGCCAAGGGCAGTGCCATGGGCATCTACAGTACCAGCCAGTTCCTGGGGGCGTTTGCAGGCGGCGCAGGTGCCGGCTGGTTGTATGGGCTGGTTGGACAGTCCGGACTGTTCGCTGTCGTGGCCTTGTTGTGTCTGGTATGGGGGCTGGTGTTACGCGGTTTTCAGCCACCCAGGAAAATGACGACCCATCGCCGCGCGCTGAGTACGGAGGAACGCAGCCGCGGCAAGGGCCTGATGGTCGAGCTGGAATCCATCCCCGGTGTGGAAGAAGTCGTGATTGCAGTGGACGAAGGTGTGGCCTACCTGAAGGTCGACAAAACGAGATTTCAGGAAGTCAGTTCCGGGGGCTGAAGTGGCAAGGAGCTGATCTACCGGTTCAGTTTTTCGCGACAGCGGCGCACGGCGATGCGAACTCGACCACCAGTCATCGGCGAACACTTTTGACGGCAGGATGCTGAATGCGTGTCGGACGATCTGACGAAAGAAAGGGTGATGCGCCTTCCGCTGGCGACACCCCCCTTCCTCTCATTCACTTGTTGGTCGCGAGGGAATCATCTGGCTGGCAATGGCATCCAGTCACTCATGGCCACGTCAGCATGGCGGAACTGAGGCATGTTTGCACCCAGTTCATCCATGTTGTTGATGTCATTGTCGTTCAGGAAATCCTGTGTGATCAGCGTGGGCGGCACGATGACACTCGCTCCCGGGTCCTCGCCAGCGAGCAACAGTGCCAGTGTTCGTACGGATACTTCCCCCACGACCGATGGGTTGGTGGCAACGGTCGCTACCCAGGCAGAGCCGGGCTCGCGCATGGCAGAGATGTCGGCGGTTGATACATCGGCAGAGTAGATGTCGATGTCATCTGTCAGACCTGCTTCATCCACGGCGATCTTCACGCCTTTGGCAAATTCGTCGTACGGTGCAAACACGACATTGATCATCGGGTTCGCCTGCAAGACCGAGCGCGCCTGATTTGCCACGGAATTCGCTATGGGGTTATCCAGTGTGCCAAATGCTGCAGCTTCCGTTATGCCGGGGTTGGCTTCCTTGGTTTCCTGCCAGGCTACATCCCGCCGATCAAGCGGTGCGATGCCGGGTACATAGACATAACCGGCGGTAAAGCTGTCGCCGTTATCCGCAATGGCTTGATCCAGTGCCATTTTTCCCAGCAGATAATCGGATTGTTCGATCTGTGGAATGGCCTCGTTCTCCACGTTGACATCAAAGGCCACCACCTTGATTCCTGCGTCCACGGCGCGCTGTGCGGCTTCCTTCATGGATTCGGTCAGTCCGTGCTGAATGATGATGCCATCGACACCCAGAGCAATGGCCTGGTCAACCATGTCAGCCTGTAGTGCAGCATCCTGACGACTGTCGAAGATTCGTAGGTCCAGACCGATGGCTGCTGCCTGGGTTTCGACGCCCGACAGGTAGGACTGGAAGAAGTCTCCAGTGGAAAGGTAGCGGACCAGCGCGATTTTCACGTCTCCGGCATTATCCAGTGGAGCTGGCATGTCGGCTGCCGACACGGTGCCTGACAGTCCAACGATCAGGCTGGTAGTCAACGCTGAATATTTGAGTAGTTTTCGTCGCAACATTGTCAAGATCCTCATCAAGTATTGTTATGAGATTTTCCACCCACGCTTTGGCGAGAGCTGAGGTAGAAGGTGAAAACAAGAGCTGCTACCAGAATGGCCCCTTTGACGAAATCCTGGGTGTAGTAGGGTGCATTCATCATGGTCAGGCCTTGCAGGAGAATGCCGACGAACAAGGCGCCGATGGCCGTACCAAATGCATTGGGCCGTGCTGCTCCGAGGACGGCGAAACCGATGAGTGCTGCTGCAACACTGTCCAGAAGCAGATTGTTGCCGCTGGCGATATCGCCTCGGCCGAGCCGTGCTGCCAGCAGAATTCCTCCTATGGAGGCGGTAACACCCGAGATCATGTAGGCCACGATCCTGTAGCGGTTGACGTTTGCTCCAACCAGCGATGCTGCTCGCTCATTGGAACCGATGGCATACATCAGTCGACCGTGTCGCGTGAAGCCGAGAAAGATCCAGATGCCCACGGCAATCAGCAGAAAAATGACGACCGGCACAGGTACAAGTCGCTCCAGAAACAGATCGAAGCGGTGTCGGCCAAGCCACAGAAAGGCGGCTGAAAATGTCCCTTCTGCGGTCGTGCCATCAGGCAATCGCATACCGGCAGAAATGGAATTGCCTTGTGTAGGTATCCGTTGCAGGCCTATGAGCAGAAACATCATGCCAAGCGTTGCCAGCAGATCCGGCACTCGAAACTTGACGATGAGCAATCCGTTGATCAAGCCAACCAGCGCTCCCATGCCAAGGCACAGCAGTACTGCAACCACAGCGGAGAGCTTCAGAATCACCATGGCGTAGGCCGACAGCATGAGAGCGGTGGTGGCAACTGAACCGATGGACAGATCGAAACCATCAACCACCAGCGTGCAGGTCACGCCCAGGGCCAGAATCCCGGTAATGGCGACCGATTGAAGGATGAAAGCCGCCGAACGTGGCGAGGCGAATCCTGTCGCTGCCACACTGAAATAGACGATGAGCAAAACCAGCAGTAGCAGGAATCCATAGCGGATTGCAAAGTCGAGAAAGCGATCGTTTTTCATGATGCTGCGGACATGGAGGCAGAATTCATCGCGCCGGATACCTGTGCGATCAAAGTGTTGAGGTTTATGTCGTTATTGATGTGTTCACCGACGATCTGGCTTTCGTGCAACACCACGATTCGATCCGCAATCTCGAGAGCTTCATCGATCTCGGCGACGAACACGATGGTCGCACGGCCGTTTGCCGATGCTCTGATATGTCTGCCTATGTCTCGCCGCGCGCCGATATCCACACCCTGAAAGGGTTCATCCAGCAATAGCAAGCGACACGGCTCGACCAGCCAGCGACCTATCATGACTTTTTGCTGATTTCCTCCCGAGAGGGTATTGATGCCATCTTTCGCCGACTGACAAACCACACCCATCTGACTGATCATTCGATCGGCGGTTTGTCGTTGTCTGTAACCGCGCAGCAAGCCCAGTTGGCAGAATGAACGCAGAAATGGCAGGCAAATGTTGTCAGTGATATTGAAGGTGGGAATGACGGCATTCAGTGATCGGTCCTTGGGTGACATGTGCACACCCGAATTGACTGCGTCGCTGGCATTGGCGGGAGCATAGGGTTCTCCGTCGATGAACATGTTGCCGCCGTGGGCAGGGCGCAAGCCAAACAGTATCTCGGCCAGGGCACTCTTGCCACTGCCGAGCAGCCCGGTCATGGCAATGACTTCACCGTCGTGTGCCACCAGATTGATGGGGGCGCTGTGCTTGCCCAGCTTGAGGCCGCGAATGTTCAGTACCGGCTTGATGCCGGTGACAGGGCTGATGTCTACATCGGTCATCGCATGCCCGAGCATCGACGTGACGGCACTGTCATAGTCCAGAGGCTGCTGATCGAATACTCCGGATATCGCACCATCACGCATGCAGACGATGCGATCGGCCACTCTGCGAATATCCGACATGCGGTGGGAAATGTAGAGTATGGCCACGCCCTTGGCGCGCAAGCTGTCCAGCAGAGTGAAGAGTCGGTCTGCTTCGGTGGCCGATAGCGATGAAGTGGGTTCATCGAGAATCAACACGTCAGGGGAGCGTGCCATGGCGCGAGCGATGGCGATCATCTGTCGGTCGGCGACTCCGAGGTCCGCTACCCGGGTGCGAACATCTGTCGTGATTCCCATGCTCTGTGCCACCCTGGCGGCTTGCTGTCTCAGTTGCCGATCCCTTGTCCACAGGCTCGCATCGGGTCGAGTCAGATGATCGAGCATCAGGTTGGTTGCTATGTCCAGATCCGGTACCACGCCATCGTCGATGGACTGGTGGACGGTCACGATTCCCGAGGCAATGGCAGCGGCCGGGTCCATCGGGCGGTAGTCTTTACCATTCAGTTCCATCGAGCCCGAGTCCAGCCGGTGGTAACCACAAATCAGCTTCACAAGCGTGGACTTGCCGGCACCGTTGGCCCCCATCAAGACGATGATTTCTCCGGCGATGAGATCCAGATCAATGCGACGCAATACATTGTTTGTACCGAAGGACTTGTTGATTCCTTTCAATCTGCAAACGGTCTTGCGCATGGTAATGAGTTTTGATCCGAGCGTTTCGAGTTTACTATTCGCCTAAAATGTACATTTGTCAAATGTAATGACTATTGACTAATTCTCTGACAAATCGGATAGTCGGTAGTGAGATTGGAGGAGCCTCTATGTCGAACCGTGTTGCTTATGAACCACTCACGCCGGAAACTCTGGCAGAACGTCTGGGGCAGCTGGAACCTGTGGTCAGCCATCTCGGACCCGACTACAGTCAATGGCAGGTGCAGGAGATTGGCGACGGCAATCTGAACCTGGTGTTCATCGTCACCGGTAGCACCGGCAGCGTCATCGTCAAGCAGGCCCTCCCCTATGTACGACTGGTCGGCGACAGTTGGCCGTTGCCGCTGTACCGGGCCTACTATGAGAACTGCGCACTGACACGTCAGGCGAATCGCAGCCATGGTTGCGTTCCTGAAGTCTTTCATTTTGACGATAGGCAGGCCTTGATTGTCATGGAGCATCTGACGCCACACGTGATCTTGCGGAACAAGCTGATAATGGGTGAGCGTGTGGAAGGGCTGGGCAGATTCGTCGGTGAGTTCTGTGCCAGAACTGCCTTTCGCGGTTCCGAACTGTGCATGAGCAGTGCTGCGAAGAAGGCCGATGTGGGGGTGTTCTCGGGCAATGTGGAAATACCTGCCATTACGGAATCGCTGGTTTTTACCGATCCCTACTTCAACGCCGAAATGAACAGTCATAACAGCCTGCTCGATCCGGTAGTTGCGTCACTGCGAGCCAACGTCGAACTGAAGTGCCGCGTACAGAGAATGTTGATGAAATTCGCATCCAATACCGAAACGTTGCTGCACGGTGACTTGCACTCGGGTTCCATCATGTCGACCGACCGTGAATCGAAGGTGATCGATCCCGAATTCGCGCAGTACGGTCCCATGAGCTTTGACCTGGGCATGGTGACGGCGAACTTTCTGATGGCCTATTTCAGCCAACCGGCTCATCGTGCCGAAGATCTTGTTGACTATCAGCAATGGATTCTGAGCGTCATTGGCGAGAGTCTGCAATCATTTCGCAGCGAATTCAGGCGATTGTGGGGCACGGAAAGAACGGGCATGCTGTTTCCGGCCGCGTTGTTCGAGCATCAGGGCCATGATTCGTCACCGGCATGCGAACAACTGCTGGAGGAAATCAACCGGGATGCAATGCGCTTCTGTGGTATTGAAATGCACCGGCGCTGTTTGTCCCTGGCGCATAATGCGGACTTCGAAGTCATTGAAGACGTGGAGGTACGAGCTTCTCTGGAAGCACGCAATCTGGAAATGGGGGCCCAACTGATTCTCGAGGCAGACAGGCTCCCTGACGAATTCGCGTTGATCAGCATGGCGGAAGACTACAACCAGAGGAACATCCTGTGAAGATTGGCAACCAGCATTTTCGCTCCTTGTGGTGGAACGAGCAGCACCAGGTTCTGCAGATCATTGACCAGCGTCTGCTGCCCCATGAATTCCGGATTCAGGATGTTGAAACCCTTCAGGATTACCTGAATGCCATTTCACAGATGCGAGTGCGCGGCGCACCACTGATTGGTGCAACTGCTGCTTATGGCATGGCACATGCCATGATGCAGGATCCGTCAGACAGCGGCATGGAGCTTGCCCGGCAGGCGTTGCATGACACGCGGCCCACGGCGGTGAACCTGCGTTGGGCGCTTGATCGTTGTCGACAAGTGCTGTTGCAGACTCCGATTTTTGATCGCGCAAGGGTTGCATTGCAGCTGGCGCATGAGCTGGCCGACGAGGACGTCGCCATCAACAAGCGTATCGGGGAACACGGTCTGACGTTGATACGTGAGATTGCCGCGCGCAAACCGACGGGCGAGCCGGTGCAGGTGCTGACTCATTGCAATGCCGGCTGGCTGGCAACAGTCGATTGGGGGACCGCAACCAGCCCCATGTATCACGCGCATGATGCAGGCATTGCCCTGCATGTCTGGGTGGATGAGACACGACCTCGCAACCAGGGGGCGCTAACCGCCTGGGAGTTGGGCAATCATGGCGTTCCGCATACCTATGTGACCGACAATGCCGGCGGCCATCTGATGCAGCATGGCGAAGTGGATCTGGTGATTACCGGTACGGACCGCACGACGCGCCGCGGTGATGTCTGCAACAAGATCGGTACTTACCTGAAAGCGCTTGCTGCCCGGGATAATCAGGTGCCATTCTACGTGGCTCTGCCATCACCGACCATAGACTGGAGCATCGATGATGGTGTGGCGGAGATTCCCATCGAGGAACGCGATGAGTCAGAGACTACCCACATACAGGGTACGGATGGCGACGGAATGATCCGAACTGTCCGGGTTTCACCGGAGACTACCCGTGGTGGTAATCCGGCCTTCGATGTCACGCCGAACAGGCTGGTGACAGGGCTCATCACCGAGCGAGGTATCTGTGCGGCCTCGGCAGAAGGGCTTGCAGAGCTGTTTCCGGAACACGCGCAAAACGAGTAGGCACGCATGAGCCCGACAACGTCAACCACTGCCAAGCCCGGAACCGATGCAGGCGGGCGCATGTCTCGTCAGGATGATGCCATTGTGGAGGCCGCGTGGTGCTACTACCATGAGGGTTTGAATCAGAGCGCAATCGCAACGAAGCTGGGTGTCAGTCGTGCCTCGGTGGTCAATTATCTCGCAGAATCCCGGCGGCGTGATTTCGTACGAGTGACGTTGGACAGCAATGTGTTCCTGTACAACCAGTTGGCTGCTGAATTGCGTCACGCCTTCGACCTGACTCAGGCCCTGGTAATACCAGCAGACGAAGCATCATCGCAGCGTTCCTTCGAAAGAGTGGTCAGGGCTGCTTCGGACTGGTTACCACAGCTGTTGGACAGTGGTGACATGTTGGGAGTAGCCTGGGGTGAGACGATATACCGTCTGTCCGAGATTGCACCCAGACTGACGCTGGAAGAACTCGTCATCGTTCAACTGGTGGGGTCTCGACCTTCGGCACTGGGGTTTGCTGCAGAAAATTGCTCTGCAACTCTGGCACAGCGCTTTGGCGCACAATGCATCAACCTGCACGTGCCACTGTTATTGTCCAACTCGGCGCTGTGCCGGCAACTGATCGCCGAGCCGGTGGTCGCAGAGCAGTTGCAACGGGTAGCAGACTGCTCAAAGGTCATATTCGCTGCAGGTACCTGTTTCGACGATAGTCATATCGTGCGAACGGGGATTATTTCACCGAAGGAGATCGCTGGATATCGGCGCAAGGGTGCGGTAGGCGTCATCTGTGGACGACTTATCGACATCGATGGCAACGCGATGGCCATACCCAGCGAAGACAGGATGATTGGTGTGACGCTGGAGCAGATGCGAGAAAAGGAGCTGGGTCTGCTGGTCTGCGCAGAGCCGGAGAGAGCATCCGCAGCTCGGGCCGCGATAGCCGGTGGCTACGTCACGCATTTTGCCTGCTGTTCAACCACGGCACGCCTGCTGCTGGAAGGGATAGCTTGATGAACTGCGAGCGAATTTTCGGTATTCGTCGACGCTCTGAATTTCATTCGGGTGTGAAGTTCCTGGCAGATTATCTTTCTTTCTGTCCGTAGTCTCTGAACTTGTCCATGACCTCGCTCATTTCGTCATCGGACAGCAAGGTCATGGTTCCAGCCAGTCGAGCGTAGTAGAACTGCTTCGCCAGAGTCTCCAGCTCGACCGCTGCCCACATGGCGTTGTTCAGATCCTTGCCAGCGGCGATCATGCCATGATTGGCCAGCAGGCAGGCGCTGCGTCCTTGCATGGCCTGCAGAACAGCTTCGGACAACTCCGGTGAGCCAAACGTTTGATAGTCTGCACATCGGACCGAGTTTCCTCCAAAGGCCGCAATCATGTAATGACAGGCGGGGATGCTCGAACGCGAAATGGATAGTACGGTCGCGAAGGTCGAGTGTGTGTGCACGACTGCATCGATTTCCGGTTTCTCCCTGAGTATGGCCTTGTGAAAGTGCCATTCCGACGAGGGTTTGAACGGCCCCTCCCAACGCAGGTCCGCATGTTCCAGCGATACGCGCGCGATATCGTCGGGTAGCAGCCTTTCGTAAGCAATGCCGCTGGGTGTGATCAGCATCGACGCCTTGTGACGTGCGCTGATATTGCCAGAGGTTCCCTGGTTCAGTCCGGAGGAGTTCATCTGCAGACACAGTTCGATGATCCTTTCGCGTTTCTGGTTTTCAGTCATTGATGTCTTGTCCGTAACCGGTATCTCAACGGAAGTCGGGCAATCGATGGATTCGATTTCTCTGTTCATGATAGCCGATACTGCGTGTTCCATTTCGAGTAAACGGGCGAGCCCTGACTGACGATCTCTGTTCGTTGGAATGCCTGACGGTGTCTTGCATCGTTCGCTGCTCCGAAACCGAATCCTGTTGTTGAAGAGGAATTCACACAGGTGTGTCATTGCCAGGTACGCTGATCAATATGCAGCCATGGCACTGATGGCCGGTCTCGAATCGTGTGCAAGGCTGTAGTCTGCGGATCGTTGAAGGTTCGTTGGAATCCTTGTCAAGTTCAGAGCAGGGAGCGAAGTTCCATGGCTCGATATCCGCGGACAAAACGCAGTGCAAATGTGTTGCAATCTGGTAATACGTGGGAGCGGTAATGGCCTGCACGGGGTTCGCTTTCATCGTTGGATACAGGTTCCGGAGAGAGTAGGGCGGTTGACGCTGTGCACACCACTCCGTCTGGAAACGGGGGAATACGCGTAATGGGGCGGAGAGATTGATGTTTACAGGGTCATCGGGTGCAATCCACTGTTGTATTGTCCAGTAGTAAAACAGACTTTTTACATCGGTTGAATCAGTGGGGATTGTCAATCGACAGGAATCACTTTTCGAGAATATTCACGATCTTTCACTGAATGCTGCGCTGCAGCATGGTCGGTTCGATTTTATCGTGTTCATTCGACGGAATTACGGTATTGCAGTGACATGGCGTTCTCGTGGATATTCATGTAACAGGCATGAAACGCGAATACAGGAGGCCGATTGATGTCCGACAGCACAGTTTCCGATTACCGACGCAAGGTACTCATCACCGGTGGTTCAGGCACGGTCGGTCAGGCATTCATCAAGCAGTACCGAGACGAGTTCCAGTTCTTCAATGTCAGTCGCAATGAGTCCTATATCGAAAAGCTCAAGAACGTCTTTCCCGACGTTCATTCTTACGTATCCGACATTCAGGACCTGGATCACCTGACCACGATCTTCCTGAAGGTGAAACCCGATATCGTCATACATGCGGCGGCCCTGAAGCATGTGAACTTTGCCGAGCTGAATCCTTCTCGTACAACTGAAATCAACATATCGGGCAGCTTGAACATCATCAAGGCGAGTGTGCGTGCCGAGGTGCCTATCGTGGTCGGTATCAGCACCGACAAGGCCTGTCAGCCTGAGAACATCTATGGATATTCAAAGAAGATCATGGAGCAGATGTTTCTTGAACACTACAATGAGAAAACCCGGTTTGTCTGCACACGATTTGCCAATGTCGCCTGTTCAAATGGATCAGTCATACCGTTCTGGATCGACAGCGCCCGGAAAGGTGAATCGCTGAAACTGACCGATTCACGCATGAATCGACTGATGTTCACCAGTGACGAAGCAGCGCTTCTCATTCGTCAGAGTATCGATCACGCTGAAAATTCCACTCGTCCCTTCGTGCTCTGCAGTCGCATGAAATCGGTAGGTATGCTCGACCTTGCCATCCAGTTGTCTGCTGAATTCGGGGATGGAGGTAAGCCCGAGATCGTCGGTATGCGACCCGGTGAGAGACTCTTCGAGATACTGGTCAGTCAACAGGAACTGCCTCATGCATTCTATTCCGATGATGGGCGCTATATCGTTCTGCATTCCGATGAGTTCGGCAATGAACACGTATCGGAACCCTTGTCGTCTCTGACTGCCGATTACATGAGCGAATCGGAAATGCGTTCCCTGTACAGTGAGTACACGAAACTCAGCGAATACTCCCTGAAACTGGCATCCAGCCGTTAGGCAGACGTGGCGCAGATATTCTCATGACCATTCTGTTTCTGGTTTCCGCCTTGTTTGTCGTATACACGTATGCGCTATTCCCGCTTTTTCTACATCTGAGGGCAAAGGGGAAGTCACTGCCGTCGATAGTCACGCCGACTGACTGGCCAACCGTCAGTATCGTGATCGCGGCACACAATGAAGCGAAGAACCTTCCGACCAAGCTGACCAGCCTGGAGGCGCTGGATTATCCAGCCGAGCTGGTGGAGTGGATCATCGTTTCCGATGGTTCGACAGATGGTACTCATGCGCTACTGCAGGAGGCATTCGACGGCCATCCGAGACGACATGTCAGACATCTGGAATCAGCGCTCGGAAAATGTGGTGCTCTGAACGCAGGTGTGTCCATGGCCAGTCATGACATCATCCTGTTCATGGATGCCCGTCAACCCGTGTCGGAAAATGCCATCAGGAAGCTGGTTCCCTACTTTTCGCATGAGCAGATTGGTGCCGTCAGTGGCGAACTGGTTCTGTCGGAAGACGGTAGTCTGGAAGCGGCAAACTTCGGACTGTACTGGCGATATGAAAAATGGATTCGGGATAACGAGAGTCGCCTGTTTTCCACCACGGGTGCCACCGGTGCCCTGTACGCCGTTCGTCGGGCAGACTTCACGCCCAATGCGGTGGGAACTCTGCTGGATGATTTCAATACGCCGGTAGAGCAGTTGAAAAAGGGCAAGAGGACGCTGTTCGTACCGGGTGCCTACGCCTTCGACGAGGCGGCAGATGATATCAAGCAGGAGTTTCGGCGAAAGGTCAGAAATCTGGCGGGCAACTGGCAATCATTCCAGACTCATTCATGGCTTTTCAACCCTGCGCGCAATCCGGTGTGGTGGCAATTTCTGTCTCACAAGTTTTTCCGACTGCTGGTGCCCTATGCGTTGATCATCGCCTTCTTGTCGGCATGGTTCGGAGATGGGCTGTTTCTGGAGCTGATGTTCTACAGTCAGTTGGCATTCTATGCAGCTGCTGCCGCAAGCTTTGCTGACCTGCCAGGCACGGGCAATAAAGTCTTCACCATGATCAAGATATTCACCCAACTCAATCTGGCGGCGTTCATTGCAACGGCTCGCTTTTTCCTGAGCGGTAAGGCCATCAGCTGGCGCTGAATCGCTGAATCCACGATAAGCCGGAGGTCCGGGCTCCATCAGTCTGACGAACCCCGGGGCTCCGGAAGGCGCCGCTTCTACATCGCTGTCATTGCATGTCAATTACAGCCATGCTTTAGCGAATGTGGCTTTCCGGTACATCATCGGGGCATCGGTGTGCTGGCACTGTATCTTCAAGAACAGGAAAGGTCAGGACGTCGTGCAGGCCGACCGTGGGTCGGCCTGACGCTGACTACACCGGTTCCGCCACCTTCGGTTTCTCCGAGGGAACGGTGGATGTGCTGGAAACCGCTTCGGCAGTCAGTTCGTTGACTGGCGTGACGGAGGGCTCCTCGAGTGGCTTGATGGTCCAGCCCGTATAGCCGAACAATATCGTGACCAGAGGTGAGATCCAGCAGAAAACGGCGAAGGGAGCATACAGAATGGTGGGGACTCCCAGAGTGGCCGATTGATAGGCGCCACCTGAACCCCATGGCACGAGAGGATCGACAACTGTGCCAGCATCCTCGGTGACACGCGACAGGTTCTCGGGGGCAAGACCTTGATCACGGTAGGCTGTTCCGTACATTCTTCCTGTCATGACCAATGACATGTATTGGTCACACAACAGGAAATTGGAGCCGATTGCCGTGAGTGCGGTTGTCAGAATCAACGATCCGGTGGAACGCGCATATGACAGGATCGCGTTTGCAATGACCTGAATCTGTCCGGTGGCCTGCATGACGCCGCCAAACATCATGGCCACGATTATCAGGCTGACCGTGTATGTCATTGATTCCAGCCCGCCACGACTGAGCAGGGAATCAACATCGGCATTGCCTGTTTCGGCAACGTAGCCGGACATGGCGGCGCTCATGGTGGTTGCATAGTCGGCGCCTTGAACCATCATGGCGCAGACGAGTCCCGCGATGGCGCCAATGGCGATGCCTGGTACTGCCGGAATCTTGCGGAAACTCAGGATCATGACGAGAAACGGCGGGACGAGCAGCAATGGGTGTATGACGAACGTCGATTGCAGCATGTCCAGTATGCTGTTTATGCGTGATGTATCCGTGGTTTCCGGAGTGTAGATCATGCCCACCACGGCATAGATGATCAGAGAGATAGCGAATGCCAGGCCCGTTGTGCTGGCCATGTGACGAATATGGACATAGAGGTCGACCCCTACCATTGCAGGCGCCATGTTGGTCGTATCGGATAATGGTGACATCTTGTCACCGAAATAGGCTCCGGAAAGGACAGCTCCTGCCACCCAGGGAAGCGGTATTCCCAGTCCGGCACCGACTCCCATCAGGGCGACGCCGATGGTGCCGGTTGTGCCCCAGCTCGTGCCGGTTGCGGAAGAGGCGATAGCACAGATGACGGCACAGACCAGCAGAAATACCGATGGTGAAAATATCTGCAGACCATAATAAACCAGCGTTGGCACGACCCCACCCAGTATCCAGGTGCCGATGAGAATGCCGACCAGCAAGAGAATGATGATGGATCCCAGCGCGTGGGTGATCCCGGTAATCATGCCGTTCTGAATGGCATTCCAGTTGTAGCCGCAATACAGTGCCACTATGCTGGCAACGGTGACCCCGAACAGCATGGGTAAGTGAGGGGCGAGACCGAAAATGGCAATCGATATGCCAATACCGATGATCAACGAAAACAGCGAAATCAGTGCCAGTCGAAGACTGGGAGGATTTCCCTGACGTTCATGACTGCTCATGCAAATCTCCTTTTTGAATGGGTTCAGGCCCTGAGAATGGCAATGAGCTCGAACGACTCAGGATCCGGTGGTTATCAGATCACTGTATCAATAATAAATCAATACTTCTGGCGTAATGATTTCGACCCTGTTCAGGATGGCTGTTTCTGAATGACCGGCAAGGAGAGTCATCGGTTTGATCCAGCATTCGACAATGCAAGCACGTGCAGTCGATAATGCAACAAAGTGGGGCGGTTGGTTCTTTCATGGTGCGACGCTGCCACGTGACGACGTAGCTGCTGGATCGCGCACAGCACCGTTGCAGAAACGCTGATCATCAGCAGCCCCGGCGTTCGAATCCCTGCTTG
Source organism: Granulosicoccus sp. 3-233 (assembly GCF_052681095.1). Taxonomy (NCBI): domain Bacteria; kingdom Pseudomonadati; phylum Pseudomonadota; class Gammaproteobacteria; order Chromatiales; family Granulosicoccaceae; genus Granulosicoccus; species Granulosicoccus sp. 3-233. Next base: position 64,862 of record NZ_JBQYLE010000016.1, read on the forward strand.
TACAGGCAATGGCGACGGTTCGTCACCAGGTGGAGGGTGTTTGCGTCAGTGATCGTTCATGGGCAATCAGGCCGCTTCAGCCGCTGGATCGGATTTCAGTATCGGCAGGTATATTTTGAATGTGCTGCCTTGTCCCGGATTGCTCTCGACGACAATTGTCCCATCGTGATCGGTGATGATGCCGTAGGAAATGGAAAGACCCAGCCCCGTACCTTCCCCGACAGGCTTGGTAGTGTAGAAGGGGTCGAACAGCTTGCCGATGTTTTCGGGTTCAATGCCCCGGCCGTTGTCCGTGATGGAGAGTACTACCTGTTCATCCAGAACGTCTGTGCTCACCAGAACCTCACCGAAATCGCTCATTGACTGTCCCGCATTGACCAGCAGATTCATGATGACCTGATTCAGTTCTCCACGATTGGCAAGAACCGGCGGAATCGGCTTGAATGCTGTTCGGACCTCGCAACGGGTTTTCAATTCGGCGGTAAGAATCCGCAGTGTGGATTCGGTACATTCGATGACATCACAGGGCATTTTCGTGTCGTGATTGGTATGCGAGAAATCACGCAGTCCCTTGACGATCTCCTGTACTCTCACGGCCCCTTCAATCGTATCGGTAATCAGTGTGTCAATGTCTTCGGTCACGAAGTCGATATCCTCGGCAGCCTCGAATGCGGCAATGCGGTCCCTGATCGCTGCTGCCGCTTCAGTATCTGCCATGGATACGCTTCGGTACATGGCCAGCAATTTCTGATAGACGGCGATGTACTTCGCCAAGGAGTGTGCATTGCTGTTGACGAAGGAAATGGGATTGTTTATTTCATGCGCGATACCGGCTGACAATTGACCAATGGACGCCAGCTTTTCTGCCTGCAGCAGTTTGGCTTGTGCGTCGGCCAGTTGTTGATGCGCGATTTTCAGCTCTTCATATTGCGCATTGATCTGCTCGGTCCTTCTGAGGACACGCTGTTCCAGTGTCTGATTGAGCTCCACAAGCTCACTCTCATAGCGGTCCCTGGTCTGGCGGGATTCCTTCAGGACGCTTGCCATCTGATTGAAGGCCAGGGCGACATCACCGACCTCATCGCCGCTATCGACTTTCGGGATCAGAGAATAGTCGCCTCGCGATACTCTTCGCGCCGCCTGACGCAGCACTTTCAACTGGCGTGTCAGATAAGTCCCGAGTGCGAAGGAGAAGATGGCGACCAATACCATTTCGACCACGGCAATCAGCGTGGACAATTGCCTCGATTCGGCCAGGCTGTCTTCAATGCTGGCAATGTCGAAGCCGATCTCGACGCGACCGTATTCGACGCCACTGACTGCAATCGGTGCCGAGACGTCATACACGCCGTCAACCACGGACTCCAGACCATGATCCTCGATGAACGGCTCGTCCACGGTTGCCGAGTCACCTGCACTCGCCAACAGGAAGCCGTCAGGACTTCGTGTGCGAACATGGACGATATCGACATTACCTGCAAGCTCCGCACTGAAGGTCTCCAGGGAGGCCAGATCATAGGCCAGTACTGGATCCTTTGCCGTGGATGAAAACAGCATCGCAGTGGTATCGGCGCGCTTGATCAATGCCTCTTCCAGATTCTCGTGCATGTATTTCATTGTCGTGTAGACAAGTAATGCAAGCAGTATCGCCTCTATGAGCGCTACGCCGAGAACCGTTTTCAGCCGGATGGACATGGCAATGGGTGAGCACTTGGGCCCTTACTGATCCTGTTCGGCAAGTTTGTCATTGTGCGATTCGAGTTTCCGAATGCCGAGATCTCGAACATCATTCCAACTGTTGTCCTCTGCCAACTGAATACCGGCGAAGCCCATGTCAGCCAGCAGGCGAGCACCGTCCTCCGTATTGGCGAAATCAACGAGTGCTCTGGTGAGTTTTTCCCTTTCGGTGATTGCGACGTCAGGATGCGCTGCGAAGGCGTGAGGCGTGTAGCCTGCGGACGTCCAGAGTATTCTCAATGATGCCTTGATGGCAGGATCCGTGTTGTTGAAGGTTCTGACGATTCCACCTCCCGCAGGCAACAGGCCTCGTGAGACTGCCATGTAGACCGAATCGTGCGAAGAGACATATCGAGGTTCGATGCTCATGCCGATCTTCTCCATGTTGGCGATGGGAAGTATGGTTGCTGCAAAGGCAGCCGGCGAGGGGAAAGCCAGCGTCTGTCCATCCAGGTCTGTCAGTTCCCGGATGTCACTGTCTTTCCGAACGACGACGATGCCCTTGATACGCTTGTCACTCTGGTGAGCCATCGCAACGTAGCCCGGCGCCTCGTTGAACACCGTGAAGTGATAGGGGTTCATGTAGGCAAAATCGTACTCACCGGCTGCGAGTCGCTGCTCGAAAGTCGGAATATCCTTGGCCGTTGCAAAGCGTATGTCCATGCCGGTCTGTTGACTGAGTTTCTGCAGTATTGGTGTCCACAGTTGAGCCAGTTTTGTCGAAGACTGCTGTGGCACGATTCCGAAGGTGTACTCGGTCGCAAGTACCGGAGAGATGCTGCCGAGGAAAATCAGCAGTAGTGCAAGGAATCGTGTCATTGTAGTGATCTCCTGGTTGTCATTGCCAAGCGCCACAACAGGCTCTTCGGTAGCAGCCCGGAGGTAGTCTGGCTATCCTGAGTTGACAGACAATCGGCGTTCGCCGATTGTCAACGGTGTGGTAAGCGCACTGGTTTTTTCGATGAATTCGGCAGTCGACACAGGTGGGCTGAAATAGTAGCCCTGTATCAGATCGCACTCGAACTCCCTGAGTACCGTCAACTGCTCACCGGTCTCGACACCTTCAGCCACCAGTTGCATACCCAGATCGTGTCCAAGCCTGATCAGGTTTCTGACCAGCGTTCGCTTTTCTGTTGATTCCAGCATGGGCAGAATGAAGGCGCGGTCTATCTTGACTGTGTCGACAGGTAGCCGGCTCAGGTAGCTCAGCGATGAATAGCCAGTACCGAAGTCGTCAATCGACAATCTGACGCCGAGTTTGCGGATTTGCGTGAGAATCTCGATCACTTTGTGCATGTCATCCAGCATCATGCTTTCGGTGATCTCAAGCTCGAGGTTTGACGGTTGAAACCGATGGGTGTCAAGTGTGTGCATAAGTCGTTGTAGAAAATTGGTGTCATTCAATTGTCTGGGCGAGACATTCACGGAAATGACCGGACTGGTCATGGTGTCAGGAAACCACTCGCGCCATTGACGAACAGCTTCATTGATCACCCATTCGCCGATTTCGGTAATCAATCCGCTACGCTCTGCCAACGGGATGAATTCGGTTGGTGAAACGACACCCAGACTCTCGCTGTGCCAGCGCAGAAGTGCCTCCGCGCCGCGCATTTCGTGGGTCGATGTTTCGATCTTTGGCTGGTAATGCAGAGAGAGTTCCTGACGGCTCAATGCCGAATTCAGGCTGATCTCCAGTCTTGACTTTCTGCCATGGGTTGCCAGCATGCGCCTGTCGTAGACGACGATGGAATCGGAGCGAGCAGTCTTTGCGTTCTGCATGGCAAGTTGCGCTTTTCGAAGGAGCGCTGCACCCTCAAGGTCGTCAGGCTCCACTTCTGCAAAGGCCACATCGTATTCGACGCGATGTTTCTGTTCATGTACGACCGCGTTGACAGGCAATTCACTCAATAGTGACTGCACCGCTGATGGCATGTCCTGGTCAGAATCTGCAAGATCGAGAAAGGCGCAGAAGTGTCGATCATCCGTCAAACCCAGTAGCCGGGTTGTGGACGGGATAGTACCAACCACGGGCAGCGCGCCCAACATTCGAAGCAGATCCTCGGCACTCAGATGCTCCTCCATGCTCTCCAGATTTCTGACAGCGATCAGAGCCATTGCCGAGCGTGGTGGCCTGTCACGCGACAGGATGGAATCCAGGTGCTGAAGCAGTGGTGCCTGTTTGAACAGTGCCTTGCCCGGGTCCCAATAGACTCTGGACTCCCAGATTGCCACCGCAGCGCCAATTTCACTGATCAGGAGCTCGTCATTCCAGGGCTTTGTCAGGAATCTCGAGACAGCGCCCTGATTGATCGCATCAATGGTCGCTTTCTGGTCATTGTTGCCACTGAGAATCATGCGAACCGTGTCGGGACTGATTTCGCGAATGATGCCCAGCAATTCTGCACCGCTTGTCTCGGGCATGCAGTAGTCTGACACGAGGACGGCAACGGTCGATGCTCGCAGAATCTCCAATGCCTCGGTCGGGCTCTCGGCCGTCAGAACTTGCAGAGGTGATTGACGGAAGGTGCGCACGATCGCCCTTAGAATCGCGGGTTCATCGTCGACGAAAAGCACGATCGGTTCAATCATTGGGTACCGTCCGGGTGTTCCGAGTAACTCGGGGCGACCTGTTTGACCTCTTCAAGTATTGGCGACATCCCTCTCTATCGACTTCGGCACTTGCCGACTTGAAGAGCACACCCGGTAATGGCGAGTCTGTCGCCTGCCGAGAGCAAGACCGAGACCGAGACCGAGACCGAGCTCGGGCCAGGCTGATACCTGGCCCGTCATCCGGATGAATATCGGGCCTGGAGCGAGACCATTACAGCCCTGGATTCGACTGATTGCCGTGGATGATTGGCCAGTACGCCATCCCTCGCATTACCACACGATGCTCATGTAGTCACTGGCCTCCCAGCTTTTGCCTTCAGCCTGCATCTTCACGAACAGAGAGTCGGCAATACGAATGTAACGTTTGCCCGGACCCTGACGCAGATCGGCAAGACTGGCGGCCAGCGTGTAGTCGCGATCCAGAATGGTTGCGGATGCCGGCATGGACTTCAGCTCCAGTGTGACCGTGTCTCCTTGGTGCAGATAGGCCAGCAAGATGTTGAGTCTGCCAATGTCGAACAGTTTCTGATCGAATTCGTAGCCGTAGTAGTGCCTGTCGTGGTTGACCGACACCACGCTCTGGTAGCTCGAACGAGGTTCCAGCGGGTTCACGGTGAAACGCAATCCGTCACTACGAGTGTGTTTGATGGGTGGAAGTCTTGTTGTTTTTCGAAAATCCAGGCGGACCCAGCCGTAGCGATTGTCACACAAGCGGCCCGTGCCGATAGGCGCAGTACAGGTGTCATCGACCATCATGGGGTGGTCGGCCACAAGTGCGGTGTTCGGAGCAAGGCCCAGGCTACCGTCCAGATCATGTATCACGGCTCCCCATTGCGAGGGGCGCAATTCATCGATCGACTTGCGACGATCATACAGATTGAAGCTGTTGTCGTAGCTCACACCACTGACTCGACCACTGGTAAGACGATTGGCAGCATCGCGTGCGCCGAACAGATAGCTGGGACCATAGTCATCGTTGTAGTTCACGAAGTGCACGTTTTCGAAGATGACTCCGAAATCATAGATGCCAATGGCGCTGCGTTGTCGGCCGATGCCTTCGGCCGAGAGGCTGCTATTGGCCACGAACAGGGAGTCGCGGATGGTTACGGGCCGAGGCGCCACGAAGGCAGCTTTCCTGGCATGACCACTGTCGGTCAATACAAGATTGGTAAACAGCTGGTTGCCCTTGCATGGCCAGACAGCGCCGTCACCGCCGGTGAACACGGTGAGATTTTCGATATGTGCCTGGTTCGGCGGCAGATAGCCTTCCGCTCCCTGGCCGGCTTCACAGGAGCTGAACCCCATGTTGCTCGAATGCACACGGTTGTCACTGAACTTGCCAAACGGCGAGGTCAGTGGCGAGACGTTTGCGTAGCGCGCCAGTGAAGCGGATGCGCCGGTTACCTGCTCGTCGGTGTCATACCAGAATCCCAGTCCATCACTGCCGGCAGCGGCATTGCCGGTAAAGACGTTGTCACCATTGCTGATCCAGAACGTGGAGGGGCCACGGGCCGCCTGGCCTGTCTCGATATCGCTGGGTATCAGAGCCATATCTCTGGCCGGTTTGCGAGTCAGCAGACCTAGATTGTGGTCGAAGACATTGCCGGTTTCGCCACCATCTTCCAGAAAGTAGCCATGGCCGATGTGGTCCATGCAGACATTGTCCTGCACCAGAGCGTTATGCGATCCATGCACTGTCACGCAGCGATTGTAGCTGCGCCGAATGCTGGAATGGCGTATGTACTGTCCACCGACATCACCTGCCAGGTGCCAGTGAAACGGATAGCGTCCGAGAATGCCTTCCTGCCCCATGCGATTCATTTCCACCCCGGAGAACAGGCCTTCGGAACCCTGCATGATCATGACATGGCCACCGAAGCGCGTCGATTCGGATTGCTCGTCTCCCTGAATACGTATATTGCGACTCAGCAGTGCCACTTCGGCACGTGTATCGGCAGTCCAGGTTCGTTGACCATTGCTGAATGTCTGGATCTCACCGAAGTGCGTATGGAACAGTCCCTTGTTCAATACAAGGTGTCGTCCATCGATGGTGGTAATCTGGCGAACCTCGGCTTCCTCCATGTCATCACCGGTAGCCGTGATGACGATCCAGTCACCGACACGCCAGTCCGGCGCCTGTTCAAGTACCAGTGTGTCACTTCCCGGTCGTACGGTTTCATCCAGCATCAGCCAGGAGGTACGCGCTTCTCCATGCAACCAGATACGCCCGCCACCCATCGCCGACAGCATCTTGGTTCCCATGCCCATGACCGATGCCGTTCGATCATTGCCATTCAGAGTGATGTCGAGCTGGTGGGTGTACGGTGCATCCGGTGTACCGCAGACGAAGTTGCCATGCACCATGATCCAGTCCGCGCTGATATTCAGGTCCTGCGAGGCACATTCAACCTGGCCGTTGATGGTCAGTGAGTCCACTGCGAGGTTCTGGTCCAGAAGCAGTATCTGATCGCGTTCAACGACGATGTCTCCGCTGCTCGGCGCTTTTCCACTCTGCAACTGGTCGTCAGACCAGGCGTTGGTATCCGACCAGTGCAACCGCTTGTTCGTGCTGGCTTGCAACTCGGCGGAGAACTCGGCAGCCTGCGAGTGACTCTGGTGGGCAAGTGCGTCGCTGTCAGTGACATCCGAGGGGGATGACGCCGAGCAGGCAGACAATGCGATCAGGGTCAGTATCGGCAGGATTCCTGCCGCTGACCGGCGCATTGCCTTCACCGGTTGTTCGAGTGCGCCGGTCAAGGAGGCCGGAGAAGCTGATGATCGCGGAATTCGTGATACAGATGGCAGAGTGATTGACATGTGAGCATGTTCTTGTAATTGTCTGGCGAGAATTATCCGCCGGCAGACGAGGCTCATCTGTGCAGTGATGCGGGAAACGATCGTGATTTGATGCCGGTTTTGCCCGAAAAGCGGAAAAATGTGATTGTGGTCGGAAATCGCTACCTGAACGGCAAGTTGCGCCGCTTGGGTGCTTGATCCGTTATCATCCAGCGTGTGAGCCAAGACCGCACCCACGTCTACATTACTGCCCGAACTCAGCATCCTGCCTGGGTGCTGTTGGCGTCTCGGCGAGCACCGCTGGTCATCGCCTGTCTGCAATCGATCTTCGAGGAAGCCCATGACGGTGTGCTCATGGACGATGCCTTGCACTCCCTTGCAGCCATGCTGGCACCCTATGCCAATGATGAGCACTACGAGATCGATCCGGCTCGTCTGCCACAGCTTGCGGGGAGGGAGCTGCGTCAGTGGATTCGCCGTTCGTTGATCATCGAGCGTGGTGGCCGCATTTACGCTACCGATGCCTTGCAGGCTGCCATCAATTTCGTGGAAGGCCTGGATAACCGAATGATGACGTCCACCGCGTCACGACTGTCTGTGGTGCAGAGGGAAATCGAACGCCTGGAGTCGGGGCTCAACCCCGATGCCGGACAACGAGTGGCAAGTCTGGAACGTCGTATTGCCGAACTGCAACGCGAGCTTGTCGCTGCCCAGGCGGGCGATGTGCCGGTACTGGACGATGTCGAAGCGATGGAGCGCATTCGAGAAATCTACACTCTGGCCACAGGCTTGCGTGCGGATTTCCGTCGAGTCGAGGATTCGTGGCGTGAGGCCGACAAGGTGCTCAGGCACAACATCATCAATGAGCAGCGGCATCGCGGCAATATTGTCGATCAATTGCTTGACGGACATGAAGCGTTGCTCGATACCGCCGAAGGGCGGGTGTTCGAGAATTTTCAGGCGCAGCTTCGTCAATCCACCGATCTGGACCTGATGCGTGAGCGATTGCGCGACATACTCTTGCACGAAGTCAGTGAAAGGGCGTTGACGCAGCAGCAGCAGAACGATCTGCGGTTTCTGGTTGGTCGTCTGGTCAAGGAATCGGAGGTAGTCTTTCAGGCTCGTGCGCGCAGTGAACGCGATGTAAAGGGTTTTCTGAAAACCGGTCTGGCCGCCGAGCATCATCGCGTCGGTCAACTGCTTGCCGAAATATTCCAGGAAATGCTGCAGCTTGATTGGCAGCAGGCGGCCACGCGCCGAACGGCATCGCCTCTGCCGCCCGTGGCGATTCCCATCGCCGGTATACCGCTGATTGAACGGTTGCGCTACAAATCGCTGGATAGTGATACCGCTGCCGAGCTGGATCTCTCGCAGGCCAACGCAGAGGCCGCTGCCCTGGATACGGAATTCTGGGTAGACTTCGATGGTCTGGATCGCGAAGTGGTCATTGCCGAAACGCTGGCACTGCTCAAGGAACAGGGGCGGCCACTGTCGCTGGCCGAGTTGGCGGCGGCGCTACCGCCAAGTCATGATCTGGAGACCTTCGCCCTGTGGATCACCATGGCACGAGAAGCGGGAATCGAAATCATCACGAACCAGCGCGAGTCGGTCGACTTGACTGATGAAGAATCCGGAACCTGGCGGTTTTCACTACCGCTGACAAGACTTGACGAACTGTCAGTCTCGGCCATCGAGTGGGATATCTGAATGCCAGGAACCTTTGACGAACTGACTGGAACCGCACAGCGGCCAGACGAGAACCGTGCTGCGGACCCGGCGGGCAACGTCAGGGACGATGCTGATGCCAGCTCGATCCTGCTGGCTGCCGATACGTCCTCAACAGATTCGGACGATACGCGGACCCCGCGTCAGGTCCGTGAAGTGGCAAAGGAGCTCACGCGTTACGGACTTATCGAAGCGGCAAGGAAGCCCAATCTCTATCGCGTACTGCAGAACCAGCAGCAGGCCCTGGCCACGATACTCGAACCTCTGGATCTGGCTCTCGCCATCGATGACATTCGCGGCCTTGCGTTCGTCACGGTTCGTACCGATGCTGCCGATGATGGGCAATCCTCGGACGTGGAGGAGGATCCGGACGACTGGTCGCATCCTCTGGTGAGACGGCAGCGTCTCACGTTGGAGCAATCGCTGCTCGTTGCCATTCTGCGGCAACATTTCGTGGCGCATGAACAGGAAGCGGGTATCGGCGCAGATGATGCGCGTGTCGCCATCGATGAGCTGATTCCGCAGTTCCAGATCTATCTCGGTGATCCCGGCAGTGAAGCCAGGGAGCGTACCCGCATGCTGACGCTTCTCGATCAGCTCAAGGGGCAGGGACTCGTTTCCGAACCGGATACACACGAACGCGTGACCATCAGGCCCATCATTGCGCACCTGGCAAGCCCCGAGAATCTGCAACATCTGTTGAGCTGGTTGCGGCAGCGTCGGACGGGTTCCGGCGCAGAGGCTGAGAAGGCCACCCGCGCCAGCGAAACGAAGGTCGCCGTGCGTGTCGAGGCAGGATCGGATCGTCCCGCAGAAGCGTCGAAGGCAATCGATGTGCCGTCTGGCAAGAACGCTGGAAAGCGGCAAGAGGCTGACGCCGTGTCAGCCTCGGAGACTGTCCGGACGCCCGCATCGCCAGCCAGAGAGACCAATGACACACAGGCAGGTAGCGCCGGTGTCGGACGCACCGGCGAGCTCTTCGGTGAACCTGGTGATATGGGCGACAGCGGACAATGAACAGGCAGGCCGACTTTGCCGCGCTTGCGGACCCTTTGATTCTCACCACCATCGAGCTGTACAACTGGGGCGGTTTCAACGGTCGTCACAGAGCGGACATGGATCCGGACGGCACGGCCATTGTCGGTGCTACGGGCAGTGGCAAGACGACATTGGTCGATGCCTTGATGACACTGCTTTGTGCCAATCCGCGTTACAACCTTGCTTCCACGGGAGGACACGAGAGTGATCGCGATCTGAGCTCCTATGTCCGCGGTGTATCGGGACCGGGTGATGGCGGCAGTGAACAGAATCACATTGCGCGCAAGGGGCGTACGGTCACCGGCATTGCAGCCCGTTTCGAGAATGCCGAACACAGTCTGCGTATCGGCGCGTTGCTGTGGTTTGACGGAAGTGGTGCATCAGCCGCAGACATGAAGAAGCTCTGGCTCTACGCAGACGATCCCGAGCAAACGCTCGATCACTGGTTGGAAATCCATCATGCCGGAGGCATGCGGGCTCTTCGGCAGCTGGACAAGCAGCGCACGGGTATCTGGACCTACCCCAGCAAGAAGGCTTTTCTTGCGCGCCTGCGTGATCGATTCGATGTCGGGGAAAATGCCTTCACGCTACTCAATCGCGCCGCCGGACTGAAGCAGCTCAACAGCATCGACGAGATCTTCCGCGAGCTTGTTCTTGACGACCAGTCCGCTTTCGATCGAGCACAGGAGGTGGCAAACAGTTTTGATGATCTTACCGACATTCGCGAGGAACTGGAGATTGCCCGCGAACAGCAGCGCAAGCTTCTGCCTGTTGCAAAGCTCTGGAAGACGTTCGAAAAGGTAAATGAAGACCTGGAACGGCAGTTCACGCTACGCCAGGTATTGCCCATCTGGTACGCCGAACAGGCGTCCAGGCTCTGGCAGTCGTCGGCCGAGCGCACGACGGATCTGCTTGAAACGGGGAGACAGACAGCGAACGTCCTGGAAGCGGATCGCGATCGGCAGCGCGATGTCAGCGATGCTCATCGCGAAGCCTATCTGGGGGCCGGTGGTACCAACATCGAGCAGCTCGAACTCCGGATTCGGGACAATCAGCTGGAGCAGGAGCGTCGACGACAGGATGCCGATCAGTATCAGAAGCTGACAACGGCACTGGCACTTGATGGGGCGCTGAATGCGGTGTCGGTGGAGAACAATCAGCGTGTGGCAGAAGTGCGCATGGCAGCACTGAAAACGGACATCGAGCAGGCTGACAGTCGAAGTCTGGATATTCGCAGTGCCGAACGTGATGCCGAGCTCCGGCGTTCCGAACTCGGCCGTGAACTCGATGAAGTGCGCCGGCGACCGGATTCGAACCTGCCGTCCGCGTTTCAGCATTTTCGCAGTGCTCTGGCAGAGGTTCTCGGTCTGACGGAGGCGGCGTTGCCATTTGTCGCCGAACTCGTGCAGGTCAAGAATGATGAGCAGCGCTGGCGCGGCGCCATCGAACGTGCCATCGGCTCGCATCGATTGCGCATTCTGGTACCGCCAGAGCACATTGATGCGGCACTGCGCTGGATCAACAGCCGCGATAATCGCCTGCATGTTCGCCTCTTCGAAGCGAAAGAGACGGTGAAGTCCACGACATTCTTCGAAGACGGTTTTACCCGCAAGCTGGAATTTCGTGCTCATCCGGCGCGAGAAGCCTTGAAGTCACTGCTCGCCGGGATCGATCGACACTGTGTGGACAGTCCCGAAGCGTTGCGTCATACAACACATGGGATGACCGCTGAAGGGCTCATGTCTGGCCAGTCACGGCAATTCGACAAGCAGGATCAGAAGCGCCTTGATGCCGACTGGATGACAGGCTTTGACAATCGTGACCGGCTGGCCTGGCTTGAGCAGGCGGTCAAGGAAGCCGAATCGGAACTGGCGACAAGAGCCGAGCAGTCCAGCGAGGCGCGCAAGGCGTTGCAGGTGCTGCAGCAGGAGAGCCTCATGCTAGAGCGCCTGGGTGACATTCGCTTCGAACGCATCGATGTCGAAGGTATGGAGAGACTGCTGAATGATCTTGGCAAGCAACTCGCCGCGCTTGTGGACCCCGCATCCGATACAGCCAGACTCAAGGAACAATGGGACCAGGCACTGACTGAACTGAACAGGCTTGAAGCGGAGTCAAAGGCCGCGGACAAGGCCGTCATGCGGCTGGAGCAACAACTGGAACTGGCGGAGCGCGAACTTGCCAGTGCGCGAACGCGCATCATCGACGGATTGGACGACAGACAACGCGCCCTGGCCGAAGCGCATTTCACGACCATCACCGAGTCGAACCTGCCCGACATCGTCAACCTCGAACGAGCACAGAGCGGTGTACTGCAGACGCAGATCGACACCCTTGTCTCGCGTCGTACCGATGTGCTCACCCAGTTGTCCCAACGCATGTCCGATGCCAAGAGTGTCGATCGTGGCGCGCTCTCGGAGGCGGGCCGCGAACTGGAAGATGTACCGGTCTATCTGGAGCGGCTCAGGGTACTGGAGGAAGAGGCGCTGCCTGAAAAACGTCGACGATTCCTCCAGTATCTCAACCAGTCTTCGGACGAAGGGGTGACGCAATTGTTGAGTCATGTCGACAACGAAGTGTCGATGATCGAAGAACGTATCGAGGATTTGAATGGCACCTTGAAACGCGTGGACTTTCAACGTGATCGCTATCTGAGACTCGTGTCCGGCAAGGTCGTGCACGAAAGCCTGCGCACCCTGCAGCGTGCGCAGAAGGAACTGAATGCCGCGCGTTTCAAGGACGATGATGGCGAAAGTCAGTACCGTGCGCTGCGTCATCTGGTGGCTCTGTTGCGCGATGCCTGCGAACGGCGTCGTACGGTGGGTGCTCGCGCGCTGCTCGATCCGCGATACCGGCTGGAATTCGCGGTTTCCGTGATCAGTCGTGAAGACGATTCTCTCGTGGAAACCCGCACCAGCTCTCAGGGTGGCAGTGGCGGAGAAAAGGAAATCATCGCCTCCTATGTGCTGACGGCTTCCTTGAGCTATGCGCTTTGTCCCGCCGGTGCCAGTCTGCCATTGTTCGGTACCATCGTGCTCGATGAAGCCTTCTCAAGAAGCTCCCAGGTTGTTGCGGGTCGTATCATCGCTGCTCTCAGGGAGTTCGGTTTGCACGCGGTCTTTGTCACGCCGAACAAGGAGATGCGGTTGCTTCGCAATCACACGCGCTCGGCGATCATCGTGCATCGACGCGGCCAGTCATCGAGCCTCGTTTCGATGAGCTGGCAGGCACTGGAGAATGAACGCCATCGTCCGGATGGGTCTGCAGGCATGGCCCGGCGCATTGCCTCGGTCGCGGCTCCGGAGGATCCAGCGGCGCTCTCTGCCTCTGGAGATCCTGCTGTTACCGGCGAGCGCTGACAAGACACGACGTGAAATCGCCGCAGGACATTGCCGCACGCATGCAACGTCAATGGCAGCGCAGGCAGTTCCGGCTGGAATTGCTGACCACTGCCACGGCCTGGCCGCAGAGCTACCCCATCGGATTGCCGGCTGCGGGTGATCTGACAACCCGGCCGGCGGTGATACGCCAGCATGTCATGCAATGGCAGAAGATGGCGGTGGGACAGGTCATGTGGCGCGAGGTGAATTTCCGAGCGAGTGCCGAGCCAATCCGGTTGCCATCGCACTGGATTCTGGAGCGTCCGTCCGACTGGGTGCGCGCTGCGGCTGATCGCCAGACGGCTGACGACTTCGGCATGCTTGAATACCTGATCCGCCATGCCGACCCTGTGTTGCGCGACGCACTGATCAGTCATCTCAAGCTGCTACGGGGTCGTTCTCGAGAGGAGCTTCTGGCTGCGGTGAATCTCGCTGCCAGGCTGAAACAAGGAGAAGCGCAAGGGCGTCCCTTGCGACTGCTTGCCGGGCATGGCGTTGACACCAAGTTCTTCGAGCGCAATCGCCAGTTGCTCATCCGACTGCTTGATGCGCGTTTTGCAGGGATCGTCAGCGAACAGGGCTTGCACGGCTTTCTGGACGCCAGTGCCGACGGAGACCATTGGCTACTGCTGGTGCCTCTGCAGCGTGGACTGTTGCCGTTCACGATACAGCAGGTGCGTACGCAGGAACTTGCGACACTGGCAGCGGACTCGATTCGGGCAAGGCGCATTCTTGTCATCGAGAATCGTCAGTGCTGGCATCTGCTTCCCGAGCTTGATGACACCATCGCCATTCTCGGCAGTGGCCTGGATCTCGATTGGCTCAGGGCTGCATGGCTGGACGGCAAGGACATCGTGTATTGGGGCGATATCGATACCTGGGGCCTGAGCATGCTGGCGCAGGCGCGGCAACACCGTCCACTGACGAAGGCGATATTGATGGACCGTGACACTTTCAAGCGGCATGCCGCCGTCAATGCGGTGGCTGAACCAGTGGCAGCGGGGGAGGTGCCACCTGGTGCACTTACAGCAGATGAGCAAGAACTCTATTGTTGGCTGATGATGCAAGAGAAGGGACGTCTGGAACAGGAATATCTGCCAGCCGAACGTGTGCATGAGGCATTGCAGGACTTGTCGTCTCGATAAGACCGAGTTCCATTGACGTCATGGTCTGCCTCGATTGCCATGACTCTCCTTGAACCGTGTTTGCCTGAGTGATTCTCTGACAGCACACCTGCTTTCACGTCTGTCGGCAAGTCGAGCATGGCTTTCCGCGAAGTCAATGGTCGTATTCAACGTCACTGTTCTGCGCGGAAATAAAACATTGAAATGGTAAAATAAACATTATAAAGTCACTAAATGCATATTTAACCATTATGAACAAGGAGTCCAGTCATGATGAGATTGTCAGCAATCAGCCTGAAACATCGCTTCCACCTGTTCCGACCCGGCCTGACTCTGCTTCTGTCTTCCGTTCTGTTGCTGGGACTCTCTGCCTGCAGTAGTGATGACGATGATGATTCGGGCATGCTGGATGATGCTGCAACCCTGCGCCATGAACTGGCGGCGGATCCCAATGGCATATGGTGGGATGCTCGGGAAGCCACACTCTATGCGACGGACAATGACAGCAATCAGATTCTGCAATTCGCAGAAGATGGCAGTCTGACGCCTTTTGCCAGTCTGGGACCAGTGCCAGAGGCAGGGGCCGATGTCAGTCAATTGTTTCGTGACGCTGACGGCAGCTTCTGGACTCCCCGTTTCGGATTCGGTACCGCAGGAACGGTGCTACAGATCAAGCCTGACAGATCAGTGGTGGCGTACTCCGAGCTGGATGCAGAGAGACGTCGAATTGGTCTGACCCGGACTACGGAAGGCGAGTGGCTGGTCAGTTGGTTCGTGCGTGGAGGTACTGGCGGCGTGAGCCGCCTGATACCGGACACGGTTGCCGGCACAGCGGTCGAGATCGATCTGATCGTCGGATTCTACAAACCCACAGGCATTGCAGTTGTGGGCCGAACGCTTTACGTGAATGATCAAGGACCGGGAGAGTTGCGCAGTTTCGATCTGGATGCCGTTCTGGGCGCGCCCACCACTGTTGAAAGTGGTACGGTTCTGACGAAGTTCACCGAAGACGAATCGACTGATCTGATGATCAGCGACGGTGACGCCAATCTGTACTTCGGCTCGCGAGCGGGCAAGCTGTTCCAGGTTGCTCTCGACGGTATGGTGACACCCTTGATGTCCGGTTTGAAGCAGATTCGAGGCGTCGCTCTCGACTCGGCAGGACGGCGACTACTGGCTGTCGAGCACAGTCCGGACACCGAGACCGAAGGCCCGCATGGCATCGTCATTGTGCCGCTGGGTGAAGAGCCCTGATCATGGACTATCGAGAGTGAGCGGAAAATGTCGACACATTTCCGCCACACCTTGAGAATGTGAATCGAGACTATTTCAGGCTGGCAACGCCCAGGCCTACCGAATACTTCTCGCACCAGATGTAGACTTCATTGTAGTCGGATACATCTATGGACTCGGGTACGACATAGGACTGCGCACCGGAGTTGCTTTTCAGCAATCGAATGAGTGTGCCGGGGTCGTATTTTCCATCCTTGCCCAAGGCTATCTTCGGGTCGGGTGCTCCATCGAACGAGAAATCCTCCCCCAGTTCGATGACATGACCAGCCTCGGTCTGCACGACGGTCACCGAGCCACTGGTGTCATGGTTGCTAAGGCCCCTGAAAGAACCTGATCGCGACGTACTGTCTGCGATGGCTGTTGAAACGAAGGCGGACAGCGTCAGCGTGAGAGTAACGATGACGCTGAGTAATAATCTGTTGTATTGCATGGGTTGGTATTCACGAGTTGCGACCGAGTGAGGACAGGGCGGTCCATCGCACCTCGGACGATGAATGCGCTGGACAATTCGTAGACTGACATGTTGGCGGCTGGTTCCTTGTCACCATGGCTCAGTGACATCGGAGATACGAGGAAATGACCTGTTACCGGTTCATTCCGTGCGGCAATGCACGCAATTCACGACGCTACATTGACAAGCGGTGTCACGTTCGGAAGCGCTGCAAGTAGCGAAGTGCAGGCAGGTTCTGGTATCAGGTGCATGCATCCTGAAGGGCTTGATGATGGCATTCGGCTGTCTGCCCTGGGAGTGCAAATGGCAACAGGGATGTTGCGGCATCGCGGTAGAGTTGACAGTCGCCGCTCCGACTGCGCATTATGCTATTGCCTCAAGTAGATTCAGGCACACCACTGCACTGAACAGGCACGAATAGAGGTAATACTGCACAGGAGGAATCGATGAGTATCAGACCAGATCCCACATTTCATGCCACCGCAAGATTGGCCATGCAGGCACCGGTGGAGAAGTACGGTTTTACAGTGATGCTGAGTCCGGATGGCTCACAACCCGATGGCATTGCCGTCGTGGACCTGGACGAGAGTTCGGCAAGCCATGGAGAAATCGTTCACCAGATAGTCATGCCAAATACCGGCGACGAGTTTCACCATTTCGGCTGGAATGCGTGTTCGTCTTCCTTGTCCCCGCTGAGCGGCCATGCCTTTCTGGAGCGACGTTACCTCATCGTGCCGGGTATTCGCAGTTCTCGCATCTACATCATCGATGTGAAAGATCCGTTGCAGGCGAAGATCCACAAGATCATCGAGCCCGAGGAGGTGTTTGCCAAGACCGGGTATTCCAGACCTCATACCATTCACTGCGGTCCGGAAGGCATTTATGTCTCCACTCTGGGCGGTGGCGGCAAGGACGGTACCGACGGACCTCCCGGTATCTTCATCATGGACTGCGAAACGTTCGAGATAATCGGACAGTATGAAATGGACCGCGGGGTGCAGGACAAGCATTATGACTTCTGGTGGAACCTGCCACAGGATTACATGGTCAGTTCCGAGTGGGGGTTGCCCCCGCAGTTTGAAAACGGCATCGTGGCCGAGGATCTGCTTGCCAACAAGTACGGCCATTCCATTCATTTCTGGGATCTGCGCAGACGCAAGAATGTTCAGACAATAGACTTGGGTGAGAACCATCAGATGGCGCTGGAAATTCGTCCGGCACATGATCCCAAGAAAACCTATGGCTTCTGCGGAGTCGTGGTCGACACCACGAACCTTCAGGGGGCCATCTTTACCTGGTGGCGTGATGACAATGGTCAGTGGCAGGCAAGGAAAACCATCACCATTGATCCGCATCCAGCCAACCCGGACGATTTGCCCGAACTGCTCAAGGGGTTCTCTGCGGTTCCCCCGCTGGTGACCGATATCGATCTGAGTCTTGACGATCGTTTTCTGTATGTCGCCTGTTGGGGCACGGGCGAGATGCACCAGTATGATGTCTCCGATCCGATGAATCCGGTATTGGCCGGCAAGGTCGAAGTCGGTGGTATCGTCAGGAACTCCCGACATCCGAATGGCAAGGAGTTCGCATTCGGCCCCCAGATGGTGGAAATCAGCCGAGATGGCAAACGGGTCTACTGGACGAACTCCCTGTACTCGACCTGGGATGACCAGTTCTATCCGAACGGCAAGGGTGGGCAGATGGTCATGGCCAGGGTGGGTGACAATGGTGGACTGGAACTCGACAAGGATTTCTACGTGGACTTTCCGGAAGGCTATCGCGCCCATCAGATTCGCCTTGAAGGTGGAGATTGTTCAACGGACAGCTTCTGTTATCCCAATGTCTGATTGAGTTCGACGCTTCGAAGTGGATGCAAGCAATCTGACGGCCCTGTGGTGGGCCGTCGCACTGTCTGGGGTATATCACGGGATCAATCCGGGCATGGGGTGGCCACTGGCGGTCTCCGCGGGGCTCATGCAGGGCAATCGACGCAGCCTGGTCATGGCGCTTGGCATGCTTGCCCTGGGCCATCTACTGGCCATGCTGGTGATACTTCTGCCATTTTCCGTCATGTCCAGTCTGGTTGTCTGGGAGACAGAGCTGCGTATGGGAGCCGGGATACTCGTCATGCTCATGGGGCTCTATCTGCTGGTCAATCGCAGACACCCGCGGTTTCTGGCGAGAGTGCCACCAACACGGTTGGCACTGTGGTCTTTCCTGGCTGCCATGGCGCATGGCGCAGGTCTCATGCTGGTTCCCATCTACTTGAGTATCTGTGGCGTCGATATGGGTGATGCCGGACATCAGGCGGCTCAACTGTTGCTGGGCAGGAATCTGGCGAGTGCGCTGTCGGTCGCCTTCGTGCATACGATGGCGATGACGCTGGCAGGTGGATTCATCGCCGCCCTCATCTACTTCTGGCTGGGCCTGCGGTTTCTGTCAAGAACCTGGTTCAATCTCGACGTTGTCTGGGCACTCAGCCTGATTCTGGTCGGGGCGTTGGGAATCTACGGTGCCAGGTTTCCGCACTGAAGCAGCCAGTTTGTACATTGCCGCTGATCACCGGCCGCCTCACCAGTCATTCGGCCAGAGCGATTGACCGGTTCTGCCGGTTCGGGTTGATGGTCGAATCTGTCGAGACGACAAGGATGCGATGTTCCCGCCTCCATGTCAGGTCGCTTGTTTCCGATAGGTGGTCGGAGTGGTGCCGAGTCTTTTTTTGAATGTCCGTGTAAACGCAAGATCGGATTCGTAACCGACGCGGCTGGCGACTTCATGTAGTGGCAACTCGGTTTCTGCCAGCAGCTGACAGGCCAGTTGCATGCGCAGTTGTGTCAGGTAATCGAACATGGGCTGTCCCACCAGGGTCTTGAAACGCTTTGCGAAAGCCGCTCGGGACAGTCCGACGTTCGATGCGAGTACCTCCAGCGACCACGAGCTGTCAGGATGCTGGTGCAACTGCTGCAAGGCCTTGCTGATGTATCTGTCGGCAAGTGCCTTGATCAGGGGCGCCTCACCTTGCTGCCCGAAATTCATGCGAACAAGTTCGACGATCAGAACCTCCGTCATGCGGTTTACAACAATCTCCGTGCCCGGTTGCATGGAGAGGTATTCACGGCTGAGCTGATCGAGGATAGCCTTCAACCAACCGTGCGATTGCAGCTGTTGTTCCCGAATGACGATGACATCCGGGAACAACTCGGAAAGCGGGGTGCCAACGCTGTTGTCGAAGGTGCAATAGCCGCACAGCAGCAGAGTGTCGGCATTGAGTGCGGAATCCTCAGTGGCAGTGGGTTCACTGCTGAGCAGATGAGCTCGCCCGGGTGCCAGAAATACCAGATCTCCCGGTCCCAGGTGTTCCACCAGACCATTGGATTCGAGGCGGCAACTTCCTCTTCGTATCTGATGGAAGCTGGCCCCATCCTCGCCAGAGAACTGCTTTTGCCATGGAGGAGGCAGTTGATCACAGAAATACACAGTCCCTGTCGCGCGCAGGCTGCGCAGCACATCACTCAATACGTCAGTAGACATTTTTTTCGAAATCTCGCCAGGAAGTAGACGATCAGTATATCCAAAGTGGATTATCACATACTGTTGGAGTCGACCCGATTCCATATCATTACACCCACTGAAGCACATCCGATACATCTCCAGTGAGGACACGACCATGAACAACATCGACATCTATACCAAGACCTATTGCCCGTTCTGCAAACGCGCCAAAGCCCTGCTGGATGCCAAGGGCGTCAGCTATCGAGAGCTGGAAGTATCCACCGACCAGGCTCTGCAGCAGCAGATGCGAGAACGCAGTGGCCGCCGAACCGTTCCACAGATATTCATCAACAACCACCACATAGGTGGCAGCGATGATCTGATCGATGCCAACAACAGCGGCTTGCTGGATGAACTGCTTGGTCAGCAAACCAGTTTGAACGCATAAACCTTCCCACCTTCATTTCACACAGACAAAGAGACAACTCATCATGAGCACAACCGTACAAGGAATTCAGGCCAATCTTTCAGCCACTGCCGCCAACGACAGCACCATCAGTCAGCAGATCACGCGACTGGGCGAGCATGCCGTACTGGCATCGACAGTCACCGTTCTGGCCTGGATCGGGGCCATGAAATTCACCGCCTATGAAGCCGGTGCCATCGAAGGGCTGGTCGCTTCAAGTCCACTGACCGCGTGGCTCTACTCGGTGTTCAGCCTGCAAGGAGCTTCCAATCTGATCGGATCTGTCGAGATTGCCACGGCATTGGTCCTGCTGATCGGCATTCGCTACAGACCAGCCGCCATTGTCGGTGCGCTGGCTGCCATCGCCACCTTCGCGGTTACCCTGAGTTTTCTCTTCACGGCCCCTGGCTGGGAGGCCAGTCTGGGCGGATTCCCTGCATTGTCCGTTGTGCCCGGTCAGTTCCTGCTGAAAGACGCCGTACTGCTTGCTGCAGCCATCTCGCTGCTGGGAAAAGCATTGTCAAGACAGCACTAGAGGCCCGGAGCCTGTACGTTCGATTCGATACTCACCCACCGCAATTTCAGGAGTCAGGCCAATGAACCGCACACGAACCAGTCATGGCAGAAGGGCTTCATCACCTTGCTTGCCGGTCGTTCTCGGTGCGGTTTGTCTGCTGATACCAGTGCTCACATCGATCGATACGGTGCAGGCCGCAGAACTCGAGTCCGGCAATGCCCCAAGTCAGAACGAGGACAGCCTGTCTGTCCTCGATGGCCAGGAAGCCGATTATGGTGGCTGGTCATTGAATATCGACAATGATCTGTTCTCCGGTGGAGATCTTGATCGTGACTATACCGGCGGTGTCGCAATTGCAGTAACCGGTGCCAGGACACGTGAATGGCCGGTATCGCTGGACAAGACTCGAGCGGCACTCGCACGTTTGAGCCGCTTCGATCGCCTGTACAGCGATACAGCCGTGCTGTCGCGGCATTCCATCGAGTTCGGCTTCACTCTTTTCACGCCCAACGATATTACCGTGGCAGAACCGATCAAGGATGATCACCCTTATGCCAGTCTGTTCTTCATCGCCAGCGCAGCGCAGCATGTGGTGCCCGAGCGCAAATTGTCCTATCAGACTGTCTTGACAGTTGGCGCGCTCGGCCTGCCTTTGGCGGATACCGTCCAGAGCGGCATCCACCGTGCGATCGGCAGCGAACAACCCCAAGGCTGGGATAACCAGATCTCCCATGGCGGAGAACCCACCGCCCGATACTCCGTCGGCTTGCAGAAAACGCTCATCGAAGGTGGCGGCCCCGGACTGAGTACGCAGTTCTCCGTCAACTCGGAAGCCACCGTCGGCTTCACTACCGATGCCAGCGTTGGTTTCGGCATTCGCTGGGGCAGGCTGGAACGCCCCTGGTACACATTCAACCCACACCCGGCGGAATACATCAGTGTGGGTACACCACCTGAAGCGAGTGATCGGACCACTGGCCGGCGTGAAATCTACCTGTACGCCGGTGCCAATATCAAGTACCGCCTTTACAATGCCATACTGCAAGGTCAGTTCAGGGATAGCAGGGTGTCCTTTGATCATGACCAGCTCAATCCGGTCATCCTGGAAGGATGGGCAGGGTTTCTGGCGGAAGTGGCCGCGAACTATCGTCTCGGCATGTTTCTCCGTGCCAGAACGGCCGAACTGGACAAGGCAGAATCCCGCAATCCGGTGTGGGGCGGCATTCTGATCAGTCGCTCTCTTTGACAGGGTGGCGAGGTTATCGTGTGCCACCGCTAGGGTTATGCCCCTTGTTACCGCCATGAGGAGGTAGGCTATCAGGTATAGACGCACATCAGAAAATGTCTGTTGATGTGGCGCAGGGGATTGTCGAATGATTGCGTCGGAGTACACTGGCAGGTCATGTGACACACTACTGAATCAGGAGCAATCCCGTGAGAAAAGCACAGTCGCTTCGGCTTGGCATCGTCGGTGGCCTGGGTGCGCTTGCAGGCGCCGATCTGCTCTATCGAATCGTCCGGGAGACACCCATTCAGTCAGAGGGCGATCACCGAGAGCTGGTTTTCGAACAGAAGCCGATGCGTGAGCCTGTATCACCGATGGATCGAAACTACAGCCCGACGCATCGCAAGCTCCACGTATTCGATACATTGTCACGCATGGAGAGAGAAGGCTGTAGTGCGGCGTTGCTGCCCTGTTTCATCACGCATTGCTTTCTGTCGGAGCTGCAAGATGAGCTGAGTCTCACGCTGATCAGCATGACGGACGCCATACGGCAAGTGCTAGACAAGCTTGACCCTCAGCATACAACGATCGGTGTAGTCACCACGCCTTATGTCCGTGGAAGCGAACTGTTCCAGTCGCTCTTTGGTGAAGACAGGCGTGTTGTCTTTCCGTCGGATGCGATGGAATCCGCAGTCATGCATGCCATCTACGGAAAAAACGGATTCAAGTCCGGCAATCGTGGACCGGCAGTTCTGGAGCCCATCAACGCGGCGCTATCCTACCTGTCCGAACGGGGGGCCACAGTGTTCGTGCCGGGCTTGACCGAGCTGCCCTTGTTGTTCGATCAACTCGATTTTCCTGCGTCGATGACAGCAGTCAATACCGCAACGGTCTATGCAAGACATGCGCTTGCTCTGACCGAGGCGGGCAACAGGCGCAGATTCAAGGTAGGCATTGTCGGCGGAGTCGGACCCGCTGCGACAGTCGACTTCATGTCCAAACTGGTCAAGGGTACGGACGCTGCTCGTGATCAGGACCATATCAAGGTGCTCGTTGAACAGAACCCGCAGATTCCCGATCGCACCGAAAACCTGACAGGTGGTGGCACCGATCCCACTGTCGCCCTCTATTCGACCTGCAAGAAACTCGAGCGAGGCGGTGCGGACATTCTCGCCATTCCCTGCAACACGGCACATGCCTATGTCGACCGCATTCAACGGCATCTTGATGTGCCTATCATCAGCATTCTCTCGGCGACCACCGATACCATCAGAGCGATGTCACCGCGCGTTGATAAGGTTGGAATCCTGGCCACCAACGGCACCATTCACAGTGGCCTGTATCAGGACGCATTGGGAGAGGCGAAGCTGGAATATCTGATTCCGGACGATGCCCATCAGGTGCTGGTCATGGATTCCATCTATGGTCGTGAGGGAGTGAAAGCAGGCTTCACTCAGGGACTCTGTCAGCAGCAGATTCTGCAGGCTGTCGCTCACCTGGTGGAAAACGGTGCAGAGGCGATCATCCTGGGATGCACGGAACTTCCGTTGATTGTCTCCGGGACGCGCGAAACTCTGGGTGCAGTCCCCATCGATCCGACTGATGTTCTGGCAAGGAAGTGCGTGCAGCTTGCCCGTGAATACGGGAAGTAGTTGGTAGATTCAGGAGTCCTCCGGACTTTGTCATACGTTCTGCAAGTGGTTGGTGATGAAACCTGTGTGGACATCAGGACATCAGGTTGCAAGTGATTGCGATTCCCTTTGGATCGCGGCGGCTACAATACAGGTCCGCCTGAGTATTCCCGCCTGTCCCGTCATGTCGATGATTGGCTCTGATTGCCTGCGCTCAGTAGGAACACGAATCCACAGAGTGCTGCCAGGGTCGAGGCGCCCAGGATACCAATGGTAGCGGCTTCAACATCGAGGCTCGTCGCAAAGGCTTGCCCGGCAATGAATATCGACATGGTGAATCCGATTCCTGCCAGACATCCTGCTCCTGCGAGCTGCAGCCAGGAATACTCGGCAGGCTTTGTGGCAATGCCTAGCCAGACAACCAGAGCCGCTGCCAGTGCAATTCCCAGAGGCTTTCCGAGCACGAGCCCCGCGCCAATGGCAAGCATCAGTGGACCGTGCCCTTCGAATACCGCAGCAGAGAACGGAACTCCCGCATTGGCCAGTGCGAACAGCGGCAGAATGAAGTAGCTCGATCTCGCTGCCGCTATGCGCAGCAGACGGTCGGCCGGGGATTCCAATCTGTCCTGAATGCTTTCAAGCACTCTCAGGGTCGGCAGAGAAGGTCCGTGTCGCAGGACTTCGCCTTCCCGTTCGGCCTCGGCGGCGATCAATGTCTTTGCCTGCGTCATGAGAACATCTATGTTCACAGGGGGGCGGGTCGGGATGAAAAGGGCAAGCAGAACACCTGCCAGAGTCGGATGCAATCCGCTGCCGAGAACGAATACCCACAAGCTGAAGCCGGCAAGAACGTAAGGGGTCACGGTATAGACCCGCGCTCGATTGAGTGCATACAGAGTGATAACCGCTCCGCCTGCCGCGGCCATGTAGACCAGGCTGATCTGCTCGGAATAGAACAGTGCAACGACGAGGATCGCACCGATATCATCGACAATGGCGGCGGCGGTGAGGAAAACGCGCAGTTCGATAGGCACACGCTCTCCCATCGCCACGATCAAGGCGATGGCGAAAGCAGTATCGGTGGCCATGGTGATGCCCCATCCTCCGCTCCAGTCCCCGCGGGGAATCAGCAAGAGGTAGAGGATGGCAGGCACAATCATCCCGCCCAGCGCTCCGGTGATCGGTAATGCTGCCGCTTTCGGATCGGCAAGCTTGCCCACCGTGAACTCTCGCTTGATTTCGAGTCCGACGACCAGAAAGAATATGGTCAGCAGTCCGTCGTTCACCAGGTGGTGGAGCGACAGGTCGAATGTGTTTTCCCCGATTGTCACGCCGACGTGCGTTTCCCAGAAAGCCTGGACACTCGCATGCAGACCCACATTGCTCAGTACCAGTGCCATCAACACCGCGGCAAGAAGAAGGACGCCGGAAGAAGGCCCCCAGGCGGCAAAGTCCAGCGCCGCTGAGCGGACGCGGTAGCCGAGCGTGCCTTCCATTGCATCGATGAATGCGCTTTCGTCCCAGGGGCCATCGTAGCGCTGACCATTGATGAAGAAGGTTGGAGTGACCATCGCGCCGCTGGCTTTTGCACTTGCCGTGTCGGCCTCTACCTTGTGCGCCGCCCGGTCTCTGGAGGTCTCTGAGCCTTCGTGTTTTTTCGACAGATGTGTCGCCGCCGCATCGAGATCCTCTTCGGTCAGTGAATGCGACCGGGTCATCAGCTCGATATGAGTCTTCCAGAAGCTCTCATCATCCGGTGCGCTCTCCGCGAGTTCTGCCGCCTGAACCGACAGTTCATTGCTGCTCAGAGGAAGATGGCGAAAAACGTATCGCAGACGGTCGCCGAACCTGTCGCGTATCTCGGCGATACGTCCGTTTGCTGCGCGACAGTGAGGGCAGGCATAGCTGCCGTATTCGACCAGGGTGATCGGAGCGGACTGAGGTCCGAGTACATGATCGACGGAGGCGTCGACCGGACGATCCAGGTGACCTACCGAAGGGGTGCTCATGGCCATGATCCCGTGATTGTTGAACTGCCCCAGAGAGTTGCCATGCCGGAGCGTCGCGTTGCGATGACCCGGCCTGCAGTCCTTGCATCAGACATTGTTGACATGATTCCACACGGCGCTCATAACGACCGAGCCTTCGCCGACTGAAGAGGCTACGCGCTTCACGGATCCGGCCCGCACATCTCCCACGGCGAAGATGCCGTGAGTGGAAGTTTCGAACTGCGATCGTCCACCGTTTTCCGCGCCCGTGAGTACGAAGCCGTGATCGTCGAGTGCGGCGTGTCCCTCGAGCCAATCGGTGTTGGGAGCGGCGCCTACCATGATGAAAAGCGCACGGCTGTCGATGTGCATCCTGTTGTTCGCAAGCGTGTTACGCACGGTCACGCCATCGAGGTGAGTATCCCCGTCAAGGCTTTCGATTTCGGTGTTGAAATGCACTGATATACGCGGATCGGCGTCGAGCCGGGCAGACAGATAACTCGACATCGACGCGGCAAGGCTATCGGATCGGACTAGCAGGTGGACACGACGTGCCGAGCGGCTGAGGAACATGGCGGCCTGGCCGGCTGAATTTCCACCGCCGACCACGACAGCATCGGTCGCGTGACAGAAGCGCGACTCCATCTCGGTGGCGGCGTAATATATCCCGGCTCCCTCGAATGCATCGCGTCGTTCCAGCGGCAGCTTTCGGTACTGCACACCTGTCGCCACGATGACTGTCCTTGCGCAGACCTCCCGGCCGTTCGAGAGGGAAGCGCAGAACAAGTCATCCCGTTGATCGAGTGCCTCGACCCGGATCGGCATCGCGAAGCGCGTGCCGAATTTCATCGCTTGCACCTCGCCACGCCAGATCAGATCGCCGCCGGAGATTCCTGTCGGAAAGCCCATGTAGTTTTCGATCCGGCTGGACGTGCCGGCCTGGCCACCGATGGCAAGGTCCTCCACCACGACCGCAGACAGTCCTTCTGCACCCGCATAGACGCCCGCAGCGACACCGGCAGGACCACCACCGACGATCAGCACGTCCAGCACCTCTTCCTTGTCCAGGTTCAGCTCCAACCCAAGAGCGCGGGCAAGTTTCTGCGGCGTGGGGTTTTCGATAGCCTTGCCAGCGAAAATCACAGCGGGATGACATCCTTGCAGATCGCAGCTTGCCCGTTCCGTCTCAGCCTCCGGACTCTGGAGATCGATCAGTTGTGCGGCTATCCGGTTGCGTGAGGCGAATTGCGCGATTTTCTGGATAGCCGGATCCACATCGGCGCCGATCAGCTTGAGGACCGTCTGACTCCGCTCGACATTTCCCCGTCGTCGTGCGGCGAATACCGTCAGAACGATATCGCTCATCTCCGGAATCCGGGACATCAGTTCCACAAGTGCGGCTATTTTCACGACGATGACCTGAGTCTCGGCACAGGCCCGCATCTGGAACATGGAGACAGCGCCGGATAGCATACCGATCTCTCCTGTGAACTGCGACGGGCCCATCGTGGCATCGATCATCCGTTCGCCCGTGGATGAATTCACGACTTCGATCTCACCGCTTTCGATGAAAAGAAACTCGGTCATCGGCTCGCCGGCGCGAATCACGATGTCGCCGTCGGCATATGTACGAGGCACTCCGACCATGCGCAGGGCGGAGACATGGTCGGCATGCAGAGCCGTACGTTGCATCTGGGCGAGATCAGCCGCGAAACTTTCCATGGTGGGGCGCCTGTTCCTGATTATCACGTGAAAAGCAAGTCTACGCTGTTGTAGCCCGAGATTGCCCCTCGATTGCCGACATCAGAATTCGCCTTTTCACCATGATCCCATGCATCAGCTCAGGTCAGGCCCGCAAGGTTCAGAGGTGCCGCGCGCCTGTGATTGCCTCTGAGCCCCACCATGCATATTCCTCATTGCGATTCACGACAACATTGCAAGTTTGTTCCTTTGCTCTGTGGTCGCAGCACGGACGTAGCGTCATTTGATGCAAAAACGACAGTGAGGTGGGAAGCTTGAGAAGAAGTCAGGCAGGCGAATGCTGATACGAACAGGTCAGGACGACAGATTGCTGCCGAGAGTGGTCAGGGTTGTTGCCAGTCCCTGGCGCATGTGCTCGGTCAGATGTTCCAGCATGTCATCCAGAGAATCGCCGTGGGCGAGTTCCACATAACGATCGTGAGACTCGCGCAATGGACCGCAGCGACCATGAGCACGTTGATGCAGGGAAAAATACAGATTGAGGTTGGGGCGCATTGATTCCCAGCTGCGTTGCAAAAGACGGTGATCACTGAGCTCATAACACCAGGCATGCAGTTGCAGTTCCAGTGCGATGGCCTGCAGACCATCATTGCCAGCGTCAATCACACGCACCAGGTCCGCATTGCGCTGAGCAAGGTTGGCTAGTGAGTCAGCGCTTCGCCTCGACCAGCAGCGTTCGAAGGCGAATCGTTCGAGTGTTGTTCTCAACGAGTACAGTTCCTCGAGATCACGTCGGGTCACCGAGCGAACGTACAAGCCCTTGTACGGCACGCTGACAAGCAAGCCTGTTTCTGCCAGCTCTCGAATGGCTTCCCGCAATGGGCCTCGACTGACTTTCAGCGAGCTGGCCAGTTCCAGCTCGGTCAGCCGTTGCCCGGGCTGGAAATTGCCGGCGACGATGTGCTTGGTCAGTTGCTGGGCAATACGATGGCGAATGGTCGTATCGTCGACTGGTTGTAGAACCCTGTTGTCCACATGACTCCTTTGGTGCAGGCCGGATGCCACGCACTTTCAAGGTGCAGTATGGAGCAAGGTGACCCCCTCGGACAACCAGCATTTGCAGGATTGTTGACAATCATACAACCCTGTATCAGTATGTAGCTGAAGCTCACGCATTGCCCGTCGCCTGACGACTGAAAGTGGCCGTGTCGTGCGTGGACCATTGGCCATCCATTCGACCAGAGGTATTTCCATGTCATTCAAACGTCATTTCTCCGCTCTTGCCGGTATCACCCTGGCGGCGCTGCTTCCTGCCAGCGGACAGGCTCAGGAATTCATCACGATCGGAACGGCCGGTCAGACGGGGGTCTACTACGTCGTTGGTCAGTCGGTCTGTCAATTGGTGAATCGAGGTACGGCGGAGCACAATCTGCGATGCACGGCGCCGGCCACGGGTGGCTCCATTGCCAATCTGAACGGCATTCGTGCCGGGGATTTCAACTTCGGCGTGGTTCAGTCTGATTGGCAGTATCACGCGTTCAATGGCAGTAGTACTTTCGAAGAGGCAGGGCCCAACGAAAACCTGCGTTCCATTCTTTCGGCTCATGCAGACATCGTCACCATCGTGGCAAGAGCGGACTCAGGGATCACGGAACTGGCAGATTTGCGTGGAAGCAAGGTGAATATCGGCAATCCAGGCTCGGGTTCCAGGGCCACCGCAGAAGTCTTGCTGGAAACCATCGGCATTGGGGTGGATGAGCTGGCGCTGGCCTCCGAGCTGAAGTCGGCAGAACAATCGGCGGCCCTGTGTGACAACAAGATCGAGGCAATGATGTTTTCAGCTGGTCACCCGGTAGGCAATATCAAGGAAGCCACAGTTGCCTGCGACACGGTGTTTCTGCAGGTAGAAGGGGAGGGTATCGATCAGCTGGTTGAGGATACGATCTACTATTCCAAGGCTGAAATCCCTGCGGGCATGTACCGCGGGCAACCAGAGACCATCCACTCCTATGGTCCTCTGGCCACACTGGTTTCCTCCACGGATACCAGTGAAGAAGCCGTTTATCAGGTCGTCAAGGCCATATTCGACAATTTCGATCGTTTCAAATCCCTGCATCCTGCGTTTGCCAATCTGAATGAAAAGGACATGATTTCCAATGGCACGATTGCTCCCTTGCACGACGGTGCAGTTCGTTATTACAAGGAAAAAGGCTGGATGTAGTACAAGCCTGAGTACCAGCAGGTAGAGCCTGCTGCCGACAGCTTTCCTGCTGCCGGCAGCAGTCAGTGATTCATTCGAACTGATCGGACACAGACTGACAGATGCAAAGCAATACAATCAGCCACAGCACGCACGATGCCAGCGAAGATGATCGCAACAGGGACATAAAGATCTATGTCAATGGCGAGATCGTTCATCGAGACGAGGCCAAGGTATCCGTTTACGACTCCGGTTTCATGCTGGGCGATGGCATGTGGGAAGGTATGCGACTGTACAACGGAAAGTGGGCATTCTTTGATGAGCACATGGACCGTTTCTTCAACTCCTGCAAGGCAGTTTCGATCGATGTCGGCATGGACAAGGCAGGCATTCTGGATGCCTTGACGCGCACAGCAGCGGCCAACAACATGACGCACGATGTACATTGTCGGCTGATGTTGACGCGCGGTATCAAGGACAAACCATTTCAGCATCCCAGGCTCAGTCGCAGCGGGCCGACTCTGGTCATCATCATGGAGCACTCCAAGCCGGCAGTCAGCCTGCAGAGTGCCGGAATCACTCTGGCCACGGTGCCCCAGGTGCGCGGTTTGCCGATGAGTCAGGATGCCAAGTTCAACAGCCACTCGAAGTTGAATTGCGTCATTGCCTGCTTGCAGGCGGAACAGGCAGGCGCCGATGAGGGGCTGATGCTGGATCCCCATGGTTTTGTCAACACGACCAATGCCTGCAATTTTTTCATCGTCAGGCGCGGGGAAGTCTGGACGTCAAAACCCGACTATTGCATGAACGGGGTTACCCGGCAAAAGGTGATCGACCTGTGTCGACAGAACGATATTCCTGTCTTCGAGAAGAATTATTCCCTGTATGAAGCCTACGGTGCAGACGAGGCATTTCTGACCGGCACCTTCGGTGCGCAAACGCCGGTAGCTTCCATTGACGGTAAAGTCATTGGCAAAAGCGGCGAGCGTCCGATGATTGCCCGTATACAGAGCTTGTACAAATCCCTGATCAGTGAGAATACCGGCAGCTCGCAGCCGTAGGTCCACTGGGTATTCGATGACGTCGCTCATTGCCTCAACCCGAGTTGATTGCTGCTGAATCCCGGCTGGATTTGCAGTCGGTTTCGGGGCCGGGGTCGTGATTGCAGTTGCGCATGAGGAGCAGGCCTCGATTCGACTACCAGGTGTTGCCGTATCTCACAGTCCGCTCAATCGGTGAAACAACAAGATGGATCAGAAAAAGCAACTGGAAGCCGCTGGTGTCGAGAATGAGGCAGCGGGTCATGGGAGCCTGAGCCAGGTCGCACTGGATGAGCTGGTAGCGTCGTCCGATACGGGCGCGAGAACACCGGCGGGTCTTGCCAGTAAACTGATTCTTGGCGTGGCGCTCGTCTGGTCACTGTTTCAGCTATGGATTGCCTCCCCCCTGCCTTATATGCTGGGTGTTGGAATACTCAATGACACGCAGGCCCGATCCTTTCATCTGGCCTTTGCCCTGTTTCTGGGCTTCGCAGCCTATCCGGCGGCTCGTTCACGGCTGGACCTGGCGATCGGTCTGAGCGTGCCGGCATTACTGGTGGTGCTGTTCATGATTGGCGCCAAGGAGGGCGTCAATACCTGGTGGATTCCGGTGTTTGGTTTGTGTGTCATGGCTGCCATTCTGGCGGGATCCCCCAAACACCGAGTACCGTCCTGGGAGTGGGCCATGGCCTTGCTCGCGGCCGGTTCCGCCTTTTATACCTATCTGTTCTACGAAAGTATCTCTCAGCGTGTCGGAGCACCGATAACACAGGATTTCGTGGTTGCCGTGCTGGGGATCATGCTGTTGCTGGAGGCGGCTCGACGTTCTCTGGGGCCGGCATTGATGGTTGTTGCAACACTGTTCCTCGTCTACACCTTTCTGGGTCCATTGATGCCGGCCATCGTATCCCACAAGGGGAATGCCTTGTCCGAGGTTGTCAATCATCAGTGGATTACCACAGAGGGGGTCTTCGGTATTGCTCTGGGGGTGTCGACGTCCTTCGTGTTTCTGTTCGTATTGTTCGGTTCCTTGCTGGACAAGGCGGGCGCCGGTAATTATTTCATCCAGGTGGCCTTCAGTCTGATGGGGCATCTGCGTGGTGGTCCGGCCAAAGCCGCGGTGGTGTCCTCAGCGATGACCGGTCTCATCTCCGGATCCTCCATTGCCAATGTAGTCACTACCGGCACATTTACCATTCCTTTGATGCGCAAGGTGGGGTTCTCGGCGGAAAAGGCGGGTGCCATCGAAGTGGCAAGCTCGGTCAATGGCCAGATCATGCCTCCAGTCATGGGAGCTGCAGCTTTCCTGATGGTGGAGTATGTCGGCTTGTCCTATTTCGAGGTCGTCAAGCACGCCTTTCTTCCGGCACTCATCAGCTACATCGCCCTGGTGTATATCGTGCACCTGGAAGCCATGAAGTCAAACCTTCAGGCATTGCCACGGTCGTATGAACCCGGCCCCTTGATGCAGCGCCTGGTAGGTCTGGCATTCGCGATTGTTGCCATCTGCGTACTCAGTTTCCTGGTGTACTACGGCATGGGCTGGATTCGGCCAACCTTTGGTAACAAGGCAGGCTTTGTCGTTTTCGCACTACTGGTACTCGTCTATCTTGGTCTGCTCGTAGTGGCATCAAGAGAGGAGGCGCTCAAGCTGGATGATCCCAATGAGCCTACGACATCACTGCCGGTTCCCGGACCGACAGCAAGAGCAGGCTTGCATTACATTCTCCCGGTAGTAGTGCTGGTCTGGTCACTCATGGTCGATCGTCTGAGTCCTGGCTTGTCCGCGTTCTGGGCATCCGCCTTCATGATCTTCATACTACTCACTCAGAGACCGCTGATGGCCATGTTGCGGGGTGAAGGTGCTCTGCTGGCCAGGGTGTCCGAAGGTTTTTCGGATCTCCTTGACGGTCTGGTGTCCGGTGCGAGAAACATGATCGGGATAGGTATCGCCACGGCAACCGCCGGTATCATCGTCGGGGCAGTCAGTCAGACAGGAGTAGGCTCGGCTCTGGCCGATGTGGTTGAAGTGCTGTCTGGTGGTCATCTGATGGCGATTCTGTTCCTGACCGCGGTGCTGTCTCTCATCCTGGGTATGGGGCTGCCAACGACAGCCAACTATATTGTGGTGTCAGCGCTGCTGGCACCTGTCATCGTTACCCTGGGTCAACAGAATGGACTCATTGTTCCCCTGATTGCGGTGCATCTCTTCGTCTTCTATTTCGGCATCATGGCAGACGTGACACCGCCGGTCGGGTTGGCCTCGTTTGCCGCAGCGGCTGTCTCCGGTGGCGATCCGGTCAAGACCGGTGTGGTGGCCTTCTTCTACAGTCTGCGTACAGCTGCGCTACCATTCCTGTTCATATTCAATACGGAATTGTTGCTGATCGACGTCACCTGGCTGCAAGGGGTGTTCGTGTTCCTCATTGCGACTGCTGCCATGTTGTTGTTTGCTGCCGCGACGCAAGGCTGGTTTCTGACCAGAAACCGAGTTCATGAAAGTCTGTTGTTGCTGCTGATAGCTTTCAGCCTGTTCCGTCCCGGCTTCTGGATGGACAGGATTGTGCCCCCGTTTCAGAGTGTAGCGCCTGCCACAATCGAGGATGCGGTCATGCAAGTCGAGCCAGGCGAGGAAATCCGCTTGACAGTGGACGGTCTGGATCAATTGGGAGACCCGGTCAGTTTTGTTGGCGTCTTGCCGGTGGCGGCGGGTGAAACGGGAGTCGATCGTCTGGTTGGTTCAGGGTTGCAGTATGTCGTTGAAGGCGAAACGGTGAGAATCGACAATGTCACGTATGACAGTCCGGCTCAGGAAGCCGGCTTTGATTGGGATCAGATTGTCACCAATGTGTCGATACCGAACGCACAACCGTCCAAGTACTGGATGTTCATTCCAGCCTTGATGCTGCTTGGGCTGGTGGTATTGTTGCAGCGGCGGCGAAGCTCCTGACGGTCACAGCTGAAGGCTTCATGCGCGACCGCTGGCCAGGTTTTCCGCCGAGAAGCGATTCAGCTCGGATAATCCTGATCAGCTTGACAGCTCATTCCACCCAATAATTGACTACCTGAAACGGCTTTTCCTGATCGCTCGAACGCGCCTGGTAGGCCAGAATTCCGAAGCTGTATTCATTGTCCGATGTGCCTTGATTCGGTGAGATATCACCGACGGTACCACTGAAGACAACGGATGTGCCGACGTTGACTCCCAGGCTGGCTGTCGTTTCCTGACCGACGCTGAATCCACGCATGCTCTTGCCGGCTGTTGTCTTGACGGTGGTTTCGTAGGACAGGGTCATGGCCGCCCTGAACCCGGCGACAAGCGACTCCGATATTTCAGCGGCCTGGCTGCCGCCGCTGAGCCCGACATCGAACGGACCGAATGACGTAACGCCAAATCCCTGTATGTCACCACGACCCGGGTAGGAAGTCGGGTCTCCGATGTCATGAGCGAATACCGAATCGTCAATGCTCACGCCGCCACTGGCGAGACTGGCATTGTAAAAGTCACGCTCGATCTGAATCGTTCGTGGTCGCCGAGGCAAGGAGACCACGATTTCCTCGCCAACCAACTCGGGATAAACCGGATGCGCCAGCACACGATAGGTGTACTGGTCGTAAGGCATGACCGTCGCAATGACCGTGTCTTCCATCGGTCCAGTGGTATAAGTGTGTGTACGCGTCAGCTCATAGCCAAGGCTCGCCTCTGCGGTCAAGGCGACTCCGACGCTCTGCTCGAGCTCCACACCGACATCGCCTACTACCGGAAGACTGACGCCGGCTTCCACGCCGACATGATAATTGCTGCTGATGGTATGGGAAATCGACGCATCCACCCCTGCCGAATTGCCTGTTCCCCAGCCAGTTCGGCATTCATCGGTATTTTGCACGCCAGTGTCCCAGCAAGGTGGGGCCGCCAGTGCTGCATGAACGATCGGCTCGCTGAAGACCAGCTGGTGCGAGTTCGCTACCGACTGCAGCACTGTGCTGTCATCATCGACGTTGACTGCCAGCAGAACCACAGAACTGCCCCTGCGCTCGCTCGCCAGCGTGTCCAGTTGCTCGATATGTTTCAGGGTGAATTCATCGTCGTTTTCAGCAATGCTCCAGATACTGACAGCCGGCTCATTGACATCGGTGGTGATGTTGCCGCTGGTTCGGGTACCGACCTTGATGCGTCCAGGGCGATAGATGATGAGATCATCGCGTCCATCGGATGTCACATCGCCGACGCTCATCATCAGGTTGTCGCGACGCACCTGAAGCCGCCCATTGTTGGAGCTGGTATTGAAGGTATATTCCGTCGGCACCTCTGCGAGCAGCGACCAGGCCCCGCTACCATCGACAAGATCTTCATAGATGACACCATTGACGTGCATCTCGCCCCGCTGATCACCGTCGATATCCAGGATGCCGGCCCACAAATGCTCGGTATGCCCGTTGTTGCCTCCCACCTCACAGCTCGAGATATCCGCCTCACCGATGATGGCACCGAGTTCTGTCCCTCCGGCATCCAGATCGTCGAACAGCAGCTGGAGTGCTGTCACATCATCGCAAACCACTGAAAAACGGTCGAGGGCTGCTACCAGTATTTCGTCGACTCCATCGCCATCGACATCACCCAGCGCGACGGTTCCGGTAACGCCCAGATAGGCACTGTTATCCACCACACCGCTGATTCGTTCGCCAATGCGTTCAATGAACCCGGCATTCTGATCATCGTAGATGTAATAAAAACTGGTACCGTCACCTGGAGACTGGTTTCGGCCTGAGCCGAATGTCTCATTGATGACAACTGCCATTTCCTGGCCTGCATCCCGATCAAGCTGACCGCTGGCCAGCTCGATTCCCATTCTGCTGCCGGGGGTCGCCGCGTTCCAGGTCCTGGCACCTTCGTCTGCAATGACATAACTGGTCTGGATGCTGCCTTCGAGAAAATACAGATTGATCGAGCCTGATACGTCGTCATCAATGGCAATGGCAATGGCAATCTGGTCTGCACCATCACCATTGAAATCACCGGTAGTCAGTGACATCCACGATGGATCGCCAGTCAATAGAGTGCTTTCGCTCGACGTGATGTAGTCGTCAGATTTGTCCTCGATGACCTTGAGCCGGATGGCGGTGGTAACAGGATCATGCCAGGCGATCACGACTTCATCGAACCCGTCACCGTCTACATCACCACCGGCAGCGGCATGCACCTCGGCTTCTGCCCAGGCGGTTTCCAGAGAAGCCCCGGTCAGCTCCGCCATGTTGCCACCACCGGAGGTATCAGGGACGTAGGTCAACAAGTTGACGATGTCCTCCTGATCCGTCCGCGCTGGACCTGCCATGAAGAGTTCGCTGCGCTTGTCCAGCGTCTTGCTTGCCCCCAGTGGTACGTAGTCGTCCGGAAGAGGCTCGCCGGATGCATCGGTTCTGGGAGATGCATTCGTGTCTACATTCAGGCGATCCAGAGTGGTCTGGACTTCATCGTCCCCCGACGAACCATCGGTTGATCCGCCAGTATCGCCACCAGTATCTCCTCCATCCGTTCCCCCGCCACCGCCACCGCCGCAAGCTGTCAGACCAAGACAGGCACTCAGTACCAGCATTCGAATCGGTGAGGTGAGAGCGTATGGGCTTACAAACATACTGGTGCTCCTGGCTGTTGATCATGCCGGAGGGCAAACCCAACAGCACGATTCCCTGTATCGAGAAAGACTATTCGGGTCTACGCGGATTCGTGTGG
This sequence comes from Granulosicoccus sp. 3-233, assembly GCF_052681095.1. Taxonomy (NCBI): domain Bacteria; kingdom Pseudomonadati; phylum Pseudomonadota; class Gammaproteobacteria; order Chromatiales; family Granulosicoccaceae; genus Granulosicoccus; species Granulosicoccus sp. 3-233. The sequence goes on from NZ_JBQYLE010000016.1 coordinate 101,007, forward strand.
GCCATTTTCAGTAACAAATTGCTGAAAGTATCTACGTAGGCAGTGTTTTCGTAGA
>NZ_JBQYLE010000017.1:0-22658 GCF_052681095.1 Granulosicoccus sp. 3-233
CCTGTCATCGCTCAGATCACATCGGCTTCCGCAACCATCACTCAAACTACAATACTGGAACAGATTCGCGACAATGAGCGCCAGATCGAATTCATCGATGCACCCCAGGGACTGATTCCAGGAAAGGATTGACCACAACCACCAGAGGCAAGCATGTTCACACCCATCGTCCGGATTCTCGTCGCTGTCAGTCTGCTGGCCGCATCAGGGCTGCTCAGCGCCCATGGTCCGACCCGGCAGAAAGTGGTGGAGACCATCGAGATCGATGCCCCCGCCAGCGAGGTCTGGGCAGTGGTAGGCAAATTCGGAGGAGCCGACGTCTGGCTGCCAATGGTACAGAGCAGCACCAGCCAGGGAGGACATGAAGAGGGAGCCAGTAGAACGCTGGTGCTCGGACCGGATGCCAGCGTGCACGAGACCTTGAAGAAGCACAGTGACGAGAAGATGTCCTACACCTACAGGATTCCCGTCAAGACCCACGATGTTGCGCTGCTGCCGGTCAATAACTACTCGTCAACCATCTCCGTCAAGGCGACCGACTCCGGCAGCCTGGTGACCTGGAAAGGCGCATTCTATCGCGGCTACCCCAACAATGATCCTCCGGCAGAACTCAATGACGAAGCGGCCGTGGCTGCCGTCACCGCCCTTACCAGGCTGGACTGGGCAATCTGAAGACGCTGATGGAAAACCCTTGAGGGTCGCACCCACGGTAATCCGACACCGCATTCGCTATTTCCCGGTAGAAACCCGCAGACAACAGGCACAGGCAACGTTCTGCCAGGCAGAGCCCGCCTCCTTTTACACCAGAGCAGGAGATCTCATTGATTGCGGATGAACAACATGAGGACTGGCGACAGGCGGCGCAGGCAGTCAGCGAAAATGTCGCAAGAGCGGTCATCGGTCAGGAAGAGCTGATCAGGCTCATCACGATTGCCCTCTTTGCACGCGGCCATGTTCTGCTCGAAGGCGATGTCGGCGTTGGCAAGACCACGGTACTACGCGCCTTCGCACGAGTGGTTGGCGGCAATTTCGAACGCGTGGAAGGCACCATCGATCTGATGCCCGGCGATCTGGTCTATCACACCTATGTCAACGAAGAGGGTCAACCACGGATTGATCCCGGTCCACTTCTGCATCATGGCGAATCACTGACTACCTTCTTCTTCAACGAGATCAATCGCGCCCGACCACAGGTGCAGTCCCTGCTGCTCAGAGCCATGGCAGAGCGTTCGGTGTCGGCCTTCAATCGCGAGCACAGCTTTCCACACATGACGGTATTCGCCGACAGGAACAAGGTCGAGAAGGAAGAAACCTTCGAACTTGCCTCTGCTGCACGAGATCGCTTCCTGTTCGAACTCACGATGACAACGCCGGTGGATGATGCCGTCCGAGGCTCTCTGATCTTCGACCCGGCCTTTCACGATGTCGAGGCATTGCTGCAGCAATGCACGGCCGCTTGCTGTCAAGGCAATCAGCTCAACGATATCGGAGCAGCCATTCAGCAACGGGTGGAAGCCAGCCCCAGCATGGAAAAATACGCACTGGAGATCTGGCGTGCAACGGAAGACCCGGGGCGTTCGGGCGTCGCTATCGAAGGCGTGGACATGCAACGCCTGATCCTCGCCGGTGCCAGCCCCAGAGGCATGAGTGCACTGATGCGCGCTGCCCGCGTGGTCGCCTGGATGGCTGGCAGGGACTACCTGATTCCCGAGGACCTGCAGACGGTACTGCCCTCGGCACTGGGTCACCGGATCTTCTTTACCCCCGTCTACGAACTGCGGCGCGCCGACATCGCGCCACTGCTGATCGAGCAGATCATGCAAGCCGTTGCATCACCTTGACCATGCTTGACGCCAACGAATTCGTCTACAGGATACCCGGCCGGTCACGCAGCAGCAGACCGGGCGCACATCGCAGCCCCGCCCGCGGACCGGGCATGGCTTTTTCGGGCTACCTTCGACTGATGGATCAGCCCGATCCAAGGCGACTGGATCTGCGCGCCAGTCTGCGCAATCTGCAGGGTGATTGGCTGGTTCGAGCAACGCGCCAGAATTCGGCGACCGTCGTGCAAGTCCTGATGGATGTTTCGGCGTCCATGCAATTCGGGGCTCCTGACAACAAACTGGATGTCGCCGCCCGGTTCATGGAAGCCCTGGGTCAGAGCGCTTTCGGCTACGGTGATGCACTGGGTATGCAGGTATTCGATTCAGAGCCACGTCCTGATCTGAGTGCCTCGCCACGCATAGGCCGTGGCGTCGGCGCTTCCCTGGCAGGCTCATTGCGCCAGAGGCCGGGCTTGCAGGCCCGCCATGAGCACCCCCGGCAACTGCAGCCTGACACCTTGGCGGCCTCGGCAATGACGCTGAGCCATGGCACCACCCTGGTCTTCATCGTCTCCGATTTTCACTTTCCATTGGCGTTTCTGCAGGCCGCGCTGGAATCGCTGAGCCATCTCACCGTGGTTCCCATTGTCATCTGGAGCGAGGCAGAAACACGCCCGCCAGCCCCCGGTCGCTGGTTACGCTCACGCGATGTCGAAAGCGGCAAACTGCACAATCTGATCATGCGTCAATCGACGATCAGACGCTGGCAGGAGAACATCGATTCGCGCCGCCATGCCATACGACAGACCTTCGAACCGCATGGCATCACGCCCTTGTTCATGGACAAGGGTTTCTCGGCAGAATCCCTGTCGCGTCATTTCATGGAAACGGCGCTATGAGCGCGAATCCACGCAGGCAAACGCGGAGCCTGCCTGGCTGTCTACTCATCTGGCTACTCGCCTGCTTGCCGATCACTCTGCCGGTCGGCACGGGAAGCGCACAAGAAACGGAAACAGAAACAGAAACAGAAACAGAAACAGAAACAGAAACAGAAACAGAAACAGAAACAGAAACAGAAACCGTACAGGCCGCCACCGACGCCAGGCTTGGCACACTGCCTTTCACTGTCGATGAGCGCAACTTCGGCCTTGTCATTGGTGACCGGTTGACCCAGCGTATTGCCCTGCCGGGTGAAATGGAACCACCGGATATCAGCAGTCTGCACGAAGCCAGTCGCATCAGCACCTGGCTGGAGCGTCAGAGCGCCACGCTATTGCATGCCGATGACGGCTCCACCGAATTGTCCATCCGCTATCAGATAGTCAACGCCCCATCGTCCATCGTTCATGCTGCCCTGCCGGAGCTAGTGCTGTCCAACTCCGACGAGGTCGAGTCTGATGTGTCGGTCAGATCGCAATGGCTGGTACAGGCCTGGCCGTTCACGCTGGGACCCTTGACGGCCGCAGTGCCCGCCGGCGGCGATACCACAGCCCCGGCACCGGATGCGCCAGTCACTATGGCCCTGCGCAGATACCAGAGCCTGCCCCCACTGGATAGCCGCACACCGGAAAGGTATCTGCGACTCGGCCTGCTGATACTGAGCACCACGCTGCTATTGTGGGTCGGCTGGTATCTGTGGCGCAGACGGCGCGATGTCCGGCGTCTGCCTTTTGCGGGGGCACTGCACGCGCTTGGCAGAAAAACCCGAGACAACTCAGCCCGACAGGATGCGGAGTCAGCCTGGCAGATTCTGCATCGGGCGTTCAACGACAGTGCCGGTCGAGTCACCAGCCTTGCAAATCTGCCTTCACTGTACGAGACCCGCCCCTGGCTGCAACCTCTGGACAGCCGCATTCGGGCCTTTTTCGAAGCATCGGCAGCGCGGCACTTCGAGCTGCCCCCGCGTGATGAGCCCTTCCCCATCACGGAGCTCGCCAGAGATCTGGCGAACCGCGAAAGAAGCCACAGTCGGTAACGCGCATGGCGCAACCATTACCCATGGACTTCCTGACGCCTCTGTGTCTTTTGCTGCTGCCACTGGCTGTACTGCCCTGGTTCCGGCAACACAGTGATAGCGTCGACTTTTCCTTCAACCCGCTCCTGCCCGACGACCCTCAGGCACGCGGGCTGGATATCCTGTGGAGGACACTGGCCAGCATCGCCATCGCCCTGCTGGTACTGGGATTGGCGCAACCCGGCCTGTCCAGTCAGCAGCTCGAACGCATTGGCCGTGGTGCCGAGATATCCATCCTGCTGGATCGCAGCGCCAGCATGGATGCCAATATCCGCCGCAAGCTGCCCGAGGCCTGGGAAGCCGCTCGTCCCTCGCAGACCAAGAGCGAGGTCGTCCGTGCTGCCTTGCTCGACCTTCTGGCAAAGCGCCCCGACAACCGCTATGCCCTGACCCTGTTCAACGTCGTCGCCTCGCGGGTGTCACCTTTCACCGACGATGTCGAACTGGTACGCGCTGGTCTGCAGGCAACCGCCATCGGCCGAGGACCCAGTGAGACCAATATGGGTCTGGCCATGCTGACCGCCATCGAGTCGTTTCAAGGACGCAGCTATACCGGTAGCCGTGCCATCCTGCTGGTATCCGACGGTGGTGCGCGTCTGGACAGTGAGATTCAGGAAAAGATTCGCAAGGGGCTGAACGAGCTCAGAATCAGTCTGTATTTCATCTACATCCAGAGCAGCCCCAACAGCCCCGATCTTGAACGCCTGGGATTGCAAAGCGATTCCACCGTCGAGGAAGTGGAGCTGCACGTGTTCTTCAGCGGACTCGGGGTTGAGTACCAGGTTTTCCAGGCCAATGATCCGGAATCCATGGCCAATGCGATTGCACAGATCGACGCTCGCCAGAACCTGCCATTGAGCTATCGAGAGACCATCCCGCGGATCGATTACCAGCGGCACTGTTTCGTGGCGGCGCTACTGGCCTGTCTGCTTGTCACTCTGATCGGGGCCACGAGAATGGAGCACTGGGCATGAAACGCCAATACGTGATCACAGGCTTCGCCACGGTGGCGCTGCTGTCGGGAGCGATATCCGCGCTACAGTTCATGCAATTCCGGGAACGCGAATCCGTCAACCGCATGGTATCTGCGGTACCCGCAACCATGACCCCGCAACAGTTCGGCAATGAAACGGCTTCCCATGCGCATTCCCAGCCCGCAGAGGTGCTGTTCGCACGCACCACGGCACTGCTCAATGGCGGCTATCTCGACCTGGCAGAGATATCGCTGGGCGTGCTGTCCCAGCAGAATGACAAACCGAAGCTGGCCCTGGCTGCCCGCTACAACCTGGCAACCGGCTATCTGCAGGAAGCCCTGAATGCCGACCGTTCCAGCGGACGACATCGCTCTCTGCTCGAACTGGCCAAACAGCGCTACAGGGATCTGCTGTCAGAATACCCGGACCATTGGGACGCTCGCTACAATCTCGAACTGGCCCTGCGCCTGGCTCCAGAGACCGAAAGTTACGAAGTGGATGAACGCGGCAAACCCATCAAGAGTGTCAGCGTGGTATTTCCCGGTTTCGAGGATCGTGAACTGCCGTGAATAGCACAACTCTGTCACGATTCGGGAATTCCCTGTCTCTGCTGGCCAGCCTGCTGTTGCTGATCGCGCTGTTCATGCCGCCGATCAACCGCAACGTACCCGTGAATCGCTATCTACTGGTATTCGACATATCGCAAAGCATGAATGTCGAGGACGTGGTGTTGCAGGGGCGCAGCACTAGCCGTCTCGAAGCCGCCCTGCAGGCAGCCACTGCCCTGCTGCAGTCCCTGCCCTGTGGCTCGGAAATCGGATTGGCGATCTTCGCGGCGACTCGTACGGTTACGCTGATGACACCTCTGGAAGTCTGTGCTCACTACAATGGTCTGCTGACCTCACTCGGAGCGATTGACGGTCGCATGCGATTCAAGAATGCCAGCAGTGTCGGCAAGGGCGTGCATCAGAGCCTGAGAGCTGCCAGCACCATCGGCAACCATACCGCCATTGCCTTGTTCACCGATGGCCATGAAGCACCGCCTCTGCGCCACGGTCAGACCGGCATGCCCAAATCGGAGGGACATGAGGTCAAGGGCTTTCTGGTCGGTGTCGGTGGCGATCAGGCTGTCCGCATTCCGAAAGTGGACAACAATGGTCGGCATCAGGGCTACTGGCAAGCCGATGAAGTCACTCAATTGCCGATCGAGGAGCGAAACGGCCGGCCCGGAGAGGAACTGTCGGCTCTGCACGAACCTCATCTGCGTCAATTGAGTCAGCTCAGCGGACTCGAGTATATCCGCCTGAACGATATCGATACCCTTGTCGGGCGACTGAGCGACAACGGCTTTGCCAGCAAACAGCATACGCCTGTGAACATGAGCTGGCTTCCTGCCGCACTGGCCCTGCTGTTACTGATTCTGCGATTCCTGACTTTTCCTGCTCTTCGCCGGCGCTGACCCGCTTCGATCGGCACACAAACTGCGGCAAGCGGTAAAACTTTTCACCGTTTGGGCAGTCCCTTGCTGTACTGGGTACAAGACCCGCTAATCACAGAGCCAACCCTCATGCGCCTCGCACGATTGTTCATTACCTCAGCATTTCTGATTCTCGCCACCATCGGTCAGGTTTCGGCTGCCGAACGTATCAATACACTGGAAAAACATGGACTGTTCAGTTACGAACCCAGTGGTGTCGCCATTCGTGGCTACGATACCGTGGCCTATTTCACGGAAGGCCGCCCCGTGGAAGGCAGTGACGATTTCACGACAGAGTGGCAGGGAGCAACCTGGAAGTTCTCCACACAGGAACATCTGGACCTTTTCACTGCAGACCCGGCCAGGTATGCCCCTCAGTACGGCGGCTATTGCGCCTACGGTGTTGCCCAGGAAAGCCTCGTCAAGATCGAGCCGGACCAGTGGACCATCCACGACGACAAGCTGTACCTGAACTACAACGCCAAACTCAACAACGAGTGGAAAAAGGATATTCCCGGTTATATTGCTACCGCTGACAAGCTGTTCGAATCGCTGCTGTCCGAATAAGGCATATCAGCCAGTCAGTATCCTGCTGCTCTCGGCACTGTGTGCGAATACATCAGGTGTTCGCACGCAGGCTGACGCGGGCGGAACCTGACGTCAGCCTACACTCCCATCCACCCGGTAGACCTGCACCAGCTCCTTCACCCGAGAGGCAATGGCATGCAGTGAGGCCACTGACGCATCCACCTGCTCCGTACCGGACTTGGTATTTTCAACTCGCGCCAGAATATCGGCTATGTGCTGATTGATTTCTCCGCTGCCCTGAGCGCTGGCATTGACGTTCTCGCTGATATCGCGTGTGGTTGCTGTCTGCTCTTCCACCGCCGCTGCAACCGTTGTCTGATAGTTGTCGATCTGCTCGATGATCTGGGTGATCTGCGCTATCACACTGCCGGCATCACCGGCATCCGCCTGAATGGCTGCAATGCGACCGGATATCTCGTCGGTCGCCTTCGCCGTTTCCTTGGCCAGCTCCTTGACCTCATTGGCCACCACGGCGAAGCCCTTGCCCGCATCCCCGGCTCGGGCCGCCTCGATGGTGGCATTGAGCGCCAGCAGATTGGTCTGTTCGGCGATCGAGGTGATCACCTTCAGCACATCCCCGATACCGGTACTCGATACTCCCAGTTGCTGCACCGTGGTGTTGGCCCGCCCTGCCAGCGCAACCGCATCCTGCCCCACCTTGACCGCTTCCGAAGCACAGCGAGAAACCTCCCGGATGGCAGCGTTCATCTGCTCGGTAGCCGCAGCTGTGCTCTGAACACCGCTGTTGATCGAGTCCGCGCTGCCGGCTACCCGCTCCACGCGCTGCGACGTCTCGGCGGCATCTTCCCCCAGTTCTCTGCTGGTCAACGCCAGTTCACTGGCCGCCTCGGCCAGGGTATTGGTATTGGCGCCGATCTCCTTGAACGCAGCGTTCAAGGACTGCAGCAAACGCTGCAAGCCCTGCCCTACCTGTCCCAGAGAATCATCACCGGTCACATCGATACGGGATGCCAGGTTACCCGATTCAGCCTGATGCACACTCTCCAGCAGAGAGGCTACCTGACGATGCATCTTCTCGGCCGCTTCTCGCTCCTGTCTGACCGCCTTGTTGGCCACTTCCAGTTGCAACATCTCCGCCTTGCGCTTTTCCTCGAGCAGAACGGCCGCTTCCCGCTCCCGCGCCTGGCGTTCCGCGGTCGCCTCTTCGTTCAGAGCCAGCAAGGTTTCTATCTCGGCTTCGCGCCTGCGGCTCAGAACCAGATTCGATGCTGCCTGGCGTTTATCCCTGTCGATCAGCATGGTGGCATACAGCAGCACCGAACCCTCGAACACCACCCAGCAGACATGTCGGAAGAGCTGGAACCAGGGGCTATCCAGCACACCGAACACGGACATGGGGAACAGCACGGTACGCAGAGCATGATCTGCCGCACCCACGACAACAGCTGTCAGAACCACACGCCAGTCGAAATACAGGGCCACGAAGGCCATCATCATGAAGAAATGAAAATGCCCTTCATCCCGCCCGCCCGACAGATGAATGAAGATGGCAGTAAACAGCATGGTGGCCGCACCGATCACCAGCCGAGTGATCAGTTCACCGGGTTTTCGCCACGCCAACCAGGCCGGAAACAGGGTCACCAGTGCACCCAGACCGATCGCCATGTAGACATGCAGATGCACCGAACTCTGTGTGCCGGCCCACGTGGTGGGCGTCATGTGGAACGCCAGCACAACGGCAACCGGCCATTGAACCAGAAACAACAGAACAAACAGTCTGTCGATCCTTGCATGATACTGCTGCCGATCCTGCTGGTATTCGCGCTCGATATCAGCCGCCAGAGATTCCGTCTGCTGCTCGTCGGTGCACGATGCAATACCTGTGCTGCTTGTCATGATGCTCTGCACTCTCACTATGAAAACTGCCCCGCGACGGGGGCTGACAGCAGATGTCGGGCGGATACGGCCAGAGAGAGGTGGTCCTTCCCCTCTCCACCATGGCCGAAGACCAGCGGTTCCTGCGTTGATTTACGATCATCGTCTCGACTATCGAGCAATCCGCAGCCGAAGACGGGATTCAATATCGGGGCCAGGGGGTCAATGCCGGAATCACTCAGAATGGTACTGATCAGGGTGCCGCGACCCGGATTGCTGCCGGTATGCCCTCTGGACGGTGTGATGCCGCCGCCAAATCGCAGAGCTCCCGTGGTGTCATACAACAGTACCTGACCCGAAGTGTAGGCCCCGAAATGCCGGGCCAGCTGACCATCGACATCCGCGTGCAATCGTGTACCTGGCAAGGCGGAGGCGAGCTGCCGCAGATCCGACGCCCCCCAGACCTCGGGCATGGCGGACGGGTCAGCCGGTTCGAAGAACAGTACATGCAGATCGAACAGGCCGTACAGGCGGTTCGTCAGACTCTCGAACTCCACCAGTGTGGCTCGCGTACAGGGGCAAAGCGGGTGGGCAAACAACACCACGGTGGCCCGATCGGCGCTCGGCGTGATGCCGGTGGCCACGCTTGCCGGCCATTGCGAAGGGGCAGGAGCTGCCTGCCCGGCGCTGCTGCCATAGTCTGCCAGTGCATACAGAGCGCCACCGGACAGGCTCAGCCAGATAGCCACCATGGCAACAACTGATCGATCCGATTGCACCGCCATGTCTTCCCACCGGTATTACCTGTAATACTTCAACCTATTGGCAGGAAGATCGATATATTGAGAGAAACGGAAGAATCTTTCACATGCGGGCAGTTACTCGGTGAAACGGAACCCGTTTCAGCGATGTGGCCGCATCAGCCACATCAAGGTCAGCTGGCCAGCCCCAGAATCGTCTGCCACTGGCTTTCCGTGACCGGCTGAATGGACAGACGGCTGCCCTTGCGCAGCAGGACCATGTCCGACAGGGCCTCGACCTCGCGCAAGGCGCTCAGTGACAGGACATCGTCGAATTTTCGCTTGAACCGGACATCCACCATGACCCACCTAGGATCATCCACCGTGGATTTTGGATCGTGATACTTAGACTCCGGATCAAGCGCCGTGTGATCCGGGTAGGCCTCGCGCACGACCTCGACGATTCCGACAATACCCGGCACCTTGCAGCTGGAGTGATAGAAGAAACCCAGATCGCCCTTCTTCATCTCATCGCGCATGAGATTGCGGGCCTGATAATTTCGGATACCGTCCCAGTGATCCTTCTTGCCTTTCATCGCTTTCAGGTCATCGATGCTGAAAGCGTCAGGTTCGGATTTGAATAACCAGTAGTTCATGCATTTCCCATCGTGGCTGATCAGCCATCATTACCGGAGTGGCAGGACAGAGTATTGTGCCGGACGAAATGGCACAACTTCAACAAACGGGCAAGTGTGCTCACCGCTGGGCTCCATAAAGCGTTAAGCTCCCGCAATGCAAGATACCAATACTGTACAGAACTTTTCAGACCTCGATTTGCCCGCCGCCGTGCTGCAGGCTGTCCAGGCCGTGGGATACGAAACGCCCACCCCCATTCAATCCCGCACCATCCCTCCTCTGGTGGAAGGTCGCGACCTGCTCGGGCACGCGCCGACAGGTACCGGCAAGACGGCCGCCTTTGCGCTGCCGATACTGTCCAGACTGGATCTGAACGCCCGCGGCGTGCAGGCACTGATCCTGGCACCGACCCGAGAGCTGGCGATACAGGTGGCCGAGGCCTTCGCCAAATATGCCACGCACATGAAGAACGTGCGTGTCCTGCCCATCTACGGCGGACAGGACTACACCGGACAGATACGCCAACTTTCACGCGGCGTCAATATCGTGGTCGGTACACCGGGACGCATCATGGATCACATGCGCCGCGGCACCCTGAAACTGGACAATCTGCAGACACTGGTGCTCGACGAAGCCGATGAAATGTTGCGCATGGGATTCATCGACGATGTCGAATGGATTCTCGAACAGACACCCGCGACTCGTCAGATGGCCCTGTTTTCGGCCACCATGCCCACGGTCATCCGTCGCATTGCCAGCAAGCACCTGAACAATCCGGCAGAAGTCACCATCGAAGGCAAGACCAGCACGGCCGCCACGATCCGTCAACGATTCTGGCTGGTCAGCGGTCTGCACAAGCTGGATGCCCTGACCCGCATACTCGAAGCAGAGACCTTCGACGCCATGCTGGTATTCGTGCGGACGCGTACCGCTACCCTGGAACTGGCTGAGAAGCTCAGTGCCCGCGGTTTTGCCGCCTCTGCCATGAATGGTGACATGCCGCAGAAACAGCGCGAGCAGATGGTCGACAAGCTCAAGCGAGGGCAGCTGGATATTCTGGTTGCCACCGATGTCGTGGCACGCGGACTCGACGTCAAGCGCATCAGCCACGTGGTTAACTACGATATTCCCAATGACACAGAGGCGTATGTGCACCGCATCGGTCGCACCGGACGTGCCGGACGCACCGGTGATGCCATCCTGTTCGTCACCCAGCGTGAACGTCGCATGCTCGGCGCCATCGAACGCGCAACCCGACAGAAAATCGAACCTCTGCAGTTGCCGACCGTGGAAATGGTCAACAACAAGCGTATCGCCGAGTTCAAGCAGAGCATCAGCGACAACCTCGCCACCGGTGAACTCGGCTATCTGCAGCGTCTGATCGAGGATTTCTCACGCGATCATGACGTCCCACCCGAACGCGTCGCCGCCGCCCTGGCTCGCATGTATCTGGGCGAGCAGCCGTTGCTGATCACCGAGAAAAGCGCCCATGGCGAACGCAAGCAGCGCAAGGAGAAGGTCGATCGACGTGCCGGTATCGTGGCCGAGCCGGTAGCGGCCCGAGCCAGGAATGTGCACAGCGACGAGGACCGGTCACGTGGCAATCCCCACCCTGCCGATGCCAGAGCGCAAGCCGTTCGACGTCAGCCGGTGGTGGACGCCGCCGAGACGACTGGCAGCAGCGATCAACAGAGCGCACCTTCCATCGACAAGTCGGCCGCTTCGGAATCACGGGCAGCGCGCCGCCGTGCTGCCGATGAAGCTGCCATGGAAATGGAGAATTTCCGGGTCGAAGTGGGTTCCGCCCACGGCGTTCAACCGGAAAATCTGGTAGGTGCCATCGCCAATGAGGCGGGTCTGGACGCTGCCTTCATCGGTCGCATCAGGATCAGCGAGACACACAGCACCGTCGAACTGCCATCGGGCATGCCCAAGTTCCTGTTGAAGGACCTCAAGCGCGTCTGGGTCTGCGAACGGCAACTCAACATGTCCAGAGTGTCTGATGACACCGCTGGCGACACAGCGGAAGCTCGCAAGCCCAGGACACCCAAATCCGGTGATCACAAGCGCCGCGAACAGGGCGGCGGCCACAAGCCACCCAAGAAAACCGCGGCAGCCCGAGATCTCAGTGAGCGCAAGAGTGGCCCACGAACCGATGCCAAGGGTGAAGTGCGCAAGAAGGAACGTCATCGGGATCGCAAGAACAAGGGCAAGCCCCGGTAGTCACTCCTTGATCTGCCCGCACGGCAGTGCGGGCAGTCAACAGGGCAAGGTTCAGACTGCAACCCTGTCTGCAGACAAGGGCCGCAAAGCATGAGGAACCGAGGTTGACACTAGCCGCCGGCAACCGCCGGTACCCGCACTCGGCAACGCACGACATGCTCGGCAGAAATCGCCTCCAGTGGCGGTCGTGCTTCCCCACAGGCCGGTTCCGCCAGAGGACAGCGCGTGACAAAGGGGCAGCCCGACGGCGGATTCATCGGGCTCGGCAGATCCCCCTCCAGTACGATTCGCTTGCGTCGATGGCGCAGGGTCGGATCGGGCAAGGGAATGGCTGACAGCAAGGCTTCCGTATAGGGATGCACCGGATTGGCAAACACCATGGCAGCAGGCCCTTCCTCCACCACCATGCCCAGATACATGACTGCCACGCGATCGGCAATATGCCGAACCACGCTCAAGTCATGCGCGATGAACAGATAACTCAAGCCCAGTTCCCGCTGCAAGCGCATCAGCAGATTCAGGATCTGACTCTGAATGGAGACATCCAGCGCGCTGACCGGCTCATCACAGATGATCAATCTGGGTGACAGAGCCAACGCACGGGCAATCACGACACGCTGGCGCTGACCACCCGACAACGCACCCGGTCGGCGATCACGTTGATCGGGATTGAGACCGACCAGCCCCATCAGTTCATCCACCCGAGCCCGGATCCGTGCTCGGTCGACGCCATGAATCTGCAGTGGCTCGGCGATGGACTCGGCAATCGTGCGACGCGGATTCAGCGCCGACACCGGGTCCTGGAAGACGACCTGCAGATCGCGCCAGACCGCCTGTCTGCCGGCCGCATCCAGCGATGCCAGGTCCTGCCCCTGAAATTCGATGCGGCCTGCCGTCACCGGTGCCAGACCCAGTACGGCATTGCCGGTTGTGGACTTGCCACAGCCGGATTCCCCGACAATGGCAACGGTCTCGTTGGCGTGAATGCTGATCGACACGCCGTCCACCGCCTTGACCACCGACTGGCTGCCACCGAACCGTCCGGTACGCACCGGGAAGTGGACTTTCAGATCCCGGATCTGCAACAAGGGACTCATCGACCACCTCCCAGCGCATGATGACAGGCAACGCGATGAAGCTGCCCCTGCAGCTCGGGACGCTCACCACACGAGTCGGTGGCGCGATCACAGCGCGTCCTGAAACGGCAACCGGCAGGCCAGTCGCGAGGGCTTGGTACATTGCCCCGGATGGCGAACAGCTCCTGCTTCGGCTCCTCATCCAGCCGCGGAATGGTCTTGAGCAGCATGCTGGTATAGGGATGACGCGGCGCGGCAAACAGCGCTTCCACCGGCCCCTGCTCGACAACCCGACCACCGTACATGACACAGACCTGATCAGCCAGCTCGGCCACCACCCCCATGTCATGGGTGATCAGCAGAACGGCGGTATTGGCCTCCTCGGCCAGATCGGACATCAGGGCAAGAATCTGCGCCTGAATGGTCACATCCAGTGCCGTGGTGGGCTCATCGGCAATCAGCAGGCGAGGTCGGGAGATCAGAGCCGCGGCAATCATGACGCGTTGGCACATGCCACCCGAGAGCTCCGTCGGCAACTGCCGTGCTCGTCGTTCCGGCTCCGGGATGCCGACTCGACGGAGCATGTCGACAGCCTGGCGATTGGCCTCCTGCTCCGAGGCCCGTCCATGCACGATCAGACTTTCCGCCACTTGCGCCCCCACCGCTGCCAGCGGGTTCAACGACGATACCGGCTCCTGAAAGATCATGGCCAGCTCCGATCCACGCAAGGATCGCAATTGCTCTTCACTCAGTTGAGTCAGGTCGACACCATCGAAATGGATATGGCCACGCTGTCGTTGCAGCCCTTCAGTCAGCAGTCCCATGATCGACAGCGCTGTCAGCGATTTGCCAGAGCCGCTTTCACCCACCAGTGCCACCACCTCGCCCGGTTCGACACTGAGCGTGACTCCATCCACCAGTGACAGCGCACCGGCACCGATGGCCAGGTCGTCGATGGCGAGCAGACTCATTTCGCTGCCACCGCAGCCGCCCAGGGGCTGTTCGGATGTACCGCTCCGACATTCGGCTCACCCTCTCGACCTGCCTGTACCATGGAAGGAATGGCAAACTGCACCGGGTGCAGAGAGTCTTCGGTGATCTGCACCGGATACATGCCGGAGATGGCTGTCGCGGTGTCCATGCTCGCCAGACGATTGACCAGAATCGTCGGTGTACTGCCATCGATACGCGGCGCATGCACCGCTTCCTCGAGCGACATGTTGCGATCGATCACGGCGGACAGTAGTTGCAGTATGGCCGGAAATATCTGCCTGCCGCCAGCGGCACCGACGGCAATATCCGGCAAACCGTCACGAGTCGTGATCACCGGTGACATGTTCGCCAAAGGCTTCGCACCACCGCAGATGGAATTGGGCTGACCCGGCCGAGGGTCGAACCACATCATGCCATTGTTCAGCAGCAGATCCAGGTCGGGGGCAACCACCTTGGCACCGAACCGTGACAGCAAGGTATTGGTCAGGGAGACCATATTGCCCTGCTCATCGATGACCGACAGATGACTGGTGCAATCGCCACCCGCCGAAGCATGTCCCATTTCTCGCAGGCGCGACTCATAGGCTTGACGTATGGCCCTGGCATAGGCCGCTGCGGCCTCGGCACTACTGGCCGATGCCAGATCCTGCTCACTCAGTTCGGCAAGAGCCTGTACCAGGCTGGGTCCACCGGAGAGACCCGGAATGGTGTGCACCAACCTGTCCCGATAAACACTCTGTGTCGATTCCTGCCAGACAGGACGATACTCGGACAGATCACGAGCCGTCATTTTCGAACCGATCTCGTTGAGATTGCTCAGCAGGGTTTGTGCAACCTGTCCTTCATAGAAGTCCCGCGGGCCAGATTCGGCCAATCGCCGCAGCATCGCTGCCTTGGCCGGCATCGGCAGCAGGCGGCAACCGGGATCCTGCGGATCGGCAACCCGTCGTGATGCATCCAGAAACAGACTCTTTGCGGCCTTCTGCGCTGACAGTCCCGGGCTATCGATGGCCAGTGCCAGTTCGGCAAACCAGTCGATACGCATACCGCGCTCTGCCAGCTCGATGGCCGGGGCCAGGGCGTCGGCCCAGGACAAGGTACCGTGCCTCTCCAGCGCTTCGGCCAGACCTGCCACAGCCCCCGGTACACACACGGACATCGGGCCTGTCAGATTGCGGTCTTCCTGCACTGAAGGCCAGTTGAACCAGTCTCCGCCTTCGCCACCCACCAGCGGATAATCGGCAATATCTGCCTTCTCCGGTGCCCGTAGATTGAAATCCAGCGTCTCGACCGCCCCCGCGCTGTCCGCATGCAACAGAAAGCCACCACCGCCCAGGCCGCTCAACCAGGGCTCCAGCACCGACAAGGCCACGGCCGTTGACACGGCCGCATCCATGGCATTGCCACCGTTTGCCAGAACGGTAGCTCCCACCCTCGCCGCCTCTTCGTTCTGCGCAGCAACGATACCACCGGCACTCTCTACCTGAGGTTTGGTCACCGCCCAGGCCTGGCCAGATCGGCTGGCAGACGCGCTGAGTTGACGTTCTGTGCCCGCCGCTTTATCCATGTCGTGTTTTCCTGTCGTTGATCGGAACATGCCGCTCGAGGCTTACGTCCAGACCCTGGGTCAATGTGTCGTGGTGCGCCGCAATCTGTCCACAAGTAGCGCACCAGGCTGATTCGTCATCGATCAAGCGGCGCAGGATTCTCTCCAGCATCTCGACCCGTGCCGCCCGCCCCGATATCCAGTCATGCACGGTCAGCATGAACAGTCCACCATCCCGAGCCTGGGCCGAGGCCTCGATCGCCCACTGCCGTTCCACATCTGCATCCGGTCGCGGGGTCTTGTCACCCGCACCCAGAAACTTGAAAAAAATGGCATCGTCGTTGTCCCAGCGCACCGGCACTTCGGTCACCCCGGCAATGCGGTACGGTACGTCCTCCCCCATCAGGGAGCTATCCCACAAACCCAGGCGGGCCAGCTCTGCCAGCATGTGCGGAGTCATCTCCCAGGCGGGCGAACGAAAACCCCGAGGCTGAATGCCGGTCTGGGACACGAAGATGTCGATGGACGACTCCAGTGCCCGAGTGAACTGATCATCGCTGATATCGCAGACCAACTCATGGAAATAGCCATGCAGCGCAATCTCATGCCCGCGTTCCAGCAGTCCGGGCAGCAGCTCCGGATTCTCTTCGGCGACCACTCCCGGCACGAAGAAACTGCCCTGTATACCGAGCCTGTCCAGCATGGCGACCATGCGACTCAGACCGGCTCGCATGCCATACTGACGATGCTCGCGAGCGGCCAGGGTATCGGGCAAGGCCGTGCGGTGTTGCCAGAGCCATGGCGCGTTGGCATCGACATCGACAGAAAAACAGACTGCCGAGCGCTTGCCTTCGGGCCAGCTGTAGGGTGTGCGGTTCCAGATCACAGCGGATGCTTCTTCGCCTGATAGACGTCCATGGTGCCGGCTGAATTGCCACCGTCAACCGCCAGCGAGGTCCCCGTGATGTTTCTGGCCGCTGAAGAGGCAAGAAACAGCGCTGATTGCCCGACGTCCTCTGCCGAGGTTTCACAACCCAGTGGAATGGCCGCCATGACCCGATCGATGTGCTCCTGCGACAGAGAGGACACGGCGCTGCCAGCGGCAAAGCCCGGCTCCAGCGCATTGACCCGGATGCCGAACTCGGCCACTTCCAGAGCAAAGCCCTTGGTCATGCGATCCAGAGCGGTCTTGGACATGCAATACGTGACCGCCGTACGTCGCATCTTGCGCGCCGCACCAGAGGATATATTGACAAAATTGCCTTTCACGCCACTCTCGATCATCTGCAGACAGAAGCCTCGCATCAAAACGAAGGGGGCCCGGACGTTGACGGACATGATGCGATCCCAGTCAGCCACCTCCATATCGAGCAGAAAGGAGGACGGATAGAGGGCAGCATTGTTGATGACCACATCGGGAGCACCCCATTGCTGTTTAACGGCATCGAGCAAGGTCTCGAGACCGGTGTCACTGGTCAGGTCGGCTGCCACCGCGAAACCTGACAAACCTTCAGTCGTTCGGTCTGTAAGACACAACTCGGCCCCAGCCTCGCCAAAGGCCTTTGCCAGTGCTTGCCCCATGATGCCCGCAGCACCGGTGATGACAACACGTTTGCCCTGAAATTCCGATTCAAAATTCATTTATCTACCTTTTCCTATCTGATCACTCAGGCGATCACCAATGAGGTTTGCCGACAGAACCAGTAAAAACAATGCAAGCCCGGGAAATGTGGCTATCCACCAGGCCGATGCCACATAACTGCGCCCTGTCGAGAGCATGGACCCCCAGCTGGCCGTCGGCGGTTGCACGCCGAGTCCCAGGAAGGACAGGCCTGCTTCGAACAGCACCATCAGCCCGAACTCGAGGGTCGCCACGACCAGCAAGGGGCCTGCTATATTGGGCAGAATATGGGTGAGCAACACCCGTGGAGTGGCTGCACCCATTGCTCTGGCCAATGTCACGAATGGCCGGTCGGCCAGGGCCAGCGTTTGCCCATAGGCTACCCGTGCATAGCGCGGCCAGCGGGTCAGTGCCAGTACCAGAATCACGTTGATGAAGCCCGGTCCCAGCACCGCCACGGTGATGATGGCCAGCAGAATCGCCGGGATGGACAGAAAGATGTCCACCAGTCGCATCAGCACGGTCTCCACCGTTCCGCGCAGATAGCCGGCAATCATGCCAACGGTGACACCCACGACGCCGGAGAGTGCCACGGACAGAAAGGCAACCGATATCGACACCTGCGCGCCATAGATCAGACGGCTCAGCACATCGCGTCCCAGTTCATCCGATCCGAGCCAGAATACCTGACCACGTGCCTCGAATCCCGGCGGCTTCAGGCGCCCCAGCAGGTTCTGTCGGTCCGGATCCACCGGCACGATCCAGGGCGCGAATACCGCCAGCAACACCAGGGTTGCCAATAACAGAGCCGGCCACCAGGACAGACCGCTTCGTGCGACATTCATTGCCTGCACCCTGCTCATGAGGACTCCGTCAGGCGCACACGCGGATCGACCACGGAATACAGGATGTCCGCCCCCAGATTGGCACTGATGGTAACGAATGCACCGATCAGCACGACGGCCTGCACCACCAGAAAATCCCGGGAAGCAATGCTCTGCACCGTCAGCAGACCCAGCCCCGGCCAGGCAAAGACCGTCTCGACAATGACAGCACCAGCCAGCAGTTGAGACAACTCTAGCGCCGTGATGGAGATGACCGGTATCAGGGAATTGCGCAGCAGATGATGCTTCACCAGACGACCACTGCCCACGCCTCGTGCCCGCGCCGACCGCACATAGTCCTTGCCCAGTTCATCGATCACCGCTGAGCGAACGATTCTGGCATAGGTCGCCAGTGACAGAAGCCCCAGGGCAATGGACGGCATGATCAGGTGTGACAGAGTGCCCGTACCCGATGGTGGCAGCCATTTCAACCACACACCGAATACCAGAATCATCATGATGCCGCTCCAGAAGGTGGGCATGGACTGGCAGGCCAGTACGACGCCCATGATCCAGCGTGACACGAGTCGACCACGGGTCATCGCCATCAACAGTCCCAGCGGCATGCCGATGGCCAGAGCCACGACCAGCGCGCCGGCTGCCAGTTGCAGGGTTTGCGGCAAGCGACTGAGAATGATGTCCAGAACCGGGGCATTCTGTACGTACGATTGCCCCAGGTCCATGCGCACGACATCGCTCAGAAAATCCAGGTACTGCACCCACAGGGCGCGATCGAGACCCAGACTCACTCGCATCGCATCAATATCCGCCTGCGTCGCGGTTTCGGGCAACAGCAGAGCCGTTGGATCACCGGCCAGCCGCTGGATGAAGAACACCAGCGTCACGACACCGAATGCCGCGACCAGTGCCTGTCCACCACGATGCAGAAGGAAGCGGAACATGATCAGTCAGACCATGTCATGCGGTTGAGAAACATGCTTTCGTTGGCAGTGGGCGCGAAAGACAGTTTCGAAGAGGCACCATAGAGAACAGCAGCCTGATACAAGGGCAATACATAGTAGTTCTCGCGATTCAGCTTGTGCACCTTGCTGTAGGCTTCCTGGCGCACCATCTCATCAAGAGACACTCTTGCAGTATCAAGCAAGACATCCAGCTCCGGTACATTCACGCGTGACCAGGCGCTGTCCGAATGCAGCAGGGGATAGGTGATGCCATCGGCATCCTGGCAGGCACATGACCAACGACCGAAACTCAGTTCGGCGTTATCGGCCGGCTCCGAGCGCACGATGTTCAGATAGGTTGGCATGTCAGTGACCGAGATGGACACATTGAAGCCGACATCATTGAGCATCTGCTGCAAGGCCTGAACAACACGCTGGTCGAAAACCGGGGCGGTGGCAAAGGTCGCCGGAGTCGCTGCCAGTTCGGCCTTGGCAGCAACGATTTCCTTTGCAGCTTCCGGGTCATACACGAGTGCGTCGACATCATCGGCATAGCCGAAGTGAGCAGGGCTGGCCAATTGTGCCATCGGAATTTCACCCGCACCCAGCAGGCCCTGAGTGATGCCTTCGATATCAATGGCCAGGCTGGCAGCCTTGCGCAGCTCCGGATCGTTGAATGGCGGTTTGTCGAGATTCACACCCAGATAGGCAACACGCTCGGTCGGGGCCGACAGCACCTGAACACCATCAACACCCTGCAATTGCAGCGTTGCATCACTGTTGAGACTGACAACCAGATCGGCGGTACCCGCTTGCAGATTGGCGACACGCGTCGCCGCATCCGGCACGGCACGGTAGATTGCATTGTCAAACGGACCAGGCTGTCCCCAGTAGTCCTCGTTTCTGGACAGGGTCACCGAGACACCGCGCTTCCATTCCTCGAATCTGTAGGGACCTGAGCCTACCGGCGCAGTATTGAACGCCTCCTTGCCGACGGCTTCAACCACGTGTTTGGGCACAATGGAGAGCTTTACCAACTGTGACAGCAAGGCAGGGTAGGGTCCGTCTGTGGTCAGTTTGACTGTGACATCGTCAATTACCTCGGCATTGATGATCTGGTTGAATTGCCCCAGTTGCGGTGAAGCGAATTCCGGGTCGGTGATACGCTTGACCGAAAACACGACGTCCTCGGCATCCAGTTTCTCGCCATCGTGAAAGCTGACATCATCACGCAGGCTCAGTGTCAGCTCGGTATCGCTGGTCTGCTCCCAGGACGTGGCAATCTGAGGAATGATGGTGCCTTCATTGTCTCGGGTCACCAGATTGTCGAACACATTACGGTAGACGTAGTAACTGTCCGGGTTCCATTGCACCTGCGGATCCAGGGAAGACGGCTCCCCAACCAGATCGATGGTGATATCCCTGGCAAGCACGGGCATTGAGAGCACTCCCAGGGTCACCCCTGTCAGCAAGCCCTTGACGACATGATTCATAGATCTCTCCGATGATTGGCAGCATCTGTCGGCCGGTGGCTGACAATCGAACCGCTGCGATGGCTAAGGGGCGCTTCGCTCTTCAGGAGCTGGCGCATGAACAACTTTTCCTGGGCTTCGATCAAGCTAAGCCGCAGTGAGGTAATCGCGTCGCCATCCTCGGCCAGTACTGCCTCGATCAATTCGGCAATATCATCGCGATGCAATGCCTGTCCACCCTGCTCGTCTTCCAGAAAACGCGTGATGCGGGCCGAGTGGTGCCACAGCTTGCGCAAGTGGCGAGCCGTGAGCGGGTTGATGGCACACAGCAGCAGGCTGTCGACCCGATCGACATAATGCCGAAAGGACATCAGGGCACTCTCCTCCCGTCGCTGACTCAAGGTGGCCACGATGACCCCGATGTCGGACAGCTCCTTTCGAGCCTCGGCCGAGAGTCTGGCGCTGGCCAGCGACGGTTCTGCAAATCGGCGAGCCTCGAGCACCTGACCGATCAGAGCACCGCTGATCGGCAGAATCTGCCAGCCCTGGCGTGCCAGTGGACTCGCCCAGCTGTCATAACCCAGGCGCATCAGACCGGCGCGGGCTGCCGCCCGAGTCAGGCCGAACCGTTCCATGACATCCGCCTCGGTGACCGTGTCGCCCGGCATGATTTCACACCAGATGACCGCATCCAGCAGGCGATCTTCAGCAAAGCGCGCCTTGGCTTCCGGTCCGGGCGGGTTACCGAAATTGTCGCCGACGCGAAGCAGGGGTGAAGCCGGATCGTACATTGACATCTCACGATTGCGTTTGTGACATGTTAAGATAGTTTTTCTGACATTTCAAACAAGTTTCGATTTCCCGGACGAATTCATGACGCAGGTCTCTCTCTCCATAGCGGGCGCCAACACGCTGCTGGGTCAACATCTGCTGGCAAGACTGGCTGGTTCGACACGCTTCAAGGTCTGCAGCCTGCATGATCGACTGGCACTACAAGGTGTTGATTCCATAGCCGATTCTGAAGACTGGTCGCTCGACCCTCAGGTGGCCGAAGCATTTCGTGAGGTTCCCTTGCTACCACCGGAAGCACAGAGCCATGCACCTCTTCTGGCTTCCTTCCTGCCGGATGACGGTGCGCAGGAGATCGAGTCGGCTCATCTGGCACGCGGCACCCGGGTGCTGACACATGCGGAATACGCCCGTCTTCGGCAGTCTCTGGTCGTCCCGGGCAGGCTGCAAGCCCTCGATCCAGGCCTACAGCACTATGCGACACCCAACTGCACGACAGCCATGTGCTCCTTGCCACTGCAGGCACTGCAATCCGGCTTCGGCATTCGGACAGCTACCATCACGGCACTCCAGGCCATCAGCGGCACCGACATTCCCGGCATGCAGGCGCATGCCATTCACGATCAGGTTGTCGGACATCTTCCCGGTGAAGCACGGGCCTTGAGAAACGAACTCGGCGTGATCTTCTCGCAGGCCTTTCCAATACACACCTTTGCCACGCGCGTACCGGTGTGGCGGGGCCATACCATCACTCTGGCGGTGCAATTGCAGCAGCGCACCGATCTTGATCAGGTAGAACAGGCGTTGCGGAACATACCGGGAATACAACTGCTCTCGCCGTCCTCCGGAATGAGTCGTGGACGACCTCGGTTCCATGCCGACAACCCGATGATCACTGTGGGCGCTCTGCGCCTGGATGACGGCTATCAGGCAGCACCGGCTACGACTGACGCTCGAGGAAGCTCCGGCACATCAGCTGTATCGGGCGTATCGGGCGTATCGGGCGTATCGGGCGTATCGGGCGTATCGGGCGTATCGGGCGTATCGGGCGTATCGGGCGTATC